>JADFIH010000002.1 GCA_022566715.1 Pseudomonadota bacterium | reverse complement strand
CGATGAAAGAACCATCGACGCAACATGGCGGCGCATCGGAAAACTCCTCGAGTGCTTCTCTCCGCAAGAATGCGCAAACTACATCAGAAATTCTGGCTATGCTTCAATATGAAACGGAAAGACTCTAGGGCGTTTCCAGTTCAACTGGAGTCGCCCAGGGCCGCGAGGCGGCCCGCCGGTTATCCGGCGCGCCCGCGCAGGCGCGGCCATCCTTAATTCATCCGAGATGGGCCGGTCCGCAGCCGTGAGCGATAAAAGCTAGAGTGGTTCCGATAAAGTCGGAAACACTCTAAGCCGCCGCGAGCAACACGCCGCCCTCCGGCCGCGCAGGCCCGGAGCGGCACGAACCAACGGCTCTCTCACCGCGCGGTGCCGCGCTCGGCGGCGAACTTGTCGAACGCGGCGAGCCATACGTCGCGGTACTCGTCCCGTTCCATCCAGATCTCGTGCTTTGCACCCTCGATCGTCACCCCTGTGCAGTCGTGCATCAGAAAGCAGGCGCGATACTGCGCGGGAAGGTCGACGAGTTCTTCCTGGCCCGCCATTACTATCAGGACGGGCGTCTCGATGGCCCCCAAATAGACCGAGTCGTTGAGGAGTTTGATGGAGCGGAAGGCGTTGGCAAGCCACCTGTAGGACATGCCGCCCAACCGAAGCTCCGGGTTGCGAATCTGCCAAGTCCTGCTCACGGAATAGCGGACGGGGTCTTGCGAAACGTCACTGTCCTCGACCGTCTCGGGCTCCGGCGCCCACGGGCCTTGGCCGGGAACATACCTGACGCCTAAACCCAGCGCATCGCCGGACGTGGCAAGAACCTTGGCCATGGGCCGGGGTGTGTCGCCGGTGTTGATGTTCAGCATCGGCGCCGTCATGGCCGCGAAATCGAAGGTCGCGGGGTGGTCGTGCAAATAACGCAATCCGATGTGGCCGCCTTTGGAGTGGGCGAGCAGGATGACGGGGCGGTCCCGAGGCGGCCTCACGATTTCAGTGACGAACTGATGCAGGTCGGCCACGTCGCGGTCGTAGCCGGCCGCCCCGCGCCTTTGCGGATCGTCGTAGTAGCGTTCGGACCCGCCCTGGCCGCGCCAATCCATTTGCCAGACGGCATAGCCGCGCGACAGCAAATCCCGAGTGGCCTCGAAGTATTTCTCGCCGAATTCCCCGGCGCCCGGGACGAGAACCACCGTCGCGATCGCGCCCTCCGCGGGCGCGGCATGGCCATAGCGAATTCGGGCGCCATCCGCGTTCACGAAGGCGCCCCATTCCCAACCCGCCGGCGCGAGAAAACGTTCTTCGAGTTCCGTGGAAAACACCTTCAAATTCTCGTCAATATCGTCGGCGCGCAACCCCGCCTGACAGGCCGCAACGAGGAGGCCCAGCAGAACGGCCCCAATAACGCGAAACGGCCTCCGTCCGCCCGGGTCCGCCGATTTTGTTTCCACGCCGCACCTCCGATTCTGGCCCCACCCTCAATGTCTACGCGAATTTTCGCAACCGGATCAAGTTGGACATGACTTCGGCCGGTCCGGAAAGGCCAGGGAAAAACGGTGTTTGAGCGTTTCCAGTTCACCTGGAATCGCTCAAGGCCGCATGGCGGCCCGCCGGTTATCCGGCGCGCCCGCGCAGGCGCGGACCTTCCGGCCCGCGGCCGTGAGCGGCGAAAAGCTGGAGTGGTTCCGACCAAGTCGGAAACGCTCTAGTTCCGGTTCACCGCCACGCCAGCGGCCGGTCGGGCCGCCGCGCGCTCGGGACCGTGAAGCCTCCAGAAAATTCAGTGAGACCGGCTCACGATTGCCGCCGGCTTTTCGGGATCGGACGGTACGTCTTCAGGTTCGTCTCGAGGGTCTCGATCGCGCCCTACCCGCCGCCGAGGCGGGGCAGCAAGTGGACCTCGCTGTCCGGTGCAATGGGTTCGAGCCAGCCGTCCTGATAGATTTCGCCGTCGACCGCCACGGCGATGCCTTGCTCCAGATGGGGCCGCATATCGGGAAAACGTTCACCGAGGACGCGCAGGAGTTGGCGGATATCGGCCGCCTCGACGTCGATTTCCTCGGCGCCCCCGGCGAGCTTCTTCAGATTGCCGGAGAGAAAGACGCGGGGCACGAGTCTTTTCGGCTGCCGGTCTTGGCCCCGGGTTCGGCCGGGCCTAGGCCTGGGCCTCCCCGATCGCCCCAATCGCCTTGAGCACCCGCGGCGGCGACATGGGCAGTTCGTTGAGACGGGTTCCCAGCGCGTGTTCGACGGCGCAGGCCACCGCCCCCATGGCCGGCACCAGCGGGGTTTCGCCGACGCCGCGCACGCCGTAAGGGTGGTTCGGGTTCGGCACCTCGATGATCTGCGTGTCGATCATCGGAAGGTCCGAGGCCACCGGCATGCGGTAATCGAGAAAACCGGTGTTCTGCATCCGGCCGTCCTCGCCGTAGACGTACTCCTCGTTCAGCGCCCAGCCGATGCCCTGCGCCGCGCCGCCCTGATACTGGCCCTCGACATAGCTCGGGTGAATGGCCTTGCCCGCATCTTGGATGACGGTGTAACGCAGCACCGTAACGCGGCCCGTTTCCTTGTCGACCTCCACATCGACGATGTGGGTGCCGAACCCTGGCGCCGCGCCCTGGGCATTGATCTGGGCGTGACCGGCAATGGGCCCGCCGGTCTTGGCCGCCATCGCGGCGATGTCGGCCAGCGACAGGGGATCGAATTCGCCCGCGTTGCTGCTGGTGGGCCGGGCAAAGCCGTCCTCCCACTCCACCGCGTCGACCGGAATATCCCAGATCTTGGCGGCGCGTTCGCGCAGATCGGTGATGACATTACCGGCGGCTACGATCACTGCCTTGCCGGTCGCGAACGTGACGCGGCTGCCGCCCGTGAGGAAACTGAAGCCGAGCGAACCCGTGTCCCCGATCACGGGGTTGACCTTGTCCAAGTCGATGCCGAGTTCCTCGGCCGCCATCATCGCCATCGAGGCGCGCGAGCCGCCGATGTCGGGCGTCCCGACCATGAGTTGCGCCGTGCCGTCTTCGTTGATGTTGATGGTGGCGCAGGATTCGCCGCCGATATTGAACCAGAACCCGGACGCGACGCCCCGGCCCTGGTTGGGCCCGAGAGGCGCGTTGTAATGGGGATGGCTTTTCGCCGCTTCCAAGGTTTCGACGAAACCGATAGGTCCGAACTTGGGCCCGTAGGCGGCCTGCGTCCCTTCCTTGGCGGCGTTCTTCAGCCGCAATTCGATCGGGTCCAGGCCCAGTTTTTCGGCCAGCTCATCGACGACGCACTCGACCGCGTACTCGGAGATGGGCGCGCCGGGCGCGCGGTAGGCCGCGACCTTGGGCCGGTTACTGACCACGTCGTAGCCCACGACCTTGACGTTCTCGATATCGTAGGGCGCGAACGCGCACATGCAGCCCGGCCCGACCGGCGAGCCCGGAAAAGCGCCCGCCTGATACTTCAGGACCGCCTCGGCGGCGGTGATCTTGCCGTCCTTGGTGGCGCCCAGCTTGACCCAGACATTGGCGCCCGAGGTCGGCCCGGTGGCCCGGAAGACCTCCTCGCGCGTCATCACCATCTTCACCGGGTGATGCGCCTTTTGCGACAACACGAGCGCCACGGGTTCCAGGTAAACGATGGTCTTGCCGCCAAATCCCCCGCCGATCTCGGACGCGGTCACGCGCAGGTCGGAGATATCCATGCCCAACAGCTTGGCGCAAAAGGCGCGTACCATGTAGTGGCCCTGCGTCGAGCACCACAATTCGGCCTTGCCGTCCTCGGAAACGCTGGCGACACAGGCGTGGTTCTCGATGTAGCCCTGATGCACGGGCGCCGTGTCGAAGGTGCGCTCGAGAATGATGTCGGCCTTTTTGAATCCTGCTTCCACGTCGCCCCGGCCCAACTCGTTGCGCGCGGCGATGTTGGAGGGCGTATCGGGCGTGGGCTCGACGCCCTCGGTAAACATGGCCTCATGCAGGACGGGCGCGCCGGGCTCCATGGCCTCGATCACGCCGATGACGTGCGGCAGCACCTCGTACTCGACCTTGATGAGCTTGAGCGCCTTGCGCGCGACCGACGCACTGGCCGCCGCAACCGCGGCCACCGCATGGCCGTCATAGAGCACCTTTTCGCGCGCCATGATGTTGCGCGTCATGTCGCGGTAGTCGATCATCATCTCGCCCGCCGCCACGGACTCGGACGGCATTTCCTTGAAATCATCGCGCGTCACCACGGCCTTGACGCCAGGCAGGGCTTCGGCCTTCGAGGTGTCGATGGACTTGATCCGCGCGTGCGCGTGCGGGCTGCGCAGCACCCGGCCGACCAACATGCCGGGCAGGAACAGGTCGGCGCCAAACCGCGCGCGCCCCGTTACCTTATCCACGCCATCGGGCCGCACCGGCCGCGTGCCCACCCACTTAAACTTGCCGTTCTCCAACTTCTCCGCGGTCGACATGTCAGCTCACCCTCATTTCCGCGGCCGCGTCGAGCACGGCCCGTATGATCTTGTCGTAACCGGTGCAGCGGCACAGGTTGCCGGCCAGCCAAAACCGCACTTCGGTTTCGGTCGGGTCCGGTTTCTTTTCGAGAAGCGCCTTGGCCGCGACCAGAATCCCCGGCGTACAGATGCCGCATTGCAGGGCCGCATGCTCGAGGAACTTTTGTTGCAGGGGATGAAGCTCATCGCCCGCCGCCATGGCCTCGATGGTCTCGACGGAGCGGCCCTCCATCTCCACGCCCAGCACCAGACAGGCACAGACGAGGCGCCCATCGAGCATCACGCTGCAAGCGCCGCAGTCGCCCGAGGCGCAACCTTCCTTGCTGCCGGTCAGATGCAATTCGTCGCGCAATACGTCGAGCAGGGTTTCCTCGAGCTCGCACAGGAATTCGACCTCATCGCCGTTGACGGTCGCCGTCACGTGTATTTTCGCCATTAGCTTTGCCTCGCGCGTTCGAGCGCCGCTTGCGCCGCGCGCCGGGCCAGCACGCCCGAAACCTTGATCCGGTATTCCTTGGTGCCGCGCTTATCGTCGATGGGCCGGGCCGCGGCGCTCGCCGCCTTGGCCAGGTTGTCGAGCGCGGCGTCATCGACCGGCGTGCCGATCAGCGCCCGAGCCGCCGCGTCGACCAAAAGGGCGCGTTCCGCGACGGCGCCCAGCGCGACCCGCGCGGCGCTGCATTTTCCGCCGCCGTCGAGAGTCAGGCTAACGCCGGCCCCGACCACGGCGATGTCCATCTCGGTGCGCGGGATGAAGCGCAGATAGGCGTCGCCCGAGTGGGCGGGCCGCGAGGGTAAGAAAATCGAGGTGACGATCTCCCCCTTGGCGAGGCAGGTCCGGCCGGGCCCGGTGCCCACGTCCTCGACGGGAATTTCGCGGCGCCCGTTGGGGCCCGCGATGGCCGCCGTCGCGCCGGCCGCGATCAACGCGGGCACGCTGTCCGCCGCGGGCGAGGCGTTGCAAAGATTTCCGCCCATGGTGGCGCGGCTCTGGATCTGCACCGAGCCGATGAGCTCGACGGCCTCGACCACCCCCGGCCACGCCTTCTTGACGCCCAGATGCTCGCCAAGTTCGGCGCCCGTGACCGCGGCCCCAATCCGGAAACCGCCATTTTCCTTTGAAATTTCCGTCAGTTCCGGGATTTTTTTAACATCCAAAATTAAATCTGGCTCGATCCACTCGGCGCGCAACTGGACGAGCAGGTCGGTGCCTCCCGCCAAAATTCGCGTCTCGCCGCCCGCCCCCACAAGCAGGGCCACCGCCGCGTCCACCGTATCGGGCGCTTCGTACCGCATTTGCTCCATAATACCAGGGTACCCCTCCACCCCTCGGGGCCCGGTCGCCTACCGGACCGGCCCGCCTAAGTTTGATTTCTTTCCCTGTTACCTACAGGGCCGCCGACCCGAGGGCAACAGGGGAGTGGCCCCTGGAAATGTAGGGCGGCCGGTGTATCGGATGCTAACCGGCGGCGGCGGCCTCGGTGAAGCGAGCCGCGAACTCGTGCAGGACCGTGTCCAAGCCGGGCATGAGGCCCCGAATATCGGCGGCGGCGGCGCGCATCGTAAAGGCTACGATTTGAAACGTCTAACCCCAAGATATTGGCGAGCGGTCAATCGGGTGGAGCAGCACAACCATGGGTTTACGAGGTGCTTTGGAAATGAAACACCTAAGCGGGCGCCTCGTAGGCGACGATGGTCATGTCGGCAGCCTCATCCCTAAGCGGAATAATCGCCTGATAGGCGGGCGACGCGTACCAATCGGTAAGCGATTTGACGTTTGGGAATCGGACGATACCGACGCCGTTATGGTCTGCGCCGCCAGCCAGGACCTCTCGCACTTGACCGCGCACGATGATCTCACCACCGAACTCCTTCATGGAAGCCCCTGCCTTCTTGGCGTAGTCGCCATATTTGGTTGGGTCTTTGACTTTCGCGGTCGCAACAAAAAACGCTGTCATAAACTATCTCCTATCCATTGAATGTTGAATTTGCGGTACGCACGGCGCTAAAAATACCTGGCCTTAATTCTCGATGGTTTCCCTATTAGCTCGACTCATCAAACCGTTCGGCCCTCGCGCCCGCAACCTGATGGGCCTGTGTTATGTTCACGCATGTACAAAACATATATTAGATGTTATGTCCAGTGGTGTATAAAATAAAACCGTGAGGGGCCGATGAGCAGACCGCGGGAATTCGATCGGACTGAGGCGATCGAGACGGTGATGAACGAAATCTGGAAGAACGGGTATGAGGCTTGCTCGGTCAAAGCCTTGTCGGAAAAATTGGGCATCGCGCGCTCGAGCTTCTACAACGCTTTTGGCTCCCGAGAGGCGTTGTTCAAGGAAGCGCTGGTCAAGTATTTCAACCAATCGCCCGACAAAGCCTTCGCCGACGCGCGGGAGGGCGTCCGGGTCAAAGCTTTGATGACGCGGACCTTTCGAGAGGTTTGCCGTGTCCGCGCCTCGGACCCCGCAGGCCGGGGTTGCATGGCGATCAACAGCGCCGCGGAGCTTTGCAACGTACACGAGGAACTTGGCAATCTATTGGCGGACGCGATTCTGGGCAGTCTGAGTTGCCTGGAGAAGTTGTTGCAGTGGGGTGTCGAGCAAGGTGAGATCGACGAGGACGCCGATACGCACGCCTTAGCCTTGGCGCTTCAAAATCTGCTTATCGGCCTTAATTTAATGTGCAAGGTCGTGCGCGATGAGGACGAACTCTGGCTCGCGGCGGAGACAACATTAAGAGGACTTAGCCTTCTTGATGCATAGTGTAATTCTAGGAGTTCGTTCGACGAACGCTGGTCGTATCGCCTGACCGGCCATAGGCTTTTCAAATTCGTGTAACGCTCCGGCGACGCGCTGCACTGAACTCCGTTCGACCTCAGACGCCTAACCGGCGGCGGCGGCCTCGGTGAAGCGAGCCGCGAGGTCGTGCAGGACCGTGTCCAAGCCGGGCATGAGGCCCCGAATATCGGCGGCGGCGGCGATCCGGACCCAGCGGACGGCGTCGTGTTCGTTCGACTTGGCGACCTCGCCGCCGGTGTGACGGCAAACGAAGACCTGGCCCTCCACCTCGCCACCGCCGGGCGCGGGCATCATCCAGACCGCGAACGGCTCCTCGCCCAACACCTCGACGCTCAGGCCGGTCTCTTCAAACACTTCGCGAAGCAAGGCCTCGAGGGGGGACTCGTGGGGTAGGACGCCGCCGCTCACGGGCTCCCATTTACCGGCGCCGAAGCTCTTGGCGTGCGACCGCCGCAGCATCAGAACCTCATCGCCCTTGAGAATCAGACCGGCAACGAACACGTCGATTTCCCTCGGGCCGCTCTTACTCCGCGGCCTCTTTGTTCATGGGGTTGCGGGGATCGTCCGTCCAAGGCATGTAGCCCTTGCCGTTCTCCACCCGCTCCATGGTGACGCAGTTCTCCACCGGGCAAACCAGCATGCACAGGTTGCAGCCGACGCACTCGGCGTCGATCACCTCGTAGCGCCGCGAGCCGTTGGTGCGCCGCGCCGAGATCGCCTGGTGCGCCGTATCCTCGCAGGCGACATGGCACAAGCCGCATTGGATGCACGCGTCCTGGTCGATGCGCGCGACGATCTCGTAGTTGAGATCGAGTTTCTCCCAACTCACATAGTTGGGCACGGCGCGGCCGCGGAAGTCGCCGATGGTCCGGTAGCCTTTCTCGTCCATCCAGTTCGACAGGCCGTCGATCATGTCCTCGACAATCTTGAAGCCCTGATGCATGGCGGCGGTACAGACCTGTACGGTGCCGGCGCCCATGGCCATGTGCTCCGCCGCGTCGCGCCAGGTGGAGATGCCGCCGATGCCCGAGATGGCCTGCTCCGGCCCGAACTCGCGGGCGATGTCGCCCACCATGCGCAGGGCCACGGGCTTGACCGCCGGTCCGCAGTAGCCGCCGTGGCTGCCCTTGCCGTTCACCTCGGGCAAGGGCGACATGGTGTCGAGGTCGACGCCGATGATCGAGGCCACCGTGTTGATGAGCGAAACCGCATCGGCCCGGCCCTCGATCGCCGCCCGGGCGGGCGCGAGAATGTCGGTGATGTTGGGCGTGAGCTTCACGATCACCGGCATGCGCGTGTGCGCCTTGGCCCAGCGCGTCACCATCTCCACGTATTCCGGCACCTGGCCCACGGCGGCGCCCATGCCGCGCTCCGACATGCCGTGCGGACAGCCGAGGTTGATCTCGATGCCGTCGGCTTCCGAGTTTTCCACCTTCTTCAGGATGTCCTCCCAGTACGGCTCCTCGCACGGCACCATGAGGGAGAGGACGACCGCCCGGCCGGGCCAATCGCGCTTCACCGCCTTGAGCTCGCGCAGGTTGACCTCGAGCGGCCGGTCCGAGATCAGCTCGATGTTGGTGAAGCCCGCAATGCGGGAGCCGTTGTGGGCGTTGGCGTGATAGCGCGAGGTTGTATTGAAGATGGTTTCGCCGACGGTCTTCCAGACCACGCCGCCCCAGCCCGCCTTGAAGGCGCGGACCACGTTGTATTCCTTGTCCGTGGGCGGGCCCGACGCCAGCCAGAAGGGGTTCGGCGATTTGATCCCGGCGAATTCGGTTCTCAGATCGGCCATGACGGGTCTCCTCTCGGGCGGCCGACGGCGGCCGCGGGTTCGGGCGCGGTCGGTTAGGACCGCAAATACTTATCCATGGCGAGGGCGGCGCGCTTGCCGTCCTCCACCGCCTGCACCGTCAGGTCCTGCCCGGCCACGCAATCGCCGCCCGCGTAGACGCCGGGCAGCGACGTGGCCATATCGCCATCGACGGCGATGCATCCGCCCTCGACGGTCAGGCTTTCGGCGGCGCCGTCCGCCAGGGGATCGGCCAGAAGAACTTGTCCGATGGCGGTGAACACCATGTCGGCGTCAAGCGTGTAGGTCTCGCCCGTCCCTTGGGCGCGTCCGCCGGCGCCGGGTTCGGTGCGCTCGAACTCGACCGCGCTCACGCGGCCCGCCTCACCCGCGAAACGTTTCGGTTGAGCCCAATGCCGGATGCGCACGCCGTCGGTTTGGGCCAGGTCCTGTTCGTGCCCGGTGGCGCTCATCGCGTCGGGTCCGCGCCGGTAGACGATGGTCACGTCCTCGGCGCCCAGCCGCTTGGTCTGAACGGCGATATCGACGGCGGTGTTACCGCCGCCGATAACGATGATGCGGCGGCCCACCGGCAAGGCCGAGACATCGCCGGCCTGGCGCAGCCGTTCGATGAAATCGACCGCCGGTTCGATGCCCGTAAGGCCATGCCCCTCGGCATCAAGGGCCCGCACGGCGGCCTGGCCCACGCCGATGAACACCGCGCCGAAGTCCTGGCGCAACCGGGTCAGCGAAATCTCCTTCCCAAGCGCCTTGCCGTATTCGATCTCGATACCGCCCAGTCCGAGGATGAACGCGGCCTCGCGCTGGGCGAAGTCATTGGGCACCTTGTAGGCGGCGATGCCGTACTCGTTGAGCCCGCCGGGCTTGTCCCTTGCTTCGAAGACCGTGACGTCGTGGCCCAGGCGCGAGAGCCGGTGCGCCGCCGACAGACCCGCCGGTCCGGCGCCGATCACCGCAACACGTTTGCCGCTGGACGCCGCGCGCGCAAACGGCTGCGCGCCGGTTTCAAGAAAGCGGTCCGTGGCGTAGCGCTGCAGCAACCCGATGGCGACCGGCTTGCCCTCCTGGGCTTCGCGCACGCAGGCCTGCTCGCACAGGGTCTCGACCGGACAGACGCGCGCGCACGCCCCGCCGAAGATGTTGGGCTCGAGAATGTCGAGCGCCGCGCCTTTGACATTCCCCGTTTCGATCTTGCGGATGAAGCTCGGGATATCGATGCCCGTGGGACAGGCCTCAATGCAGGGCGCGTCGTAACAGAAGTAGCAGCGGCTCGCCTCGACCAGGGCCGAACTGCGGCCCAGCGGCGGCTTGAGCTCGCCAAAGGCCTCGGCGTATTCGGCCGCCTCCCGCCGCCCGGCCGCGATATCCGGTCCTGCACCCATCGACACCACTCCCACTGGTCCAATCGGTGATTTCAGCACGGAGCGGGCCCATGGGCCAGGGAAAAGGAGCGCGGGCGGGCACTGGACCCGCCCGTTCCGGCCCTGTAGGAGTGGATTCAAAGCGCCGGCCGACCTTGGTCCGCCACTTGGAAAGAGCCCCACCACATGCCGAGCCAACTGTTCAGTCCCATCGACCTGCGCGGCCTGACCTTGCCGAACCGCATCGTTATCGCACCCATGTGCCAGTACAGCGCCGTGGACGGAAACGCGAACGAGTGGCACTTGATCCACCTCGGACACATGGCGCTGTCGGGGGCCGGCCTGCTCATGATCGAGGCGACCGGCGTCGAACCCGAGGGGCGCATCACGCCCGCTTGCCTGGGCCTTTACTCCGATGAAAACGAGGCGGCCTTGGCGAAGGTCATCGCGACGGTGCGGGAACACGGCGGCACGCCACTCGGCATCCAGATCGCCCACGCCGGCCGCAAGGCATCGGTGCACGTGCCGTGGGAGGGTGGGCAGCCCTTGTCCGAGCAGGACAGCGCTTGGAAAACAGTGGCGCCCTCGGCCCTGCCCTTCGGCGATGGCTGGCCCGAGCCTCGCGCACTCGGCGCCGTGAAAATGGACGCACTTCGCGACGCCTTCGTTGCAACGGCGGAGCGCGCGGCGCGGATCGGTTTCGATCTGATCGAGGTCCACGCGGCGCACGGTTATCTTCTTCATGAGTTCCTGTCACCGGTATCGAACCATCGGCGTGACGAGTACGGCGGCAGCCTGGAGAACCGCATGCGTTTTCCCCTAGAAGTTGTTGCCTCCGTACGCCAAGTGTGGCCGGACCAGCGGCCCTTGGGACTACGCATCACCGGCAGCGATGGCGTCGAGGGCGGTCTTACGGACGACGATGCGGTGGCATTTACGAGGAAGCTTCACGAACTTGGTTGCGACTACGTCTGCATCTCCAGCGGCGGCATCGCGCCGGGCGCATTCTTGGCATCCGAGCCCGGCTATAACGTGCCCATCGCCGCCAAGATCAAATCCGAGACGGACATGGCGGTGCGCGTGGTCGGGCAAATCACCGAAGCCATCCAAGCCGAGGACATCATCGCCACCGGACAAGCCGACATGGTGGCCTTGGCGCGGGCCCTGCTCGACAACCCACGCTGGCCCTGGCACGCCGCGCAGGCGCTGGGCGCGCACCTCGATTATCCGCCGCCCTACGCGCGCAGCCATCCCGACCTGTGGCCCGGCGCGAAATTGCTCCACCCTGAGCTTGCGCGGGGCGCAAAGAGCGGATAAGGGAGAACTTAAGACACCTGCATCGATCGCCCAGGGAGGACGCCGTGACCAGTGACGGAAATGGGACCAAGCGCGGCCTGCTGGAGCGCCTCGCGGAGGGGCCGGTGATTTGCGCCGAGGGCTATCTCTTCGAACTCGAAAGCCGGGGCTATCTCCAGGCCGGTGGGTTCGTCCCGGAGGTCGTTCTCGAATTTCCCGAAGCCGTGATGCAGCTCCACCGCGAGTTCGTCCGCGCCGGGTCCGACGTGGTGGAAGCCCTCACCTATTACGGCCACCGGGAAAAGCTGCGCCTCATCGGCAAGGAGGATTTGCTGGAGCCGCTGAACCGGAACGCGCTCGCCATCGCCAAGGAGGCGGCGGACGAAGCCGGCGGCGAGCCCGCGCTGCTCGCCGGCAACATTTGTAATACTAATCTTTTCACGCCGGACGATACCAAGACCGACGCGGTAATCCGCGCCATGTTCGAGGAGCAGGTCGGTTGGGCCGTCGAGGGCGGCGCCGACATGATCATCGCCGAGACTTTTTCCTACACGGCGGAGGCGTTGATCGCGCTGGACGTCATGAAACAGACCGGGCTTCCCACCGTGGTGACGATGGGATTGCACCGCGAGCACGTGACGCGCGACGGCCATTCGGCCGCCGAATCGTGCAAAATGCTGGAGGACGCCGGCGCCGATGTGGTCGGGCTCAACTGCATGCGCGGGCCCGCGACGCTTCTGCCCTTTGTGAAGCAGGTCCGCGCGGCCGTGTCCTGTCATGTGGCGGCCCTGCCCGTGCCCTTCCGCACCACCGAGGCGGAGCCCACGTTCCAGTCCCTGCGCGATCCGGCGTGCAACTGCATTCCGAACGATCGGCCGTTTCCGGTGGCGCTCGATCCCATGACCTGTAACCGTTACGAGATCGGCGAGTTCGCGAAGGAAGCCTATGACGCGGGCGTGCGGTACCTCGGCATTTGCTGCGGCAATGCCCCGCACCATACGCGCCAGATGGCCGAGGCCTTGGGCCGCCGCCCGCCGGCCAGCCGGTTTTCGCCCGACATGTCAAAACACTTCGCTTTCGGAACCGACGCGTCGCTCTTGGCGGAGAACAGGGAGTACACGGATAAGCTTTAGCCCGCGTGCGATTCTCATGATTACTCATCGCCTATTCTCAACTCCATGCTGAGTCGAGTTCGGCATCTCATCGCGCCCTCCCCCTTGATGGGGAAACCGCGAAAGGCCTGCGTCAAAAAACGACCCCTCCCCCTTGATGGGGGAGGGTTGGGAGGGGGTGAATTTTTTCTTGTCCCCTCCCCCTACCCTCTCCCCAAAACGGGGAGGGGTGAATTTTATTACGGCTACCCACTGAGAGGATACCGGCGCCATGAACGACAAGCTGCCTGATTCGATCACCTACTTGGTCGTTGGCGCCGGTGTGCATGGCCTTAGCACGGCGTGGCATCTGGCCATGGAACTCGAAGCGCGCGGCAAGGGCTCGGGCGCCGACGTGATCGTGATCGATAAAACCGGACCCGGCGCGGGCGCCACGGGAATCGCGTGCGGTTGCGTGCGCAACCTCTATATGACCGAACCGCTGCACGCCATCTTGCGGCACTCGATCGATGTCTGGAATTACGATCCCGTCGCCTTTGGATTTCAGCAGGTGGGTTATGTGTCGTGCGGTGAGGCGAACCAGCTCGCCGACTACGAGCGTATCCACAAGAGCCAGAACAGCGTCGGCTACGCGTCGGATCTATTTACCGGCAAGGACGCGCGCGATCACCTGACCAAGATCTGGCCCGACTTCAAGCACCATTCGATCGACGTGGTGCTGCACGAGAAACCGTCGGGCTACGCCGGGACCAGACAGGCGGTCAACGGCCTGGTCGAAATGTGCCGACGCCACGGCGTGCGGATCTTCCCGCGGGTCGAGCTCCAGGCCTACGATATAACGAACGGACGCCTCTCCGCGGTCCACACCACCGCCGGGACGGTGCGGTGCGATGCCGCCATCCTGGGGCTCGGCGCCTGGATTCCCGATCACTGGAAGATGCTCGGCAAACCGATGACCCTCGATGTCGGGTACGCGAACGGAGAGCGCGTGGCGGGCAAGGATATGTGGACCTATTGGCGCCTCGAAGAGGGCGAGATCTATCACGACGCTCCCTACTACAGCGGCGACGGCCGCAACCCGCCGGTGCTGCACATCGAGTTGATGAACACGCCGGTGACCGACCCGAAGACCGGCAAGGAGCTCCTGGACAACGTTTACGTCTATTGGAAAAACGGCACCGAGCGCATGGAGCGGCCGGGCATCCAGGGCGGCGTCATGCCGGTGATGCTGGGACCCGAAGCCCAGGTCGAGCCCTATGGGCCGGCCAACAGCAAGTACCAGCCGGGGCCGGAATTTCCCGACTATATGACGGCTTGCATGGAAATGTTCATGGACCGCTTCAAGGGCGCGCGCGAACGCTTCAAGGAGCGCCGCTCGGGCGGCATCGGCGCTTTTACGCCCGACAATGTGCCGATCTTCGATTGGATCTTCGACAACATCTACCTGATCGCGGATTCAAATCATGGGTTCAAGATGACCGGCGTCGGCAAACTCGTGGCCAAGCACCTGGTCTCCGGCGACGCCGTCGCCGAGTTGCAGCCCTTCGCCTTTTCGCGTTTCGCCGAGGGCCGCGCCTTTGGCGCCGGCACCACCCATTCGCCCTGGGTTTGAGGCGCCTAGCCGCGAGAGAGCGTCGCGCGGGGGAAAACTGGGCTGATCGACCCGGGCGCGGCTAACCTTCGGTGCGCCCCCGCCGGACCATGCTGAATGCCAGGGCGGGGTCAGCCCCGGCTTTGATGACCCGCTCCGCCGGGAAGGTAACGGTCACCGTGGTTCCCACGCCGGGTTCGCTTTCGATTTCGAGTTTCCCGCCGTGGCCCTCCATGAGGGACTTCGAGAGGGGCAGGCCAAGACCCGTGCCCTCGAAATTCCGGTCCATGCCGGATTCGACCTGACCAAAAACGGCGAGGGCCTTTTCAATCTCGTCCGGCGACATGCCGATGCCCGTATCGGACACGGCGAGGTAGGCGCATCCCGCCTCGTCCGTGCCGCCGCGCACCGTGATCGTCCCGCCCGCTTCCGTGAACTTCACCGCGTTCGACAGCAGGTTCAGAATGACCTGCTTGATCTTGCGCCCGTCGCCCCGGATGCTCACCGGGGAGTCGCCAAGTTGGGTCCGCAGGTGAAGCCCGCCACGTTCCAAACGGTCGATCATCAGCCGCGCGCAAGTTTTCACCGCCGCCCCCAGATCGATTTCCTCGTCCGCGATTTCCATCTCCCCAAGCTCTATCTTCGAGAGGTCGAGAACGTCGTTGATCAGGGACAGGAGATGGCCGCCGGACGCATGAATGTCGTTGATATACTCCCGTTGTTTTTCCGACAGGTCCCCGACGAGGCCACTTTCCAGGACCTGCGAGAACCCCAGGATGGCGTTCAGCGGCGTGCGCAACTCGTGACTCATGTTGGCGAGAAACTCGGACTTGGTGCGGTTGGCGACCTCGGCTTCCTCCTTGGCGGCCCACAGGGCGTTTTCGATCCGCTTGCGGTCCGAAATATCGTGAATGGCGGCGAGGATGGCCGGTTCTCCATCGTAGGAAATCTGCTCCATCGAGATGAGCGCCGGGATGGGATTGCCTTCCACGTCTTGCATAGCGATTTCGTAGTTTTGGACGGATCCGTCTTTGCGAAACCGCGCCATGAGCGCCTCGCGGTCTTCCGGATATTGGTAGAACTCGATGGTGTTGTGGTTGGTCACGCCATCGGGCAGGCGTCCTAACATCTCTTCGACTTTCGGGTTGACGTAGACCAGAGAGCCGTCCGAAGAGCGGCTAATAGTGATGGCGACGGGTGTCGTCTCCGCGATCATACGGAAGCGCTCCTCGCTCTCGTCCAAGGCGCCCTCGACGCGCTTGCGTTCGCTTTCGTCGTAAGTGACCGTCAGGACGACTTCTTCGCCGTCGATCTCGAGTATATCGGCGTAGATCCGCACGAAGACCACGCGGCCATCCTTGGCCTTCAACCGGGTTTCGAACGCGCGGGCGCCGCCACTCCGTGCAAACTCGCGGTATAGGGCGTCGCGGTCCCCAGGTTCGACGTAGACGCCAAGCCCAGCCGTCGTGTTGCCGACCGATTCTTCACGCGAATGTCCGAGCGTCTTTGTCCAAGCAACGTTGACGTCCAGTAACTTACCGTCGGACAGCCGGCTCAATGTCATTAGGGCGGAACCGGCGTGGAACGCCTTGGCGAACAAACGCGTCGTGCGTTCGGAGTCCTTTTCGAGGCGCGCCTTCTCGATCGCGTTCTCTTTGAACACCTGCACCGCCTTGGCCATGTCGCCGATCTCGTCGGCGCGGCCGATATCCGGCACGGGCACGGAGGTGTCCCCGGCGGCCAGCCGCGTCATCGTGTCCTCGATCCGGCCAAGCGCGGCAGAGAGACGAAAACGGGTGAACCAGAACACGAGACCCACCAACAATACCAGCGTCAGGGCGACCGGCGCCCTGAGCCATTTGAAAAAGGTCCGGGCGGAGACGGTCGCCTGCTCCACGGCGCGGGCGCTGCGCTCACGCGCCATCACGATCTGGCCGTTGAGGAACTCGATCGCGCCGAGCGCGGCGCGATCGTCGATAATGACGGTTCCGTCAAGCTGGCGGGGCGTTGTTCCTTCGGCGGCAAGCGATTCGGCGACCGACAGGGCGGAAAGGTACTCGACCACAGTGGCGCGGATGACCTCCAACGCCTCCCTCTCCAGCGGATCGCTGGTATGGGCCGTGTAACCGTCGAGCGCGGCTATCGCCTCGGCGGCCCTGGCCCGGGCCTTGGCGATCCGTGGCTGATCCTGACGCAGGATATAGTTCTTGAACTCGTGAATAAGGCCGCCATAGCCGATGGCATCATACAACTCGCGTAGGTAGACATCCTTTTTCGCCGCGTCCCGTTCGAAGTTCGCCCAGGTGTCGCCAATGGCGTCGACTTTGCCGATGCTGACGATGGATCCGGTTAGGAGGATAATCGTAAGCAACCCCAGCAGTATGGAGATGACGAGACCTAGCGACTTGATCGTCATGGAAAACGGTTTTCCGCCCTTTGACCAAAACCCGTGGTGGGACCAAAACCCGTGGTGGGACCAAAACCCGAGGTGGGACCAAAACCCCAGGGTGGATTGCTCCAACTCCGGTCAAGGTCCTCCAAAATTGATGTTTCCTTGATCGTATTTCTACGCGCCGAACTCTAACAATCGCCTAAATTCCACGTCTGACAGACGGATTCCGCAGTGTGGACCGGCGTCTTGTCTCTATGATTGAAAGTCTTCCCGGGCGCTCGCGCGGCATGCCCAACCGGCGGCCCGGCCGGGCCCCTCGGGGCCGGCGCGATCGGCCCGGGTTGCTCCCGAGCGCCTTTTCAGGGGTGAGCCTTGCCTTAGGCGTTTCTGGTTCAACAGGAATCGCTCAAGGCCGTTGGAATCGTCCATGGCCGCAAGGCGGCCCGCCGGTTATCCGGCGCGCCCGCGCAGGCGCGGACCGTGGGTCCGCAGCCGCGAGCAACAAAAAGCTAGAGTGGTTCCGGCCAAGCCGGAACGACTCTAGGCCCCTGTTAGGCTAAACCTTTGAGGGCGGCGCTATCGGATTATCGAGCAGTTCTTCCAGCCAGCCGGTGCCAGGGCTGTCGGCCAGGCCGCGGCGGGCCAGCTTACGCGCCGTTCCCAGGTCGCCCCGCTCCGCCGCACGCGCCGTCAGCCCGCGCAGGCCAATAAGCGCGACGTCGGGGTGCGCAACGTCGGGAACCTCAAAATCGGCCCGTGCGTCATGCGAGAGCATCCTTGGGGCGTGAACCGTGGGGCGGGCCATGACGGCCGGCAGGCGGTGGTCGGCGCCCCAGCGGAGCCCTTTCCAAAGGCGGTAGATCAGTGCGGCCAGAACCAAGTGGGCGCCCACCGCCACCGCGGCGGCCAGAATATTGGCCTGGAGTCCGTAGCCGGTCCATATCAGGGGGGAACCGCCCGGCGGGCTGCCCACCGCCACCATAACAAGTGCCAGCGAGAGGACCGCAAAGAAGGAATATGTCGTCCTGGTCATGGGCTCGAACCTCCAAGGGAGCCTCGGAGCCTGCGTCTCGATGGTTAAAAAAAGGTAAATGCGCCGGGGATGCCGCTTGTCGCCGGGCCCAGCAGGGCCTAAACTATTATCACGAGCAACACGACCCGTCCGTATGGATATCGCCGCGCTGGAGATTCCTCTGGCAACTGACTTGGCTATCTCATGACATGAGTATTGCTCTGGCGACGCCACACCGCGAAGGTGGCGCGCTTTGTTTTGGCCGCATCGAGGCTTTGTTTCGGCCGCATCGAGGATGACACCGCACTGAGGATGGCAATGGCTATTGGAACCGTAAAATTTTTCAACACCACCAGAGGCTTTGGCTTCATCGCACCTGATGACGGGGGGAAGGACGTTTTTGTTCACGTGAGCGCGCTTGAGCGTGCGGGCATCCCTTCAGTCGCCGAGGGGCAAAAGCTTGAGTACGAAGTGACGAGCGGCCGCGATGGCCGGACGTCCGCGGAGAACCTCAAGCTCGTGGAGTAACGCCGACAGCATGGCAAGGCGAAAAAACTACTCTTTCGAGCGAGCTGAGCGAGACAGGCAAAAAGCCGCGAAGAAGGCGGCAAAGCGGGAGGCTCGAGCGAGCGCCCGCGCCGATAAGTCGGAGCCGGTCGATGGCTTGGCCACGGCCGGGGACCTCGCGGTGGCCGAGGGTGCGGTCGTGACCGATAGCCCAGCCGTGACCGAGGGCCCGGCTGTGACCGAGGGCCCGGCTGTGACCGAGGGCCCGGCTGTGACCGAGCGTAAAGAGACTGACGAGGCTAGCGTTTAGTCTGGCTGGCCCTCGCCTGAGCGATCCCGCAAACCTTCCCCAGAGTCCGTTGCCGGCGATCTAATCCCCGTCCAGGGTGTTTTTTGGGCGGACAGCCTCCTTTTGGGCCCCCAAAGGGCGCCGTGCGGCGTCCAACGGCCCTTTGATTCGCCGCCCCTCCCCACCGCCGGCATTTACGCCGAATCCTCGGAAAATGCGCCGCATTGCGAAAGCAATGGTTAGCGAAGGTATGACAATCTGTCCGGGTGGCGCCACACGAGGTTTCGCGCGCCGTGGTAACGATCGCCAGACATCGGGAAAAAGATATCGAGAAAAAGACGATGGCGAGGAGAAGCTCAACCGTCCAAGCCCTTGCGGGACGCACCCGTCTTTTGTGCGCGGCCGCGATCATCGTCCCGTTCCTCACCCTGGGCGCTCACGCCTCGGCAGGAGAAAACGGACCGACGCCGTCGGACTGGGAGAACTTCGACTGGGCCGAACTCACCACCGCACGCGCGGCCTACATCTGTCTTTCGGATCAACCCGCGTCCTGGTGCGGCCAATGGTGGGAGAGCCGCGCCACCCAGGTGACGAAAAAGGCGCCGGAAACGGAGAAGGAGGAGACCGCGCCGGCGCGGCCGGCCGCGCTGGACGAAAAACCCAAAATGGTTTCCGACGACGACTGGAACGCCTTGCTCAAACGGGTCGCGGCGGCGCCGCCGAACCCCGCCGACTTCAAAACGCTGTCCCTGCGTGCACGCGAGGACGCCGACCCCGCCGCCATGGAAGTCCTCGCCTACGCTTACGCGGCGGGCTGGGGCGTGGCTCAGGACTACGCCATGGCCTACAAGTATTACGGCCGTGCCTTCCTCGCCGGGGCGAGCCATGTCAAACCCAACCTGGACCAGATATGGGCCTACCTGACGCCGGAACAGCAGCAGCGCCTCAAGGGCTCGTTTGCGGCCGCGGCGCCAGCCGGCGATCCCCCGGCCGACAACCCCCCGGCCGACGACCTCCCAGCCGACAACCCCTAAGCATTTTCCCTGAAACTCTCCTAAACTCGCGGGCGTCACGTTGAGAGGAGACCCGTGAGCAACGTCCGTTCCAGCCCCTTCCCGCGCGAGCTCGTCGAGGCCACGAAATTACGCGCCTTGCGCCGGCGGATTGACGGCAAGGGCCTCCGGCATCTTGCCGCTCATGCGGGGTTGCTGGCGGTGACCGGGGCGCTGATCCTGACGGCCCGCGGCGGGGCCTGGGCGTTGCCGCTCGTTCTGGTCCACGGCGTCGTCCTGACGTTCCTTTTCGCGCCCCTCCACGAAACGATCCACTACACGGCCTTTCGCCGCCGCCGCCTCAATGAGGCGGCCGCGAACCTCTGCGGCTTTCTGATCCTATTGCCGCCGCGCTACTTCCGCGCCTTTCATTTCGAGCATCACCTGTTCACCCAGGACCCGGCCCGTGACCCGGAGTTGATCGCGCCCAAGCCACGCACCGCCGCGGCCTACGTCCTCCATGTTTCGGGCCTTCCCTATTGGCGCGAGCGCGTCGCCACGACGTTGCGTCACGCCTTCGGGCGCGGGCGCCCCCTGCCCTTCATCCCCGAGCCCCTGCGGCCCACGATCGAACGGGAGGCGTTCCGCTTCGTAACGCTCTACGTGCTTTTGGGTTTCGCCGCCGCCCTGGTGGGCTGGCTCGACGAGCTGGCCTGGCTTTGGCTCGTGCCCGCCCTGGTTGGACAGCCGGCGCTACGGCTTTTCCTTTTGGCCGAGCACACGGGGTGCCCAATGGCGCCCGAGATGCTGGCCAACAGCCGCACCACGCTCACCAACCGGTATGTCCGCTGGCTCACCTGGAACATGCCCTATCATGCCGAGCATCACGCCTACCCGTGGCTGCCGTTTCACGCCCTGCCGGCGGTGCACGAATCGATCCGCGGCCACATCAAGGTAACGGCGCCCGGCTACGTGGCGGCCAATGCCGAGATTCTGCGTACCCTTTCAAAAGAAACCGCCTAAAGCGGTTCCCATTTGTCCCCGCGTTGCGCCGCCATACCCCGCTCGATACGCCGGATCACCAGGGCAAGGAAAAGCGATATCAAACCTAAAATAAACAAAAAGACGCCGCCCGCCGTCCAGCCTCCTAGACCGGATACAACGGCCGCGAATACCGGCGGGCCCAAAAGCGGTCCAAAATTGGCGCCGTGCAGCAGGATACCGTTGGTGGCGCCGATTTGGGCGAGGCTCGGGGCATGGTCGGGCACGCTGGCCAGAATCACGGCGGGTATGAACCCGCCCACCAGCGATAGGCCAAGGGCGGCGGCGTAGGACAGGCCCACCGGCAGACCCACGGCAAACGTGCCGAGGCCCAGGGGCCCCGTGAGGAGGCCGCAAATAGCGAGCAGGACCCACCGGGGCACGCCACGTCCGAGAATCCATCCCCCGGCAAACGCGCCCACCGCCGTCAGCGAGACGACCATGGCCGTCATCCCCGCCGCTTGCGCCGTGGTCCGCCCCTGCACCTCGATCAGGAACGTGGGCAGCCAGCTTGTCAGGGTCGCGAACTGCGCGCCAAACATGGCGAACGACAGGGACAGCACCCACGGGCCCGGCCGCGCCACGGTGAGCCTGAGATCGCTCCAGATGCGTCCCGCCGGGGACCGCGGCGCGCCCGGCGGCGCTGGCTGGCGCAACATCGCCAAGACGACAACAAAGGTCGCCAGGGGAATGGCGGCGTTCAGTTGCCAAAGACCGCGCCATCCGAACTGGGTCAAAACGAAGGGGGCGACGAGAAGCATGCCGGTCACCCCGATCGGCATGAAGGCGGCCCAAATCCCCAGGCTGAAGCTGTGATCCCTCGGCGCCGCCGCCCGCAGGATGAGGCTCGGCGCGGACACGACGATCAGGACGAAACCGACGCCCTCGACAATGCGCATGGCGACCAGCGCGGGCTGCGTGTCCATCGCGCTTCCGGCCGCGCTCCCCGCGGCGAGCAGAAGCAGCCCGCCCAAGAGTGTATTTCGGTGTCCCAGCCGGTCCGCGAGCACGCCGGAGGCCAACGCGAGAACGACCGCGGTCCCTGTATAGACCGATACAATCCAGCCCGCGGAAACCATGCCGATTCCAAAGTCGAGCCTGATTTCGGGCAACGCCGAGGGCACCTTGCCCACATGGAACGCCGCGACGATCCCAACGAGCATGACGAGGGCGATGCGGTCCCACTGGGTACGCGGCGCCGTTTGAACCTGGTTGGTGGACAATGCGGTGATACGCCCGGTGGTGAGATGGCGGGGTGGCGGCTGGACGCCCAGAGCAAATCCGAGCCGATTGGAATTGCCCATTGGAATCGCGGGTGGCGATCCATCGACCCGGAGGATTTGCTCTAACTTATTGATGTAGAGCGGATTCACAAGTTTGGGCTGTACCGCGCGTGGTTCCAGCCAAACTTGATCCGCTCTATGATAACGCCGCCCCGACCAATGAGCTACCATGGCGGCTAACATGGCGGCCAGCGCGACGATATGACACGCCACATCGATATGACGGACAAAATCCGGCCCACCGAATCGGACGTCCTGATGATCATCGACGTGCAGCGGGACTTCTGCGCCGGCGGCGCCCTTGCCGTGCCCGAAGGCGACGACATCGTGCCGGTGGTCAATCGGTTGGCGCGAAGTTTCGAGAACGCGATCCTGACGCAGGATTGGCACCCCGCCGACCACCGGTCCTTTGCCTCCCGGCATAAGGGGAAAAAGCCCTTCGATGAAGTCCAAATGCCCTACGGCGCGCAGACCCTCTGGCCCGACCACTGCCGCCAGGGGACGCCCGGCGCCGAGTTCCATTCCGATCTCGACGTTCCGGGCGCCCAGCTCGTCGTGCGTAAGGGGTTCCGGCGCGACATCGACTCCTATTCGGCGTTCTTCGAAAACGACCGGACGACGTCCACGGGTTTGAGCGGCTACCTCAGGACACGGGGCCTAACCCGCGTTTTCGTGGCCGGCCTCGCCACCGATTTTTGCGTCCGCTATTCGGCCATCGATGCACGCAAGGAAGGATTCGACGTGGTGCTGGTCGAGGACGCCTGCCGGGGACTCGATCAGGGCGGGTCCCTGAATGCCGCAATGACCGCCATGAACGAGGCCGGGGTGCGTTTGGTCTCCTCATCTATTTTCACGTAAATCCACTTCTCATTTCGCGTAAATCCACGCGCACTTTCGCAGCGCCACGGTTCCTCCCACCGTTAACCCTAACCTCGAATTAACTTCACACCCCGGCCCGTGTGACTTCCATCTTCCCTTAACGCTGGTCCACCCATAATTGGCTCGGGAGTTTGGGGAGGTTTGGGCATGGCCCACGGGAAGTTCGCGTCGTTCGCGGCCGCATTGATGCTCGGCGCATCGGCGTTCGCCGCGCAGGTCAGCGCCGCCGAAGACACCATCGGCGTTACGGCGGCGGTCAACCCGCAGGCGTCGGGCCAGGCGCCGGCGCAGCAGCGGCGCGAGTTACGCGTGGGAGTCGATGTCGTCGCCAACGAGCGCATCGTCACCACGGCCCAGGGTCAGGTCCAGATGCTGTTCCGCGACGAGTCCGCGTTCACGATCGGACCTAATTCGGACGTCGTGCTGGACGAGTTCGTCTACGATCCCGACACTCAGACCGGCAAGATCGCGTTCAGCGCAACCAAGGGCGTGTTCCGGCTCGTCGGCGGCAAGATCAGCAAGAAAACCCCGGTCACGCTGAAGACGCCCACATCCACCATCGGCATCCGGGGCGGCATCGCTTTAATCACCGTTCAACCGAACGGGGCGACACGGGCCACCTTCCTCTTCGGCGACGCCATGACCGTGGAGAGCGGCGGCGTCGAGAAACGGGTCACGCGTCCCGGCTTCTCCATCACCACGGAAAGCGCCGACTCGCCGCCGTCCGACCCGCAACCCGTCACCAGCGAGGACTTGGATGCGGCCCTGTCGGCGCTCGAGGGCGGTCTCGAACCCGCGGAGGAAGAGGACGAGTCCGGCGGCGAGACCTCCCAGGCCGCCAACAACACGAACGAAGAGAACGATGAGTCCGAGGACGATTCTGGGGACGATTCTGGGGACGACGGTGAGGGTGGAGCCGAAGACGGCGGTGACGAAGCAGGCGACGAAAGCGAGACCGCCGGCGACGAGGGGGCCACGGACGGCGATGACGGCGCCTCGGACGAGGGGGCCACGGACGGCGATGACGGCGGCGGCGCCGGTGACGATTCGGGCGGCACCGATGTCGCGGCCAACGATGTCCCCACCGATGAGGATATGGCGAGCAGCGACATCTCCGCGCTGGGCTCGGACAGCGAGCCCGAGGCGCTCGCACCCGAGACCGACTCCACCTTCGAGGTGGCGCTCGCAGATACGGCGACGTCGGAGAGCATCGAGGAAATCGCCGACGACACCAATATCACCGAGTCCACGACAACCGACACGACGACCACCGATCCGGAGCCCGATCCGGAGCCCGCGGGCTTCGCCCTGAGCGCGAAATTCTCGGGCCGCATCAAACACGGTTCCAGCGCCGCGGCCGGCAGCGACGACGCCACCACGAGCCTCAACCTCGGTTTCTCGGGCGCCACCATCAGCGACGGCGTGTTCGACACGGCGGCGGGCACCGGCCGCTTCACGATCGACATCGATTCGACCGACGGCACGGCGACCTCGACGAGCAATCCCTTCGGTACCAGCACTCTGAGCGGTACGCGCGTCCTCCGGGCCGACCAGGAGTTCGTCACCTATGAGCTGACGGATCAGACCGACAGCCACCGGGTCTTGGCGTTCGCCGGCGTTCCTACGACGGCCTACCCGACGACGGGCGCGACCTTCTACGAATTATCCGGCGATTTCATCATGGGGTCGCTGTTTCCCTTCATCCCCGACGCCAGCGCCGGCGCCGCCACGCGGGGAACGAGCGAGACCAACGCGGCGATCATGTGGGACGACTCCCAGTCGACCACGGCGCAGCAGGCCTTCGGCGCGGTCGTCATGGGTAAGAGCGGCACGAACCTCGAATCAGTCGTCAGTATTTTCATCGGCGAAGTCAAGACGTCGGCGGGCGGAGAATATCTTGCCGGCAAGGTGCGTGGCTCCACGCGGGTCGGGGGATCAAACGTTCTCCACACGTTGAGCGGCGCTTTCGACACCGCGCGCGACGCAAACGACGCCTCCTTCTTCGGCGGCGATCAGCCGGACCACTTCGTGTTGCAGGCCACGTCCGGGACCACGGTTACGGACGTGACGAGCGTGGGCACCGTTACGTTCCGCCCGAACGCAGTGGCGGACGTTGCGTCGGACACGCTCGGGACGCGCACGACACGAACGGCCAGCACGTCCACGGGAATGAACGGGTTCGCGGCGGGCCTGGTCGAGAAGGACGTTAGCGGTTCACTGACCACCGATTTCCTTGTCAACAATAGTTCCGGTCCGGGCGACATCAGTATCGAGACGAGCGCCGAAACCAACAAGGTTAAGGCCGAATTCAACCTCAGGTCGGTAAATGGCGCGGTCGCATACGTTTATAGATTCGGGGACGACGATTTCGGGGCCTTCGGAGACGGAAGCAGTACGAGCGGGAACAGCGCCTTCATCGACGACGAACACTTCGGCGCCGTGGACCGTGCGATGATTAGCTCCTGGGTGGGCGGGACGGTCGCCGTGGGCGAGAGTTTGTACATGCTTAGCGCCGAGGCCAGCGGCGGATCGCCGAGCGCCGGCGAATGCGACTGCCAGTACCTGGTGTGGGGCTATTGGGGCGGGCAGCTGAACACGGCAAACAGCGTCGAGCGTGTACATCTCGCCTTTTGGGTGGCGGGCCAAATGTCCGACTACACCACGATCACCGGCGTGACGGGCACGGCCACCTACGCCGGACACATCGCCGGCACGGTCAACAACGGCGGCAGCATTTATCACGCCGTGGGCGCACTCTCGATGACGGTCGACTTCAGCAATCCCGCCGCCTCGACCACAAGCATCACGAGTTTCGATGGAGGAGGCTTCTCCGGGACCGGTTTGACGTTTTCAGCCGGGGGGAGCGGTCTGGCGGTCTTCAACAACTCCGCTAACCTGACCGGCTCCGGGGACCAGGCCGGGCGCACGGCGTCCATCACGGGCGGATTCGTCTCCGGCGGCGGCGACGCGGCCGCCGAACTCGCCGGGAATTTCACCGTGACGGGAACGGGCTACGAGGCCGCCGGGATCATCGCCGCCGCCAAATAACCGGCGCGTCCGGCCCTTGCCGCCATTGCCTCACCTTATAGCGATTCCAGTTCGTCTAGAATCGCTCTAGGCCGCAAGGCGGCCCGCCGGTTATCCGGCGCGCTCGCGCAGGCGCGGACATCCTTAATTTGACCGAGATTGGCCGGTCCGCAGCCGTGAGCGACAAAAAGCTAGAGTGGTTCCGACCAAGTCGGAACCACTCTAGCGGCGCTTACGCGGGGGCCGCCCGGCCTTCGCCATTCCCCTCGCCTTTCGGAAATCGGGTTTGCGCTTTTCCTTGAGGGCGCGCACGCCTTCTTTCGATTCCTCGGTCTGGTAGTAGAGAGAGACCGCCTGGGCGCCCTGGTTGCCGATGCCGCGCATGTGCTCGGTGCCGGCGTTGAAGGCGCGCTTGAGAATGGCGATCGCCGTCGGGCTTTTGTCGAGGATCTCGGCGCACCAGCGGCGCACTTCGGCATCGAGCCTGGCCGCCGGGACGACGGTGTTGACCAGCCCCATCTCGAGCGCCTCGTGGGCGGAATAGCGTCGGCACAAAAACCAGATTTCCTTGGCGCGTTTCTCGCCCACGATGTTCGAAAGAAGCAGCGCCCCGTATCCCGGATCGGCGGACCCCATGGCGGGGCCGACCTGCCCGAAAATGGCGTCCTCGGCGGCGATCGTCAGATCGCAGATGGTCGCCAGCACGTTGCCCCCGCCGATGCACCAGCCGCGCACCTTGGCGATCACGGGTTTCGGCGCATCGCGAATGATGGTGTGCAGTTCCTCGACCGGCAGGCCGATGATGCCGCGTCCGCCGTAGGAGCCGTCATGGACCTTCTGGTCCCCGCCGGAGCAAAACGCCCTCTCCCCGGCGCCGGTCAGGACGATGACGCCGATGTCTTCGTTCCAGGCGGCGCGATTGAAGGCGTCGATCAGTTCCTCGCAGGTTTGCCCGCGGAAAGCGTTGTGAACCTCCGGCCGGTTGATGGTGATGGTGGCGACCCCCGCGCGGACGCCGTATTTTATGTCCTTGTAGGGCATGGCCTTGGTGACTCCCCTGGCTATCCGGTTTATACGCACGCGCCGCACGGGCACACTCAACCCGCCTTACGTGCATCGGACTTTCTCGCGGCGTCATTAGACGCGCCTGAAAACGCGGCTTAACACGAGTCTTAAAACGAGTCTGGCCAAGGTTACCCGACGGACCGGGGTGCGGCCACCCGCCATGCTCCCATTTAACGAATTCGCAAGCCCGGCCCCTTATCACCGTGTGTGGGGAATCGGTGGCCCTCGTGCGCGGATTCACTCCGTCCACCACCAATCCAAAGTGGGCTAGGCCATGATCTCGAATTCGATCGGCATTATGAGCATGATCGACGTCCTGATCGTGGGCGTGGTTATTACCGCGCTCTACATTTTCTTTAGATACCGGAAACCACTGACCGACATGGGGGCCGCCGGTGGACTCTTCGCTGTCGCCCTCGGTCTTGGTATGACCGGGGCATTTTACGCGGCCGAACTCTTCACGATGTTGATTCTGCCCGGCTTCATCCCCCGAGCCGACGCCATGTCCATCATGATGGAGTTGCACCTCAATTACCGCTGGTTTCTCACGATTGCCGCGACAGTCGCGATAAGCATTGGATTCTTGATCGTCATCGGCAAGATGCGTGGCTGCGCGAACCAGCTTGAGCAATCGCTGGCGGCGCTGCGCGAAAGCGAGGAGCGCAGGCGATTGTTCATGGACTCGGCGACCGAGCACTTCGTTTTGTACGACGCCGACCTGAACGTGATCGACATAAACGCGATCACCCTTGAATCGCGTGGCTGGAAAAAAGGGGACATCATTGGCCGGAACATGGTCGACGTCTTTCCCAATGCCGCGGCCACCGGCCGCCTGGAAAGGTATCACGAGGTCCTTAAAACGGGCGAACCGTTTGAGATGGAGATTGGCGTCGATTTTGGAAACGGACGGCATGGCCAAATCGTTATGCGGGTTTTCAAGGCGGGCGACGGCCTTGGTATTAGTTCGGCCGACATAACTGAATGGAAGAAGGCGGAAGCCGCGCTGCGCGAAAGCGAGGAAACACTTCGCCTGTTTCAAGACGCGGCCACCGACGATTTCGCCCTCTTCGATCGTGACCTAAAGCTCTTGAGCGCCAATGCCCCGGCACTTGAACACTTGGGCAGGCCGTTGGAGGAAGCCGTCGGCAGGCCCCTCCTCGAACTCATGCCCAGCCTCGCGGGCACGGAGAGATACGCCCGCTACCTGGACATCGCGAGGACGGGAGGCCGGTATGACGCCGAAATCGCGGTCACTCGGCGCGATGGAGAAGCTACCTACCGCGCCATTTCCGCGTTTCCCGCCGGCACCGGCGTTGGCGTCATCACCCGCGACATCACGGAAAGAAAGCGGGCCGAGGCCGCGTTGTGCGAAAGCGAGAGCCGACTGAACGCCTTCTTTGCCGAGGCGCCCGCCGAGCTGGTCATGTTCGATCGCGACTTCCGTTACCTGAAAGTGAATGAAACGCTCGCCCGGACCAACGGGATTCCGGCGGAAGACCATATTGGAAAACCCATCCGCGATCTCGCGCCCGATCTCGCGCCAAAGATCGAACCGTTGTTTCGCCGAATCCTCGAAACCGCGGAGCCGCTTCTGGACCTCGAACTCGAGGGCGAGGTCGAAACCGATCCGGGGATCAAACACACCTGGGCCTTGTCTATTTTCCCGATCCCGGGCAGCGATGGCACGCCGCAAGGCATCGGCTCTATATCGATCGACATCACCGAGCGGAAACGCGCCGAGCGTGAACTCGAATCGCTCAACGAGAGCCTCGAACGGCGAGTCACCGAACGGACCGCCGAACTTCGTGCAACGCAAGATGAACTCATCAACGCGGAACGGCTTGCCGCTTTGGGCCAACTCACCGCCACCGTGGCCCACGAGCTCCGCAATCCCCTGGCCACCATCCGCACATCGGTCTTCAGCCTGCGCTCGAGGTTTCAAGACGGCGGCGAGGAGGCGCAAACCACACTCCGGCGCATCGACCGCAACATCGCGCGCTGCGATCGAATTATCGCCGAACTACTCGACTTCTCCGCCAACCAGGAACCTTGCCTCGAGACCGTCGACTTGAATCAATGCGTTGCGGCATGGGTCGGCGATTACGTGGCCTCCGAGGGCGCGAGGCTCCGCCTGGCGATTTCGGACGGCGCCGCGACGGTGCGGATTGATCAGGACAGATTGCACCAGGTGATCGTCAATCTTCTGGACAACGCCTTGCAGGCCCAAGAGGAATCCCCCGGCCGGGCACGCCGGGACGCCGAGATCGCGGTTCGCACGCGCGTCGAGGACGGCCATTTCATTCTGGAAGTGGCCGATGACGGTCCAGGCATCCCCGACGATGTCCTGCCGCGTATTTTCGAACCGCTCTACAGCACGAAGGGTTTCGGCGTGGGACTGGGCTTGCCGCTCGTGAAGAAAATCATCGATCAGCACGGTGGCGGCATCGAGGTGAATACCGGTGTAGGCGATGGAACCACCTTCCGCATTCGCATCCCCCTAACGACGTCGGGGGAGGCGGCTGCTTGAGCAGGAGAATTCTCGCCACCGGAGCCGGCCACGATGCCGCGGCGGCCCGAAGGCCTACCCGCCATGATTGTTCGTCACCCTTCGTTGGTGTGGCGCATAATTGTTTCTTAGGCTGGCGCTGAAATAATGCTCGAAACCGCAAAGATCGATGAGCGGATTCTGTGGTAGGGGGGCGCGGTGTCCGGCATATCGACTCACAACTCTCGTTTGAATAGATCGGGCCGCGTGCTCGTGGTCGACGACGACGCCGACTTCGCCGAATCGCTCGTCGATTTGCTCTCTCACGCCGGCCACGACTGCGCCGCCGCGGCGGGCCCAAAGGAAGCCACCGACTTGGCCCGCAGGTTCAGGCCCCAGGTCGCCCTTCTAGACGTGCGCCTGGGCAATTCGAATGGAGTGGACCTTGTGCCGCGCCTAAAGGAACGGCACGAAGAAACGGTCTGCATCATGATGACGGCGTTTGCCGAAGTCGAAAGCGCCGCGCGCGCCGTCCGGCTGGGCGCCGACGACTACCTGCAAAAGCCCGTCGCCCCGGAGATGCTTCTGGAGCGGGTTCAAGCCGCGCTGGCTCACTACGACCTCTCATTGGAACGGCGTATCGCGGCGGAAAGGCTGAGGGCGCGGGAACGCTACCTACGCGCGGTTCTCGACAACATCGTGGACGGCGTCATCACCTTCGATCTGGAAGGCCGCATTGAATCGGTCAATCCGATGGCCCGCCGTATCCTCGCCCTGCCCAACGAGGGGCCGGTAACGGTGAACGTACAGGACTTACTCGCCGGCGCCGATGCGGCGCCGTTTCAATGGCGCGCCAACAACGGAAGCTTGCTTGGACCTCGCGAATTGGAAATGGCCGGCCCCCGCGGCTCGCAATGCGTCCTGAGCCTGTCGGTCAGCGAGGTGGAGGACCACAGTCCCCCGACCCTGATCGCCGTGGTCCAGGACATCACGCAGCGCAAGGAGATGGAGCGCGAACTCCGCGCCGCCAAGTCGGTCGCGGAATCGGCGAGCCGGGCGAAATCCGAATTCCTCGCCCACATGAGCCACGAACTGCGTACGCCTCTCAACGCCATTCTCGGGTTTTCACAACTCATGGATCAGGAGATCAAGGGGCCGCTGGGCGCCCCGGAGTATCGATCCTACGTCCGCGACATCTACGATAGTGGGGAGCACCTTCTCTCGCTGATCAACGACATTCTCGATGTCTCCAAGTTGGAGGCGGGCCGTTACGAGTTGAGAGAGGAATCCGTAGACGTCGCCGAAGTCGTTGAACGCGCGTTCATGCTCGTTCGCGCGCGCGCCGAGGAATCGGGGATCAGTCTCAGCGCGGACCTGTCCGCGGGGGAAGCGGCACTGACGGCCGACCGCCGCATGATCCTCCAAATTCTGACAAACCTGCTTTCCAATGCGGTCAAGTTTGCTCCAGCCGATGCACGCGTCTTGGTGCGGACATCGATCGATGCCGGCGGATCATACCTGATCGAGGTGAGCGATACCGGACTCGGGATGTCCGAGGACGAGATCAAAGTGGCGCTGACGCCCTTCGGCCGAGCGAGCAATCTGAGCTCGCGCCCGAAGGAAGGAACGGGACTTGGGTTGCCGCTCGCCCAGTCCTTTGCCCGGCTGCACGGCGGCGACCTCTCGATCGAAAGCGAGGTGGGCCGGGGCACCACTGTTTCGGTTCGGTTTCCCCGCGCCCGCGTCACCCCGCGCTCCTAATATGGTTCCGACCTGGACGGAACCGCGTCGTGGTCCGGACCAAACTTGATCCGGCTAGGCCGCCACGGCGGGTGCGTCCGGGAAGGCGGCACGAATAGCTTCCACCTCGTCGAGGTTATCGAGGAAAATGTCGACCAGCTTCGGATCGAAGTGCTTGCCGCGTTCGTCGCGCAGCAAGTCGAGGATCTCGTCCATGGGCCAAGCCTTCTTGTAGCACCGATCGCTGCCCAGGGCGTCGAAGACGTCGGCGAGAGCAACGATGCGCCCGTAGATATGGATGTCCTCGCCGGACTTTCCTTCCGGATAACCGCCCCCCGCCCACTTCTCGTGGTGTTCTTTCGCGATGACCGCGCCGGCCTGTAGAATGCGGCGGCTCGATGACTTGAGCATATCGTAGCCAAGCTCCGCGTGGGTCTTCATGATCTCCCATTCCTCAGCCGTGAGTTTTCCTGGCTTACCGAGGATTGCGTCCGGAATGCCGACCTTGCCCACATCATGGAGCGGCGCGGCGAGCTTGACGATTTCAGCCTCTTCCTCGGACATGCCGTACCCGAGCGCAAGCAGCTTGGAATATTCCGCCACCCGCTTCACATGGTAACCCGTTTCCCGGGACCGTGTTTCGACGGCCTCGCTGAGGCAGTAAACGATCTCCCTTTGTGTTTCCTCGAGCTCGTCCCGCAGGTAGATGTTGTCGAAGGCAACCCCCACGTTATGGCCGAAGATATCCACCAAGCGGTGGTCGACATCCCCCTGCTCGTTGACGCCGGACACATAGATGACGTTCTCGGCGCCTGTGTTGGTCGAGAAGTAACCGGTGTACCGTCCGTCGGACAGCTTCGTCTTCCGCGAACGCAAGGCGTCCTCGACCCGGTCTAGAACCTCCCGCCGCAGCACCTTCCGCCCGTCCTGACCGACCAGCCCGGCGAATTCGCCCGTCCCGGCAAGAATGTTGAGACACCCGTCTTCATTCGCGGCGGCCACGCCGCCACTGGCCAAATAAGCCGCCCCGTCGTCCAGGTGCAGCAAAGAGGTGATCTGTTCCAAGACGCCTTGGCTGAACTGCGCCATCGAGCGCTGCTCGAAGATGTGAGACGACGCGTGTATGATCTTCTCCAGGCCGCGCCGGCTCGACTCCAGAGCCGTGATATCGCGGAAGGAGCGCAGGGCTGCGTACATCAGCGTGTAGAGCTTTTGCGACGTGAGCTCGGTCTTCTCCTTGTAATCGTTGATATCGTAATTCGTGATGACGGCGCGCTCTGGGGCCTGGCCTGGCTGTCCGGTCCGCAGGATAATGCGGATCGAGGTGTTATGGAGTTCCTCACGCAAATACTTGGCGACATCGAGCCCCGCGTGTTCGGTCTCCATGACCACATCGAGCAGCACGACCGCCGCGTCCGAGTGCTCCGCAAGAACACTCCTTGCCTCCTCGCCGGAAAAAGCGCTCAGGAACTCGAGGGGACGGTCGGCGAAGGTGAAGCCGTTGAGCGCCAAACGGGTTACGTCGTGAACCTCCTCCTCATCGTCCACGATGATGAGCTTCCAGGGGCGTTTTGCGATGGCGTTGTTAACGGGTCCAATTCCATCTTCCTCGGCGAAGACGATCTCATCGGTGGGTTCTTCGGAGACGTTCCTATCCATCATGGCAGGCTCCTTCCGTGACTGGAAACGCGACGACGAAGGTGGTGCCGAACCCAACTTCGCTCGCGCAGTTAATAGTGCCACCCAGTCTCTGTGTGACTAGGTTGTAAACAATGTTCAGACCCAGCCCGCTGCCGCCTTTGCCGCGGCGAGTGGTAAAGAACGGATCGAATACCTTCGCCACGACGTCCTTCGGCATGCCTTGGCCGTCGTCGGTGTATGTCAGCTCGCAACGCCCATTCGACACCACGATCTCAATCGCGATCTCGCCGCATTCATCGTCGGGGTAGGCGTGAACATTCGAATTCAGTACAAAGTTCGTTATGATCTGGGCGAGCGCCCCCGGATAGCTCTTTATGGAAAGAGTCTCGTCGCACCCCAGGGTGACATTGTGGCCCCGCTTTTTCAGTTGCGGCCGCAGGCTAAGCAATATCTCGCGAACGTACTCGGCGACATTGAACTGCCGCAGCTCGTCACTCGATTGATCGACGGCAACCTGCTTGAAACTTTTCACGAGATCGGACGCCCGCGATAGATTGCCGAGGATGATCCTTGTCGATTCGTCGGCCGACTCGAGAAAATCCTCGAGATGAACCCGTTTCATCCGGCCCCCGCGAAAATTATCGTTCAGACCTTCCGCGGCGTCACGCAGGTGCGAGGCAGCCGTGACAGCGACGCCCACGGGCGTGTTGATTTCATGCGCGACTCCGGCCACGAGGCCGCCAAGGGACGCGAACTTTTCCGACTGAACGAGCTGGTCCTGGGTCTGTTGCAGCAGGACGACATTGAGTTTGAGCTGGTCGCGCGATTTCTCCAGCTCGAGGGTGCGCCCGGCGACACGCTCTTCGAGCTCGGCGTTGAGAAGCTCGAGTTCCCGCTTCGCACGGAATTCCTCCACAACGTCGCGGGCCACGCCAACGATGCCGATGACCTCTCCGCCCGGACCGCGGAGCGGCGCGATGCGGGTTTCGAAAAGCCCATGACCGCTCATATCCCGAACGTAGCTGTGTGTTTCGCCGCCCAACGCGCCGTGCAGTTTTTCGAGGACCTCCGGATCGTGTGCGCGAATGTCGTACATGGACCGGCCCACGGTTTCGGCCTCCCCGGAAACGACGGGCCGCGCGCTGCCTTCGACCATGGTAAGAACGCCGTCCCGGTCGGTTGTCCAGATCATGATCGGCGCGTTGTCGATCACCATGCGCAGGCGTTCCTCGCTCTGCCGCAACGCTTCCTCCGCCGCCTTGATTTCGGAGATGTCCTGGATGACCCCAATCAAGGCTTGAACATTTCCATCCACATCCCGAATGCCGGCCAAGCTGCTCAGCGTCCAGACGTCGTGGCCGTCCTTATGTAGATACCGCCGTTCGTCGCGGTAGCTCGCGATCTCACCGCTCAAGACTTGGTTGCGGCCACGCGTAGCGGCCGGCACGTCGTCCGAATGGATCATATCGATGATCCTGCGGCCAAGTGCTTCCTCTCGCGAGTACCCCAGCATCTGGCACCAAGCGGAATTCATCTCCGTCAGGCTCCCCTCTAGATCGGACATGGCGATTCCCGCCACGCCGTTGTCGTAGAGGCTGCGGAAGCGCTCGTTGCTCACCTGCAGCGCCTGCTCGGCCTTCGTACGGGCGGTAATGTCGACACCGATCGCCGTCATATATTCGGCCTCGCCGGCCTCGTTGCGGATGACGCTGTTGGCCATCGAAATAATGTGGCGCGAACCGTCGCGCGCGATCCAAACGGACCTGTGCTCGGCCGCCGGGTCCTCGTGATCGAGGTTGGCGACCAACGTCTTGAGGTCTTCAACTTGTTCGGGGGCGGTCACGGTGTCCCAGACGTACCGGCCAACGACTTCGTCGGCGGTGTAGCCCGTGATGATCTCACAAGCCCGGTTAAACCGGACGACCCGGCCCTCGCGGTTCACGACGATGGCGACGGCGCCGGCCGTGTCGAGAACGGATGCGACGAAATTGCGTTCGTTGCGTAAATCTTCTTCAAAGGCTTTCCGTTCGGTCACATCCTGAGAGATCATTCCCAGACCGTCCCCCACTTGGAAGACCTTAAGTTCTTTCACGAGTTCTCCGCGCGTCGGGTGAACGTCGATGACTTCCATGTGCAGGGGCTCGCCCGTGGCGAGGACCGACAGGTATTTTTCGTACCGTCCCGACTCCTTCGAGGCCGGCAAAACATCCGCCAAGTTCTTGCCGATCACCTCCTCCCGGCGCATGGCCAAGGCCTTCAAGCCGGCCTCGTTGATATCGAGAAAGTTGAGATCGGAATCATAAAGGACAAAACTCTCGGTCGCGGAGTCCATGAATTGGCGCCGCAGCTCTTCGCTTTTGCGCAGAGACTCGCCGGCGGCCCGGCGCTCGGTGATGTCTTGAATGGTTCCCGCCAGCCTTATGGGCTTGCCCGAGGAGTCGAAAAAGGCGCGGCCGCGCTCCTCCACGATCCGTTCGACGCCATCGGGCCGGACGACGCGATGATCAATTCGATAGGGCTTTCCCTCCTCGAGGGCCAACCGGGAGGCCTCCTCGACCAGAGCGCGGTCGTCGGGATGCACACCCCCGATGAAACGCTCATAGTTCGCGGGCAAATCCCCTGGTTTCTGACCGAAGATGCGGTAGGTCTCTTCGGACCAGGTCCTTTTGTCCGCCGATATATCCCATTCCCAATTTCCGACATGGGCTAGGCTTTGGGCCTCGGCGAGATTCTCCATCACGCGCCGCATGCGCTGCGTGATGGGATTTACGACGGCGCGGAAAAACAGGGCGCCGATGAGGATGGCGGCGAATGCAACCGCCGCGCTGATCGCGCCCGCGCGGACGAAGGGCGCCCGCACTTCGGCGAGATCGATCTTCGCCACAATGGCGATGTTGAGCACCGCGACCGGTTCGTAGGCCGCCAGGACCTCTTCGCCACGATAGTCGACCGCCGTGACCGTTCCCGAGAGTCCGCGGAGCGCCAGCCGCATGGGTTCGGCGAATTCTCCGTCGAGGGGAATTGACTCCGGTTTTCCGTCGCCGGAATGACGTTGCCGCAGAAGAAAGACGATCAGGTCGCCTTCTTGCTTGCCGAGTACATACTCGCCGGTTTCACCAAAGCCCGAGGAGTTGCGGCTGGCTTCGGCGACCTGGCTGAGCGTGGCGGCGGCGGCGCCGCCCTCGACATGATCCACGCTGAACTCGGCGTCAAAACGCGCGATCGCCTCGATGAGGCGCGCCTGGCTTTGGGCGAACTCCGTCAGGCGGGCGCGCTGCTGTTCGAACGAGGTACGGTAAAGCACCGAAATCGACGTTCCGACGGCGGCGAACGCCACGGCGGAGAGAATCACAATTAGAATAAAGAGTGTCTTTTCGACCCTCACGGCCGGTTCCCTCTCCGTCACGAGCGGACCGAACCAATGGAACGATCCTAGTGAACTGAGCCGGTACCCGACTGGCCGAAAGGCCCCCCATAACAACGGGGCACGCGGTCTGCTAAACGATCGGCCGCCGCGCCAAGGCGGCGATTCCTTTTATCCTAATAGGCCCTGCGTCCTTTCCATTCGCTTAAGGGAGAGGGTGAACGGACTCTGAAAGGCGGCGCTGCGTGCACCAAACTCGATGAAAGCGCAACGCGTGGTAGCGCCGCATCCGCCTATTGCGTTAGATTCGGCATTGCTGGGCCTTCCCGCGCCCGTGCCACCGACCCGTGTTCGGTAACCCACGCTCTAGTTGCAGGCCGTCCGACGCCATGCCCATCCTGCCCGCCGATCACGCCTTCGACGTTTCCGTTCCCGTCCTCGTCATCGGGGCCGGCGCCTGCGGCCTGTGCGCCGCGCTCACGGCCAAGGAAGGCGGCGCCGAGGTGATGGTGCTGGAACGCGACGAGACGCCGACCGGCTCGTCCACGCTCTCCACCTGCCTGATCCCGGCCGCCACGACGCGCCTGCAACGCGACGCCGGCATCGAGGACACGCCCGAGCGGCTGGCCGCCGATCTGATCGCCAAGGCCAAGAACCAGAGCGATCCCGAGATGGCGCGCTGGGTCGCCGAGGCGTCCGGGCCGACCGTGGATTGGCTCATGGATTCAGTGGGTTTACCGCTTATGCTAATTACCGAGTTCAAGTACCCGGGCCAATCGGAATACCGCCTGCACTCCTCCCCCAACCGCACCGGCAGCGAGCTCATGGCAGGGCTCCTGGAGGCGGCGGGCCGGGCCGGCATCGACATCGCCACCAGCGCACACGTCACCGGCCTCTATGGCGACCGGGCGACAGGCCGCGTCAGCGGCGCGCGCATCACCCGGCCCGACGGCCGGACCGAGGACATCGGCTGCGGGGCGCTGATCCTGGCCTGCAACGGTTACGGCGGGAACCCGGAGATGGTGCGCGAGTTCGTCCCCGAGATGGCGGACGCCCTCTATTTCGGCCACGCCGGCAACAAGGGCGATGCGGTCAAGTGGGGCCTTGATCTCGGCGCCGCCGTCAAGGACATGGCCAGCTACCAGGGCCACGGCACGGTGACACACCCGCACGGCACGCTTCTGTTTTACGGCGTCATGACCGAGGGCGGCTTCCTGGTCAATTTGGCGGGCCGGCGCTTTTCCAACGAGGCGCGCGGCTATTCCGAGCAGGCCGTCGATGTGATCGCCCAGTCCGGCCACGTGGCCTGGGCCATCTACGACGAAGGCGCGCACCGGATCGGCGTCAAGTTCAAGGACTACCGCGACGGCATGGAGGTGGGCGCCATGAAATCGGCGGAGACCATCGAAGGCGTCGCCGGGATCACCGGGCTGCCGTTGGATGCACTGCGGAAAACGTTTTCCGATGTGGAGGCTCTGCATGATGCCCACGGCGAAGACGAGTGGGGCCGCGATTTCACGGCGTGCGACGTGCTCGAGCCGCCGTACTACGCCGTGCGGGTCACCGGCGCGTTATTCCACACCCAAGGCGGGCTCGTCGTCGACCGGCACGCCCGGGTCCTGCGTGAGGACGGCTCGGCCCTGCCCAATCTATTCGCGGGCGGCGGCGCGGCGCGCGGGCTCTCCGGCCCCTCGCGCTGGGGCTATCTCTCCGGCAACGGGCTGCTGACGGCCACGACCTTGGGCCGGCTTGCCGGACGCGCCGCCGCGGAACTCGTCAAGGAGAAGGCGGACGCGGAGGCTTAGAACGTCTTAAGAGGTGTCTTATGAGGTATCGGGCAGGCGCGCCGCGAGGTCCGGCTTGACCACCTTGCCCATGGCGTTCTTGGGCAGGTCGTCGACGAAGAAGATGCCCCGCGGAACTTTGTAGGGAGCAAGGCTGGCGCGGCAGTGATCCCGCAGCGCCTCTTCGCTCACCGCGCGCGAGGTCACGACGAAGGCCGCCACCTCTTCTCCCTTGTCCGGCGAGGGCCAGCCGAGCACGGCGGCATCGCGCACCGCCGGATGGGTAAGCAGGGTCTGCTCCACCTCCTCCGGGTAAATATTGACCCCGGCGCGGATGATCATGTCCTTGGCCCGGCCCACGAGGTAGAGGAATCCCGCGCCGTCGAGGCGCCCGAGATCGCCCGGGTAGAACCAGCCGTCGCGAAAGCTCTCCACGCTCGCCTCCGGGTCGTTATGGAACCCATCGGCGACGCAAGGTCCGCGGTAACGAATGCGGCCGGTCTCGCCCGCCGCAACAGGCTCGTGCGCCTCGTCCACCACTTCAATCTCCGTCGTCGAAACGGCCTTGCCAACGGATGTCTCCGCGGCCCCGCCATGCTCCGGCAACAGCACGGAAATGCCGCCGCCTTCGGTCGAGCCGTAGTAGTTGATCAGGTTGGGCGAAACGCGCGCCAGCACCTCCTTGCGTTCGTCCGGATGCAACACGGCGCCCGTCGTGTAAAGGAGCCGCAAGTCCCCGAGCAAGGGCGCGTCCTGTTCGGGAAGTTGCAGGAGGCGGCGCAGGGTCGTCGGCACCACCAGGGTAACGGTCGCGCCGTACGCCCCGGCGGCGGCAACGAGATCATGCGGCTCGAAGGGCGGCGGGAAGAAAACGACCGTCGCGCCTTGGAACAGAAACCCCATGGTGAAATGCCGCCCGCCGCCGAAGTAGAGGGGCGTCACGCTGAGGTAACGGTCGTCTTCCCGGAACTTCAGCGTGACGCGTTGATTCTCGAACCGCGCCAACATGTGACGGTGGGTAATCATCGGGCCCTTGGGCCGCCCGGTGGTTCCCGACGATAGGGATAGGACGAGGGGCAGTGAGTCCTCGCTCGGAAAATCCTGCCCCGTGTCCGCGCGCGTGACCGCATCGCGCCACGCCGAATCGACGGCGATCGACGGAACGCCGTCACCAGGATCGCCGGCTTCGCGGATGACGAAGCGCGCCTTGAAGAAATCCGCCAGTTTGGCCTTTTCAGCCTGGGTCCAGCGCACGTCCATGGGCAGGATCGCCGCCCCCAGGCGCGCCACGGCATAAAGCAGCACCAGATGATCGGCGTTGTCCCCCAGCGCAACGCCGACGATATCGCCCGGCCCGGCCCCGAGCGCGCCGAGATGCGCCGCCGTGCGGCGGACCAACGGATCGAGCTCGCGGTACGTGATGGTGCGGGCGCCGTCGACGATGGCGGGATGATCGGGCCGCCGTTCGGCGTGTCCGGTCAGGGAGTCGGCGATGTTCATCGGTCGCGGCTAGGCAAAGCGGGCGCGCGGCGAGCTCAACCCACGGGTTGCCGAAGTTTTTCGACGATCACCGATTCGTGCCAGGGAATGAGTATCCGCCGCAGCCCGACGATCGCCAGGTACATGATGAAACCGACCAGCGTGAGCTGGACGATCACGCCGAACAAACCGCTCACGTCGAAGGCGTTTTGATAGTCGATGGTCAGGAAGCCGAGACCAGCTTGACCGGCCAGGAATTCGCCCACGATGGCGCCGATGTAAGCGAGCACGATGCCGACCTCCAACCCTGCGATAATGGCCGGAAGGGCGCTCGGAAATTCCAGCGTCTTAAAGGTTTCCCACCGGCCCGCATTCAGGCTGGTCATGACATCCTTATGACCGAGGTCAACGGACTTCACCCCCAACAGCGTGTTCGTCAGGATCGGGAAGAACGCCAAGATCGTTGCGATAAGAACCTTCGGAAACGAGCCAAATCCGAACCACAGGACAAACAGGGAAATTAGCGCGACCTTGGGCACCACCTGGGTTGCAATGACGAATGGCCGCGCCGTCTCCTCGAGCCAGGCGACCTTGCCGAGGATCGCTCCGCCGCCGATGCCGATAACCGCGGCAAAGAAAAACCCGACAAGGGTTTCGAAAACGGTCACGCCCGTGGCCTCCCACAGCCGCGAATCGCCGAGCAACTCGAAATAACTGACCACCACGTCCAGGGGCTTGGGCAGGATGAAGCCGCTCACGTCGAATATGACGATGTAGAGATGCCAGACGATGCCAAATACGATGACGAGTCCGGGGGTCGTGAACCAAGCGAGGTGGCGGCGAACGAAATGTTTCATCCCATCGCCTCCAACTCCCGCCGCAGAGAGCGCACGATGTCTTGAAATTCGGGTGATGTTTGGATCGCCATGTCGCGCGGCTGCTCGAATGAAATCTCGGTAATGCTGTGAATCCGACCGGGGCGCGGCGACAGTAGTATAATTCGGTCGGCGAGGAAAACGGCCTCCGGGATCGAGTGGGTGACGAACACGATCGTGCAGCCGCTGCTCATCCAGATGCGCTGGATCTCCAGGTTCATCTGGTCGCGCGTCATGGCGTCCAACGCGCCAAAGGGCTCGTCCATGAGCAGGATTTGCGGGTCGTAACTGAGCGCCCGCGCAATGGCGGCGCGCTGACGCATCCCGCCCGAGAGTTCCCGCGGCCAACGTTTTTCAAAGCCGGTGATGCCCACGAGTTTGCATAGCTCGTGCGCCTTCGCGAGGCGCTGGGCCTTGTCCACGCGGCGCAGCTTCAGCGGCAGGGCAATGTTCTTTTCGATCGACAGCCAGGGAAAAAGATTGGCCTCCTGAAAGACGATGCCAAGATTTTGCAGCGCCACCTGGTCGCGCTGGGCGCCGCGCCAAAGATCGCGCCCGCCCACCTTGACCATCCCGGCGCTGGGCTGAAGGAGACCCGACATCATCCGCAGGATGGTCGTCTTGCCGCAGCCGGACGGGCCCAACAGCACAATGAACTCGCGCTGTCCGACCGCGAGATCGGTCCGCGCCACCGCGTGAACGCTGCCCTCGGTGATTTCGAATCGCTTCTCGACGCCGACGAGTTCGATCTCGTTGCCGGTGGAGGCTCCAGGCGTCCGTACCTTGGCAGAGGTTGGGACCGAGGGCGGGTGGGCGCCCGACATTGTCGTCACAAGTCCGCCTTCCCCGCCGCCAACGCGGAAAGCGCTTCGTTATGCGAGATCACGCGCCCGAACCCGAAAGCGATCGCTTCGAACGAAGCCCCATGGCGGCTGTCGGAGAAGTCGGCGCAGGCGTCGCGGACGACGAAGGTTTTGTAGTCGCGCTGCCCCGCGTCGCGGACCGTCGATTCGACGCACATGGACGTTGTCACCCCGCCAACCATGAGGCATTCGATTCGCCGCGCCCGCAGGATGTCCTCGAGCCCGGTTCCATGGAACGCGGAATAACGGCGCTTATCGACGACATGGTCCTCCTTATGCACCTGCACCTCGGGCATGAGCTCGACGTCGTCCGTCCCCGCCTGGAGTCCGCCGGCCTCCTTGAGGCCCGGCCGCAACTCGTGAACGAAGACGCCGCCGTCGGTGTAATCCGGCCGCAGGACGATGCGGGTCCAAATGACGGGCACGCCCACGCGGCGGGCGGCGTCAGCGAGATCGATACACCTCTCCATCGCCGCCCGGCACGAGGAAACATCGCGGCCCTGCCGCGCGACCGACCCCTCGGGCGAACAAAACGCCCGCTGAAGATCGATCGCCAGCAGCGCCGCCCGGCTGCCGTCATACTCCATCCGGCGCGGCTAGGAGAGGACTTTATCGATGAACGCGTTGGTGTAGTTCGATTCGGCGTCCACGGGCCGAACGATCCCGGCCTTGACGAGACCGTCCGTGATCGACTGCCAGCGAGCGGGAATGTTCCGAAGCACGTTGTTTGCGCCCTCGCTGAGGAAGAGCGCCTCTTCCTCACGCATCGCTTTCTTCGTGAATTCCTTGTCCTTCGAACCAAGGATGTCGAACTCGCCGAGCATCCGGTCGAGCAGAAACGCCGTGTCCCTATTCGAAAACAGTTCTTTCACCGAGGCATTCACGGCGACCAAGAACTGGGTCACCGTTTCGGGATCGCCGTCGATGGTCTCCTGCATGGTGCCGTAGACCTGGCCCGGCATCTTGACCGCGTCGTCCGTGTTCCAAGCGAGTATGTCCTCGCCGGCGGCACGCAGCCGCACGGTCGTGCCAAGGCTGACGATATAGGCGTCGATCTTGCCCGCTTTGATCAGGCCATAGGCGCCCGCGCCGTTGCCGACGACCTCGCGCCGCACGTTGCTGGACTCGATGCCAACGTCGGCCAACATCACGTCGAGCAGGTTCTCCGTGCCGCCGCCGACGGAAACGACGCCGATCGTCTTGCCGACGAAATCCTCGGGCTTCCGCACGGCCGCCGAACTCGGGCTGACAACGAAGAACGGCGAGGACTGGGCGATCGTGGCGACAGCGACCAGGGACGCGCCCTTGTCGCGCGCCTTGACGACGTCGATACCGCTGATCCGGACAAACTGGGCGCGGTCCGCGACGGTCTGCTGGATCGCCATCGAGGAGCCCTTGCCGGGTAGCACGGTGACGTCGAGCCCGGCATTCTCGAAATGCCCGCCGGCCTTCGCATTCAGGATCGGCGCGAAGCCGATGAGATAGCCAAAGGGCGTGATGAAGCTGATCTGCTTGAGTTGCGCGCGCGCCGTGCCGATACCGAAGGTCGAGACAACGGCCGCCGCGCCCGCGGCCCCGGCCGTCCCCTTGAGAAACTTGCGGCGCGATAGTCCGCTGGATTTTGTCGAATGGGTCATACTCGTTTCCTCCCTATTGAGTGCCGCCAATCTAACGAAAACACGCCCCGGAGGCACATTTTTTTTCGCACGAGTCCGTGGCATGGTTAACGCCCGTCCTTGTCCAGGCGCATGCGCTGGGCCGCAGTCCGGGGCTCGACGCCCGCTTTCAGCCGGCCGTCACGGTCGTAGTCATCGAGGCCGTGAAAGACGAGGGGCTTATCGCCTGCCAGGCCCCGCAGGCGGTCCGCATAGGCTGAAAGGATCGCCCGCCTCCGCTCTCCATCACCGCGCACGACATCGTAGGCGACGAAAGGCGGCAGCACGTCGAAGCCGCAAAAGCGGAGCGCATTGTGAATGGGCCACACCAGCACCTCCATGGCGCCGTGGCGGCCATCCGCGGCATAGCCCGAGGGTTTTCCGTTGGTTGTGAGCGACAGCATCGCCCGTTTGCCCGCCATGGGGCCGTCATCGAACCAGCGCGGCGGCGCATGGGCGAACCCTTCGCTTAACACGCGGTCGAACCAACCCTTCAGGATGGCGGGCAGGCCGTAATACCACATGGGAAACTGAAAGATGATGTGGTCGGCCCAAATGATCTTTTCATGCTCCTCGGCGATGTCGGGCGACGTCAAGCCGCTTTCAAACGCCGCCCGCTGCTCCACGGAAAACACCAGCCGCTCCGGGTCGGCGCGGCGCGGAAAATCGTTTGCGTCCGATACCGCCTTGAACTCCATCGCAACAAGATCGGACACGCGGACTTTTTGCCCCGCCTTCGTCAGAACCTCGGCCGCCGTATCCTTCATCGCAGCGTTGAAGGACTGGGGCTCGGGATGCGCGTATACGATGAAAATATTCATGGGTATTAAAGGTGACCGACCAAGGCGCCGCCATCGACGACCAGTACGGCGCCCGTCATGAAGCTTCCGGCGCCGGATACCAGCAGAAGCAGCGGCCCGTCGAGTTCCCCGAGCTCGCCAACGCGGCTCATGGGGATACGGGCGATTGTGGCCCGACCCCGCTCCGTCGCGAGGTAGTCTTCGCTCAATTCGCTCGGAAAAAACCCCGGGGCGATGGCGTTGACGCGTACGCCGTTGGGCGCTAATTCCGCCGCCATGGCTTTGGTGAGTTGGATGAGACCCGCTTTGGAGGCAACGTAGGCTGGGATACTCGCCATCGTGCCGAGCCCGGCGATGGACGCAATGTTCACGATACTGCCCCCCGAACCGCGCTCCGTCATGCGGCGGGCCACCGCCTGCGCCACCCGCCAGGCGCCATTGAGGTTCGTGTCGATAACCCGCCGCCAGTCGTCTTCGTCTTGCTCGAGCAATGGTTTCGCGACCGTGATGCCGGCGTTGTTCACCAGGATGTCGATCGGGCCGAGGGCCTCCTCCGCCGTGTCGATTGCCGCGCGAACCGATGCGCCGTCGGTCACGTCGCACAAAACCGCTGCGGCGGCTCCACCCGACGCGCTGATTTCGGCGACAAGCGCGTCGAGACGGTCGAGCCGCCGCGCGGCCACCGCGACCTTGGCGCCCCGCATCGCGAGAGTTTTGGCAAAGTGACGGCCGAGGCCGCTGGAGGCGCCGGTGACTAGGGCGCAGCGCCCGGCAATGTCGAACAAGGTACTCACGCGCGATCCTCCCCACGGTCCGCCATCATCGGCCACCTTCCTGGATCATGCCGCCGGGAATTTCAAGAGCGCCATCAAAATTTACGCGGGCCCAATTCACCCAGGTCCAATTCCATTGAGACGGTGTAGGATGCGCGCGGAATTAACCGGGTCCAACCGAGGGCCCAACCACGGGTCCCGCGTAGTGGAGGTGCATATGCCCCGAACGGCTCAACCTAAGACCGCTCAAACCAGGTTCAAGTCCGCGTTGAAGGGCCCCATTTCATCACAAGAGCCCACCTTCCTGCACGATGTGGACATGGACCGAATGGTCGGCGCTTTCGTCGCCCTGTGCGGCGAGGTCTATGTCATGCGCGACCGGCTGCGCACACTCGAGGCGGCGTTGGAAAAGGCGGGCGCCATCGCCGGGGGCGCCGTTGAAGACCACGAAGAAGACTCGGAAGCCGCCACAGCAAACGCCGCCGACGCCAGTGCCTTCGCCGCCCGCGTTTTCAGCGAACTCCACCGCTCCGACGTGCCGGTCAGTCACATCGGCCGCAAGGTCCGCGGCATGGCCGAAGAGGCGTAGCCGGGCGCCGAAAGGGCGATGCGTTATTCGCCTTCTATTGCGTAGATGACCCCGTCGTGGGCGCCGAAATAGACGCGCCCGTCGATCACCGCGGGCGAGGTCCAGACCCGGCCGCCGGCCCGGAACGACCAGGCGATTTCGCCATCGCGCCCACGCACCGCGTAGAGCCGGCCATCGCTCGAACCCACGTAAACCAGATCGCCGAGAACGGCGGGCGAGGACAGGATCGCGCCTCGCAGGTCGGCGCGCCAGATCAAAGCGCCGTTTTCCGCGCTCAGGGCATAAAGGAGGCCCGTGTTGGCCCCGACGTACACCACGCCGTTCACCACCGCGGGAGAGGAGAATACCTCGCGGCCCGCGCGGAAGCGCCAGCGCACCCCGCCCGTGCCCGCGTCAAGCGCGTACAGGAACCCATCGTCGGAGCCCACGTAGACAACGCCGCCCACGACGGCGGGGGAGGAGAACACCGGCGCGCCCGTGCGGAAGCGCCAGCGTACCTCGCCCGTACCCGCGTCGAGCGCGTAGATGCGCCCGTCGATCGAACCGATATACACGGTTCCGTCCGCCACCGCCGGCGAGGATAAAATGCCCCCGCCCGTCTCGACGGCCCACAATTCGGCGCCGGTTTTCGCATCGAGGGCGTAGACCTTGCGGTCGAAGCCGCCGAAGTAGACCACGCCGCCGACGACCGCGGGCGAGGATTGCTCGCCGCCGCCGCCGAGCGCGAAGGACCAGCGTTGCCCGCCCGTCTTGACGTCCACCGCGTAGAAACGGTTGTCGTCGGCGCCGAAATAGACCAAGCCGTCCACCACCGCCGGCGAGGCCCGCAACAGCCCACCGACCGGGAAGCGCCAGAGTTCGCGGCCGGTATCCGCGTCGAGCGCGAATAGGGCGCGGTTGAACGTGCCCTGATAGAGCACGCCATCGACGACGGCGGGCGACGATTCGACGATGCCGCCCGTATCGAAGCGCCAGCGCAACGTCGGCGAGGCCGTCAGCCCCTTCTCGCCGGCGGCGCCCGCGTGCCCGGGCGCGAGGCGGAACATGGGCCACTCGGCGGGACCGGCCGCGAGGGCGGGCCCCACCGCGAAAACCGACGCGAACGCGGCAAGGACGGCAGAGAACTTCATGTCGCGGTCTTCATCATTCGCCGCATCCTTCGAGACCGCCCCCTCATCCTGAGCCGTGGGCCTTCCTCAGGACGAGGCCCCTGAGTCGAAGGGCGGGCGCCCCCATGATGAGGATGTTCTGGAACGCCAAAATCGAATCCTCATGCTGAGGCTGAGCTTGGACCGTGGCGCCGGTGGCGCCGCGTAAGCTAAGCGAAGGCGTAGCGCGTCTCGAAACATGCCCCTAAACGAGCAAACTCCGAACGACTGGGTGGGCACGCTAGCACGCGCGCGCTAGGGGCGGCGCTCGCGGCCGATCATAATTTGGCGAGGACGCCCTTCGCCACCATTCGAATGTGCGCCGCCCTCCGGCGCTTGACCGAATGTGCGCCACCCTCCGGGGCTTGACCGGCACCCGGCACACAGCCATCCTGGGGCCCATGACATCGAACCAGCCGAACACCACCCACGTCACCGAGGACCGGTCGTTCCGGGCCTTCCACGCCTTCATGCGGGCCAGCCGCTCCTACATGGAGGGGCCGGTCTATGAATCGGCGTACCGCGCCTACAACCACGCAGTGGACGCGAACCACGCCCCGGCAAACGGCGCGCCAAGTAACGCCGACGAGGCCCTGGACGTACTCGACGGCATGCCGTCCTACCAGCTCTACGGCTGGATGTACCGGCACCTGCAGCGCTTCAAATACCGCTACGCCGACTGGGGGCTCGTCCCCAAGGTGGAGACCGAGCGCGAGACCCTCGAAGCCGAACTGAACGCCGCGGCGGAGGCGTCGCAAAAGGCCGGCACGCTGCGCCTGGATCCGGATATCGCCTACCCCGACTACTACCGGCTGGTCGATTTCCACCAGCATCCGGGGGGCGTCTGGAGCGACGACCTCGACGGGGTCATCTATGAGTTGGGGCGGCGCACCACCCTGCCCTTGCACATGGATTCGAACGACCTCTACCGGCTGATGTTCAGCTATCTGCCGCAGGACCGGACTTACGAGCGCGTGCTTGACTGGGGCGCGGGCCACGGCGGCATGCTCCTGAGCTGGCTCGAGACCCATCCCGAGTGCGAGGCCCACGGCATCGACATTTCGGCGCCCTGCCTGAAGCTCGCGAACAAGCGCGCGCGGGAACAAGGGGTCACCCTGCACCTGTCGCAGCAGGAAATCGGCGCGCTCGACTATCCCGACAACCACTTCGATCTCGTCATGTTCTGCTTCATGTTGCATGAGATCCCGCCGAAACCGACGCGCCCGGCCCTCGAGGAGGTTTACCGCGTGCTCAAGCCGGGCGGCCTCTATGCCGGGATCGAGTTCCTGCCCCAGAAGGACCATCCCTTCCAGAACGCCATGCTGCTGACGAGCATGTGGGCCAACAACGAGCCCTTCGCGGCCGCGTCGTTCGAATATCCCTACCTGGATGTGGCGAGGGAGATCGGTTTCTCGAAAGCCGAGATCGTGCCCTTCGACAAGCTGCAACAGACCCAGCCGGGGACCTTGGACGGAGAAGACGGCAGGCCGCCCTTCGCCTTCTGGCCCATCTACATGTTCGAGAAATAGCGCGGGATAGCTATTTCCGCGCGCCGATCACGTACCACAGCGGGCGGTCGTCCGACGGGCGGCCGCGGCCATTGGTCTTTTCCATGAGCGAATGGGGCCTCGGCATGTGGACGCTGGGGATGCGCATCTCGTAGATGCGCTCGGGCGCAAATCCCGCCTCGCGCGCCACCTGCGACAGATTCATATCCTGCAGGGTGCCCAGAAACGGCTCGTTGTTGTAGTGCGCCGACCATTCCGCCATGTACTTGTCGAAAGGGTCTTCCTGATGCGCCACGCCATCGGCATGGAGCATGTAACCGCCCGGACGCAGGAGCCGGCGGCACTCGCGGAAGATATTGCGAACCGCCCGATTCGACGTCTCGTGTAGCACCAGATGCGACACCACGAGGTCGAAGGACGCGTCGGGAAAATCCGTGGACTCGGCATTCTGCTGGCTGAAATGGACCTTGCGCCGCATCCCTTCGGCGCGGGCATGGGCATAGCGCAGACAGGGTCCGGCAACGTCGATGGCGCGCAGGTCCGCGCGCGGCCAGGCGCGGCCGTAGGGAATCGTGCTGTGGCCGACCGTGCAGCCCATGTCGAGGATGGCCCTGGGCTTGAACTCCGGGCGGTTGCAGCGCAGCCAGCGGATGATGGACAGCGCAATGTCGTCGTTCTGCGGGCCGAGGTTACCCAGCAGGTAGACGTTCACCGTCCGGTCGTACTCGGCGCCCGCGAAAAGGTCGTTTTCGCAGCGTTCCGTGTGATACCCGCCCGGTTTGCAGTGGATGTCCACAGCGCGCAGATAGGCCGGTACTTCGAGATCGGGGTTCAGGCGCAACGTCCCGCCGCCCCGGCCGCAAAACCGCTTCGCCTTGGCGACAAGATTGGGGTGTTGCCGTTCGATGCTGGGACCCACGGTATCGTAGAGCATCTCCTGATTGGTGCGGACGAGCGAACTCCACATTTTCGTGAAGGGGTCTTTCCCCATGAGCGTGCGCACTTCGGTCCGTGAGCGCGGCGGGCGCGCTTTGACCTGCTGAAAAGCGGGGCGCAGCTTGTGTTTGTAAAGGTAGGTGTTGGTGCGCCGCATGTCCCCCATGAGATGCAAGCGCATGGCACGCACGAAATCCTGCCGCGATTGCTCGTCGTGGGTCGCATCCGGAAACATCGGATGCTGGCTCGATTGGCTCCTCACCGGTACCTCCCATTTCCCCCACCGGAGTTCACTCCGGCGTGACCGCTCTTGTCCCTCCCCGCTCGGGAGGGCTGGCGTTGGCACATTATAGGCCGGGTTCGGCGGTGGAATGAAGATTCCTGATTGGAGTGACCGGACGAAGTACCCCGGGCGGGTTAGGGGCGGACGCCGCGGCCCCGCGAGTGCCCTACATCACAAAGTTAGAAATCACTCTTAACTCTATGATTCATCAATAAAAATGACGTGCAGCCTTCGGGGGCCATGGGCGCCGAGATACATATGCATTTCAATGTCGCCGGTGCGCGACGGGCCCGTGATGAAGATAGCCGTTCGGGGCATTTTGCCCTGTCCTTCGCGCTTTCGCAGGGCGTCCCAGCCGTCCTCCATGGCCCCGATGATCTGGCTCGCCCGCAGCACGACCACATGGGTTTCGGGCAGCATGGTGAGCGTGGACGGGCTGTCCGGTCCGGAGACGAGCATCAGGGTCCCGGTCTCGGCAATCCCGGCCAGGGCGCCGGTGACGCCGACTTGGTCCTCGGGCCGGGCCGGGCCGGCGCGGCGCTCGAGCAGGGGCGCCCCTTTCTCCCAGGGAAGTCCTTGGAGCCAGGCATCGGGCGCCATGGCGACCCGTTGCGGAAGGTTCTGGCTGCTCAGGTATTCCGACAGGGCCTTGGGCGCATCGGCTTCCGCCGCAACCCGTGTGAAGGTTCCGTTCGCCGCGCCCAGGTACTCCAAAAACAACTCGACTTGGGCGGCGTGATCGACCTGGGCCCGCGCCGGTATCAAATTTCGCCGGGGATTGGCCAACCGCGAATCGATCGCCGCGCGCTGCTCGGCGGACAATTCGCCGCGGTCGAGCGATCCGCGAATCCAGCCAAGGATGGTGGCCCGGCCCCCTTGCGTCTTGTTACTCATATCGCACTCATGGGGGTTTTCACGGGGGCGCTCACGCTCGTTTCCGCCGGCGCCACTGCTGCTGGAAGGTGCCGCCTTCGGGCGCCGGCAAATCCCGCGTCAGGGTCCAGCCGCGCATGAAGGGGACCTTTCGCATATGGCCGCGCCCGCGCGCCCGGCGGAACAACCAACCGATGGCGAACCGCGCGCCCAGGTGATAGAGCGCGGGCCGCCGCGCGAACCAGGCCCAGAGCGCAACCGCCAGCCGCTCGCGCCCCGGCGTCAGGCGGCGCTGAAAGCTTTGTTCGCGCCAATGGCGCATCATCTTGGGCAGGGGAATTTGCATGGGGCAGACTTCCTCGCAGCGCCCACAGAAGGGCGTGGCGCTGGGAAGGTGCCGGGCCTCGGCGAGGCCGATCAGGGCGGGGGTCAGGACGGCCCCCATCGGCCCCCCGTAGACCCAGCCGTAGGCGTGTCCGCCGACCGAGGTATAGACGGGGCAATGATTGTAACAGGCGCCGCAGCGGATGCAGCGCAGGATGTCCTGAAACTCGCCGCCGAGAAGTTCGCTGCGTCCATTGTCGAGCAGAACGACGTGATATTCGCCGGGCCCGTCGGGATCGTCCGCGCGGCGTGGTCCGGTGGAAAGCGTCGTGTAGGACGACATCTCCTGCCCCGACGCCGAACGCGCCAGCAGGCGCAGGAGTGTCGCGGCGTCCTCCAGCGTGGGGACGACCTTCTCCAGACTGGCCAGGACGATATGCATCTTCGGCAGCATCTGCGTGAGGTCGCCGTTGCCCTCGTTGGTGACGATGATCGACGATCCGGTTTCGGCGATCAGGAAGTTGGCGCCGGTGATGCCCACATCGGCCGCGAGATATTTGCCGCGCAGCAGCTCGCGCGCCTCCGCCACCAGGTCTTCGCCCTCGGTCAGACGCTCCGTTTTACCGAACTTGCGGTGATGCTCGTGGAACAGATCGGTGACCTGTTCCTTGGTTTTATGAACGGCGGGCGCGATGATGTGACTGGGCGGCTCGCCGGCCAGTTGAATGATGTATTCCCCCAGGTCCGTCTCGATGGGCTCGATGCCGTGCCGTTCGAGGTAGGGATTGATCTCCATTTCCTCGCCGATCATCGACTTGCCCTTGGTAACGGTCTTGGCGTCGACGGACCGGCACAGGCGCAACACGGTCTCGCACGCTTCCTCCACGGTGGCGCACCAGTGAACGTGCCCGCCGCTCGCGGTTACGGCCCGTTCGTAAACCTCGAGGTAATAATCGAGGTGCGCGAGCACATCGTCCTTGATCTCGACGGCGCGGCCGCACAAGGCGTCGAATTCGGGCAGTTTGTCGACGGCCTGCTGGCGCTTGGCGCCGAAATTCTCGCCAACCCGCGCGATCGCCAATTGCAGGTTATCGTCGGCGATGGCGTCCCGGGCGTTGGCAATGAAATTGGCGCTGGTCGGCTGCATCAGCGGCGGCCTTCGGCGATTGGCGGGAGTTCCGTCATTCCGGCCAGAATCTCGGCGACATGACGCACTTTGATGCCGCTGCCCTCGCGCTGCAGGCGCCCGGCGATGTTCAGCAGGCAACCGAGATCGGCGGCGCACACGGTATCCGCGCCCGTGCTCTCGATTGCGTCCGCCTTCTTGCGCACGATCTCGCCGGAGATGTCGCCGTACTTGAGCGCGAAAATTCCGCCAAAGCCGCAACAAACCTCGCCGTCGGGAACCTCAACGAGGTTCAGGCCCGCCACCGTGCGCAGCAACCGGCGCGGTTGATCGTGCACGCCCAGTTCGCGCAGCGACGAACACGAATCGTGGTAGGCGACCGTCCCCTCGTACCGCGCGTCCGACTTTTCGACCCCGCGAACGTCGACCAGGAACGCCATGAGCTCGTGGGTGCGCGCCGCGAGATCACGGGCCTTGTCCGCATACTTGGCGTCGTCGGCAAGCAGAGCGGGGTAGTGCTTGCGCACCATGCCGGCGCAGGAACCCGAGGGCACCACGACATAATCGAAATCGGCGAAGGCGTCGATGACGTTGCGCGCGAGCGCCTTGGCGTCCCTCTTGTCGCCCGAGTTGTAGGCCGGCTGGCCGCAACAGGTTTGCGCGCGCGGCGCCTCGACCCGGCAGCCCGCGTCCTCGAGAAGCTTGACGGCGGCAAAGCCGACGCTGGGCCTGAACAGATCGACCAGACAGGTGACCAGCAGGCCGACATTGGGGGCAGTTTCAGGCATGAGCGGCTTTCTTGTGCGGGGCCGGATGCGGTTTAAGCGGCCGCATCCTCAACATGCCTCACGGCGCCCGACTCGATCAAGTCCGCCACCTCCTCCGGCGCGAAGCCCCAATCGGCGAGGGCGGCTTTCGAATGTGCGCCGGCATGCGGCGGTGACGCCCCGGCTTCGGCCTGGGTGCGGCTGAAGCGCGGCGCCGGCGCGGGCTGAACGATCCCGTCCCGTTCGCTAAAGCTGCTGCGCGCCCGATTGTGGGGATGGCCGCTCACCTCGGCAAGGGACAGCACCGGCGCGAAACAGGCGTCCGATCCTTCCATGATCCCGCACCACTCGTCGCGCGTCTTGGCGCGGAAGACTTCAGCGAACCGGCGCTTCAGATCGGGCCAGCGCGTCCGGTCGTCCTGCGCCGGCAAGTCCGCGCCGCCCAGGCCCATGCGTTCGAGCAGCGCGGCGTAGAACTTCGGCTCGATCGCGCCCACGGCCACCCAGCGCCCGTCCTTGGTCTCATAGGTGTCGTAATAGGGTGCGCCCGTGTCGATGGCGTTGACGCCGCGCGCGTCTTGCCACAGGTCCGCCGCCCGCAGGCCGAAAAACATCGTCATCAGGCTCGCCGATCCTTCGACCATGCTGGCGTCCACCACCTGACCCTGGCCCGATTGGCGCGCCTCGAACAGGGCCGCGACGACCCCCAGGGCCAGGTAGGCCGCGCCGCCGCCGAAATCCCCGACCAGGTTCAGGGGCGGTACAGGCGCCTGCCCTTCCCGGCCGATGGCGTGCAGCGCGCCCGACAGGGCGATGTAATTGATGTCGTGTCCGGCGGTCTTGGCGAGCGGCCCGTCCTGCCCCCAGCCCGTCATGCGGCCGTAGACCAGGCGCGGGTTGCCGGAAAAGCAGTCGTCCGGCCCCAGGCCCAAGCGTTCCATGACGCCCGGACGGAAGCCCTCGATCAGCGCGTCGGCCCGCCCGATGAGCCGCAGCGCCGCCGCGCTCCCGTCGGGCCGCTTGAGATCGATGGCGAGGGAGCGCCGCCCCCGGTTCAAAAGGTCGAAGCGCGGCGCCATGCCGATGCCCAGGCCCGAGGGTTCAGTCCGGTCGAGGCGCAGGACCTCGGCGCCCAGGTCCGCGAGCAGCATGGCGCAAAAGGGGGCCGGGCCGATGCCCGCCATTTCGATGATCCTGACGCCCGCAAGGGGTCCCATGACTCCGCCTCTACTATTGGGCCTTTGCTATTGGGCCTTTGGAACTGGAGTGAGCGCGGCCAACGATAGCCATCCGCGCGCCTAGAGCAATATCCGAATGACTGAACCGACGCGGCTCAATCATTCGGATAAAATTGCTCTACTTCTCAAGATGCTAGAGCAGCTTTATCCGTTCAGTGATCGGCGCAGCCGATTCCACCTGAACGGATGCTGCTCTAGGCGAAAGGCCCGGCGCCGCGAGAATCATTTCCGCCTGGGGCTAGGCGCCCGGCTCCTTGTAGAGTTGGGCGAGACGCTTGGTCAGCCGGTTTCCCATCAACTCGTCGACCTTGTAGGCCCAGGGCCGGGTTTTGGCGTTGATTTCCTCGGCCCGGGCGGTCACCGTCGCGCGCGACTCCGCGCTCACGCCGTCGGCGGCCTCGGCGCGGATGCGGGCCCAAAGCTCCACCGGCGGATCGTCCGTGAGTCGAACGGATACGATTTCCTTGCTGGCCACCTCGATCACGATGCGCAAGCCGTCGAAGGTCGTGTAGGTGGCGGTATGCAGCGGGCCTTCGAAGGAGACGTTCTCGACCGGTTCCACGTCGTCGAACTCGAACTTCGCGACGACGAACGCCAAGCGGTCCGCTTCGGTCTCCGTCTTCAACTCGCCGCCCTCGGGGGCGCCGAGCACCGTAAAGTTCACCTGCCCGCGCTCGTCCCTTTTGAGAACCAGGGTCTCGGAGTCCGGTTGCGCAATGGTGAGGTCCTGAACGTCCTGCGCCGGCACTTCCAGCACCAGCCGGTTCAGCCAATCGAAGGGCAGCGCGCCGAAGTCCATTTCCCCTTCGGCGAGCCAGGCTTGAAGTTCGCCGGCGCGGCGCAGATAAGTGCCGCCGCGGCCGTCCACGTAGAGAAAGTATTTGCGCCGGCCGATAATCCCATCGGCCAGTATCCGTCCCTCCCCGTCCCGCACCGTGACCAAGCGTGAGCCCGCATCGTCCGCCTCGATATCCTCGACCTCGAGGCGCCCGTAGCGGTCCTCCCGGCTGGTCTTGGCCTCGACCAAACGCAGGTTCGCAAGGCTCAACAGAAAGTCGCGCACGGTCTCGCGTTTGACCGCATAGCCGTTCTTCTCCACGATGCCCCAGGTCTCGCCGCTGCCCGTGACCGTGAACTTGCCGTCCTTCGAGCCGATCTCGATGGACACCGCCTCGTTGAGGCGCTCGACCAGCTTGGGGAAAGCGGGCTTGCGGTCTTGCAGTACGGTCTGCGGATTGTCCTCCAACACGACGGCCAGACCCGCGGCCACGACCATGATGACGGTCGCCAGCGCCAGTCCCGCGAATACCCTGGGGTTCATGGCCCTCGTCCCGGTTAGGCGTGCAGGCCGCGGATGCGGCGGCTGAAACGCACGCGCCGCATGACCGCGAGGCCGATCGCGAAAAGGCCGATGAGAAGGGGAATGGCGCCGATGTTCAGCACCTTGAGGATGGATTCGAGCCGGTCGATGTCGCGAACGAGTGCGTGCTGTACCTCGCGCAACTCGGCCCGCTTGACCAGCATGTCGGCGCGGAAGCTCTCGATGGCATCGCTTTGTTCCGTGGACAGGAAGGCGCTGCCCTCGTCCTCTTGCTGCAACTGGACGATGCGCTGCTCCGCCTCGCGCAGGGATTCGATCAACTCGCGTTCCTTGGACCTGAACTCGAGCTCGGCGTCCCGGCGGATTTCGGCGACGGTGCCGAACGGCCGGTTCGACAGGCCGCGCCCGCGCAGGGCGATAAGGTCGGCGCTGCCGGCGAGGTTGTCGAGCGCGTTGACCACGAAGTCGCCGTTCTGGGCGATCGGCACCGCCGTGCCGCCAACGCCGCGCAGCCAGGTCCGGTCGGCGAGCAGGTCCGTGTCGGCGACCACGATGATGTTGGTGGGCACTCGCGATTCGAAAAGCTGCGGTATCGAATCGGACTCCTCCACCACCTCTTCGCCACGCGGGTTCACGCGCTTGGGCGGCCCGTCGGGAAAGGCCGTCTTCAGCGAGCCGGAGAAGCGCGCCGCCAAGACGTAGTTCGTGTTCTCCGCCCGGAAGTCCGTCAGAAGGGCCAGGGGGTTCGGCAGGGGGCGGATATCGTTCACGTCGATGAGCATGGATTGCTCGCTCGAAAACAGGAGCGGCGTCATCTCGAGGGTTGAGTCCTCGCGCTGCACCAGATGTCCCGGCGACAACAGGGTCACCCGCTCGATCTCCGCGGTGACCACGTCGTCCGCCTCGATACCGGCGCGGCCGAGCGACAACCAGGGCAGATACTCGGTGACGATCCGGCGCCCGGCGCTGACCGCGTTCACGCGCTGCGCCGCGATCCGGTCGCCCACCACCTGGTCCAGCGGCACATCGATTCCCCAGGCCTCGAACAGGGGGCCCAGGGTGTGATCGGGCGGCGGCCTGTACTGCCGCTGGCGTCCCTGCGGTTGCGGGAAATTTTCCGAATGCGGATCGACAAAGATGAGCCCCGGCCCGCCCCGGAGGAAATATTGGTCGATGGCATAGAGCGTCCGGTCATCCAGGCTCGTGGGCTGAACCAGCATCAAGATGTCGACTTCCTCGTCGATCTCGTTGATCTCGCCGCCCATGATTCGCATGTCGAAGAATTGGCTCGCCTGTTCATGGACGACCCAGGGTGCATACCTCGCCTGCGGGTCCGCGGTGAGGGGCAACGACGAGATCAGCCCGATAAGCGTCTTCTTGGGGCGCGACAGATTAAAGATGAGCTTCGACAGATCGTATTCCAGGAACGCCTCGCGGCCCGGCGCGAAGAACGGGATGATGTCCTCGTCGTCCGTGCTGTTCGTGCCGGCGAGGCCGAAGTACAGCACGTCGCCCGCCGCCGAGGCCGGAATGCCCTGAATGCCGTAGCCGACGGCGGTATCCTCCTCGGGCGAGAACTGCTCGGGCTCGAAGGCCTCCAGCCGGATATTGCCGCCGGCAAGCCGTTCATATTGGCGCAACAGTTCCTCGACCCGGTCGGCATACGTCGACAGCGCGGGAATGTCGTCGCGCACCCGCTTCGATATATAGAGGCGCAGGACGATGGGCTCATCGAGCGCGCCAAGAATGTTCTTGGTCGCCTGCGAGACCGTGAACAGCGATTCCTGCGTGAGGTCGATTCGCGCGGTCTTGAAAACGGCGTTGGAGAAAATGTTGACCGCCAGAAACAGGATGATCGCCAGTACGATCGAGCCGATCGAGTAGAGCCTGCGGTCCACGGGCTTCTTCCCGGTACTTGTTTTGGCGCCGCTCATCCGTACCCGCCTAGCCCGATTTCTTCAGGTCGATGATCGCCGTGTTGATGAACAGGGTGACCAGAATCATCGAGACGAAAAAGATCACCTCGCGGAGATCGATGACGCCGCGTGACACGGCCTGGAAGTTGGTTAGAAAGCTGAGCGAGGCGATGACCTCCACCACGAAATCGGGCGCCCAGAAGCGGAACGCGCTCAACACGATGTCGAGCCCGCTGGTCAGAAAGATAAAGCTGACCGCCGACCCGATCACGAAGGCCACGACCTGGTTCTTGGTCAGGGCCGACAGGCACGCGACCAGGGACAAAAACGCCCCCGCCATGAGCCAGCTTCCGATGTAGCCCGCGGCGATGACGCCGTTGTCCGGGTCGCCCAGATAGTTGACCGTGATCCAGATGGGAAAGGTCAGCGCCAGCGCAAGCGCCGTGAAAACCCAGGCGGCCAGGAACTTGCCGGCGACCGCGTTGAAGGTCGAAAGCGGCAGGGTCATCAAAAGCTCGATCGTGCCGGTCTTGCGCTCCTCCGACCACAGGCGCATGCCGATGGCCGGGATGAGGAAGAGATAGAGCCAGGGATGGAACATGAAAAAGGGCTGCAGGTCCGCCTGGCCGCGCGCGAAAAACCCGCCCAGAAAAAAGGTGAAGGCGCCGATGGCGGCGAGGAAAATCACCAGGAACACATAGGCGACCGGGGTCGAGAAATACGCCAACAGTTCGCGCTTCATGACGACGTAGGTGTTTCGCATCAGGCGCTCTTTTCCACCCCGCCCTCGTCCACCACGGCCCCAGTCGTGATGGCGCGGAACACGTCGTCAAGGGATTCGGCGCCCTCGGCGCCGGCCCGCAGCTCTTCGGGCGTCCCGTCGAAAAGGATCTTTCCACGGGCAATGATCATGGCCCGGGTGCAGACCGCGTCGACCTCTTCCAGAATGTGGGTCGAGATGATGATCGCCTTGTCGGCCGCCATGCCCCGCAACAGCTCGCGCACCTCGTGCTTCTGGTTGGGATCGAGGCCATCGGTCGGCTCGTCGAGCACGAGAAGCTCGGGATCGTGCAACATGGCCTGGGCCAGGCCGACGCGCCGCTTGAAGCCTTTCGACAGGGTCTCGATGGGCCGGAACAGAGCCTCTTCCAGGTTCACCTTGGCCACCACGTCATCGATCCGCCGCCGCCGCTCGGCGCCCCGAAAGCCGCGAATCTCGGCCACGAAATTGAGCAGGGCCTTGGCGGTCATGTCGCCATAGAGCGGCGCCCCTTCCGGCAAATAGCCGATGCACGTCTTGATCTCGATCGGCTTCTCGACAACGTCGTGGCCGCAGACCTGCACCCGGCCGGCGGTCGGCGTGAGGAACCCCGCGATCATCTTCATGGTGGTCGATTTGCCGGCGCCGTTGGGACCGAGGAAGCCCACGACCTCACCCTGCGCGACGGTGAACGACACGTCGTCGACCGCGGTCAGCGGACCGAACTTCTTGGTCAGGTTATGGACTTCGAGCAGTCCGGACACATCCATCCTCCCCTCGCCGGCCAGTCATTCCAGCCGATCGTTCCGGCCAGTCGTTTCAGACGGCCGTTTCGGTAAGTCCCCTTACCGCCGTGACAATTTAGGAAACCTCCGGCTCCCGAATCAAGCCCCGGCGCAGCCCTTCACGATCATTTGGCCTCTGCCCGGGCCTTAACCATGAAGCCCCCACCGGAACCCTTGGCGCCTCAGGTCAGGCATCCCTGGCCGCGCAACGATCTTCATTGTGGCTCGGCTCCTCCCCGCCTGGGCTCTTGTAGCACGATCCCCCGCCCGGCGCCGCCGGGTCTGGCCCAGGTCTGGCCCAGGTCAGCCGTTGACCGGGTGCGCGGCACCTCCTTATGCTCTGGTGGTGAACCAAACCACCACGACGCCGTTTCCGGAAGTGCCGGAAGCCGAGGCGACCGGCGCCACGGCGGAGATTTACGCGGGCCTGCGGCGCACCTCGGGCGCGGCCCTGGCGCCCCTGATCTACCGCCACCTCGCCACTTTTCCCGGGGGGCTCGAATGGACCTGGGGCGTGATCGGGCCGTTCATGGAATCGGGCGAAT
>JADFIH010000200.1 GCA_022566715.1 Pseudomonadota bacterium | reverse complement strand
CCCATCGACGCCTATACCATGGGCGGGATCGTCACCGACGCGGGCCTCGGCGTCGAGGAGTTCAAGAAGCTGCTCTAAGCGCCCCTGTGGCGGAACCGGTGGACGCGGCAGACTCAAAAGGCTGATGCGTATCAGGTTGCGGGCGTGGCGGAACAGGTAGACGCGCGGCTCTCAAAAACCCGTTCCCTTGTGGAGTGTGAGTTCGAGTCTCACCGCCCGCACCACCTGCCTCCGCCGAAGCGTGGCTACGCACAGGCAGGTCGGCCACGGGGATCGGAAGCGCCGCAGGTTTCCAGGTCGCGGTTTACGGGGCTTTCTAGCCCTTCGAGGCAAGCCGGTTGTGGTTCGGCATCATATTCGAATTGGCAGCACCGGCGGCATTCGCATGTTCGTGGCCACCGATTTTGGCGACGGAGCCTCCTGAGAAACGGCAACGTTAATGATTGTGACGGCGCAACAATTAATCGATAGTCCGCGTTCCATCCATCCGCACGTGGTCTTGCTTGGTGCAGGAGCAAGCCGAGCGGCATTTCCCAACGGGGATGCAACTGGCCGAGCCATTCCGGTCATGGATGACTTCGTGGACATCATTGGGCTGCAACCACTGATCGACGAGTCTGGTCTTGAATTGGAAGGGGAGAGAAACTTCGAAGTCATCTACAGTCAGTTGGTCTCGAAACAAAGACACGCGCATACCGTAGAAAAGATTGAGCGGCGTATTGACGATTACTTTTCCAATCTGGCGCTCCCGGACGGAGCGACGATCTACGATCGTCTCCTAATCTCGCTGCGTTCGACAGACGCAGTGTTCACATTCAATTGGGATCCCTTCTTGTTCGATGCGTACGAACGCAACCGCGACGCCGTTCCCCTTCCCGAGATATTTTTCCTGCACGGAAATGTACGAATCGGCGCATGTCGCGAGCACGATAGGTGGGGCGCGAGGAATGGGCGATGCGCGGACTGTCATCAGCGTTTCACAGACGTGCCGCTGCTCTACCCGATCAGCCAAAAGAACTATTCCGCCGACCCCTACATTCGACGCAATTGGGAGGCCGCCGAGACGCTATTCAGCGAGGCATTCACGATGACCATCTTCGGCTATGGGGCTCCGGATTCGGACACGGATGCTGTCAAACTATTGCGGCGGGCATGGTTCGCTCAGGGCAAACGAACCCTCGAACACGTCGAAATCATCGACACTGCTCCCCAAACGCTGCTGCACCACCGCTGGTCGCCGTTCACGCCCACCTTGCACTACCACGTCACAACAGCCTTCGAACAATGCCGGATTGCCCGTTGGCCACGGCGTTCCTGCGAGTCACTGTTCTACCCGATGACGCAGGGTTTACCCTGTGAGGACTTTCCGCTACCGAGCACGGACAGTATCGCGGAACTTCGAGCGTACGCTGCGGACATCGCTCGGCATGAGGATGGACTGCGGCTATATGCACCATGAGAACGGCACCAATCTTTTCGAGGACTTAGCGGTATCTGGGCCCCCACGCCGCCGCACCGCCCGCGATCAGGTTTCGTTCCCGCCGGTCAGCGCCTGTCGGGCGTCCCGCATGGTGATCATCAGGGTCATGGGATCGACCGGCGACGGCTGAAACCCACAGCGCTCATAGAATCGCTTGGCGTCTTCGGAAATGGCGTGCACCAGCATCGCCCTGATTCCGGCGATGTCGGCCGCCTGCATGGTGCGCAGGACCGCATCCCGCAGTAACGCCCGGCCGAGGCCGCGTCCCTGGTACCTCGAATGGATGGCGAGGCGGCCGATCACCATGACCGGCACCGGGTCCGGCATGTTGCGGCGGGTCCGACCCGTCGCTTCGCCCTGTGCGATTGCCCCGGCCGCCAGGGCGTAATACCCGACCACACGCCTTCCGGCGCAAACGACGTAGGTCCGCGACGCGCCGCTCTCCTGATTGGGCAAGGCCCGCCGCCGCAGCCAGTCGTCGAGGACCGGCGTGCCCGAATCGAAGGATGAGAGGTCGTGATCCGGTCGTAGCTTCTCCGGTGCGCTTAGGTCTTCTTCGCCGCTCATCGATCCCAGGGCGTTTTCCCGGCCAGAAGACGGCGCAGTCGGGGATTGCCCGCCGGCGCCGCATCGAGCATCGCCGTGAATTCCTTGAACGTCTCGGCGTCCAGCGCGAAATACCGGCGGTCGAGCAGAACCGACTCGGCTTCCCGGCAGGAGGCTTCAAGCATGAAGTCCGAGCGGTTCCTGCCGAGCGCCTCCGCCGCCCGGTCGATCAGGGACCTTTGTTTCCGGCTGGCGCGCAGATTGATGTTCACGTCCCGGGCCGCACGATTCGCCGTACGGCTGTTCGGCATGTCATTCTCCTTTGTCACACCATTCAATATACGTTAATGTGCGTACATTGTCCATACACATAGGCCGCGCGTCAGCGCCGGCGCCGCGTCGTTGCCGACGGTATGGGCTTCGTGAGATGCCATCTGGCCTGAGCGCTGCCGAGCGGGTTGGTTCCCGAGGTCAAAGGGGCGTTGCCCCTTTGATCCCCACCAAGGGCCGTCGGCCCTTGGAACCCGGTTTATGGGGTCCGGGGGTTTGCCCCTGGCGGGGGTGTGGGGGCGGAGCCCCCCCTTTGGCCGTCAGGCCACCACCCGGCGCGCCCGCCGCTACCAGTACAGGATCAGCTTGCCGTCCTCGACCTCGTAGCCGTCCAGGCGCTTGAGGAAGCTCATGCCGAGCAGGGAGACGAACAAGGGGGCTTCGTTGACCCAGGCCTCCACGTCGCGCAGGACGAGCTGGCCGATGCGCAGCCGCCTGAGGGTCACCGGCGCCGCGCGGACGACGCCGCCCGCGGTGTTGAACTGCCGGGTGAAGTGACGGGCGCGCAGGTCGAACCCGATGCGGGCGGCGTCCTCGGGCGTCAGCACCACCTCGGTGGCGCCGGTGTCGACCATGAAGCGGATGTCCGTCCCGTCCACGTCCGCCTCGATCATGAAATGCCCCCCGGCGGACGCGCGGATGGTAAGGGCGCGGCTGGCCGGCCGCGAGGCTTTCCGGGATTGCGCCGGTCGCGCCGGTTGCTTCGCGGTCCGCTGTTGCTGGGATTCCCGGGGTGCCTGCGGGCCGAACAGGACGTCCCGGTAGGTGAAGGCGGCGAAACCGATCCCGGCGACGATCGACCATAACGCTACCTGGCGCACCGCCCAACCGAGGACGCCCACGACGGGCGCCGGCCGTCCCGCTGTCGTTTGCTCCCGCCGATCACTCATGCCGCACACCCTTCGTCCGCCACGGACCCGGGGCTGTCCCGGCGCGATGCCGCCTCCCGCGGCGGGTTTTCGCGCCGGGGAATGTTGTCCCGGCGTCCGTGGTTGTTACGCCCATCGCGCGCGTTAACCTTAATACCCGGCCCCGGGCCGCAGGTCCGAAAGGCGCTGCTTCCGCGCCCGGCCACGGTAGCCGGAATTTCCTTAACAGGCGCTTTACGCGCCGTCCCACAACGCTTTTTCGCCTTCCGCGGCGCCCGCGGACGGCGCTCCGGCCGCCCCGTGCCGGGGGCGTCCCGCGGTTCACGGCCGGAAATTTAAACAATAAAATAAGTATAAAATTTTACGTAAATCGTTTTTTATTAGTGTATTGATAATCAAGACTTTGCACACTATAATATAGACAATGCACTGAAAGTAAAACCTCATAAAGGCTCATGTCATGAAACCGCTCGCTTGGCGAAGAACCGGCGCGGAGACCCCGAATGACAGCGTCCCTCGCATGTCCCTCTACGACTTCATGAAGTCGCGGATGGACGACGTGATCTACGCACGGCCGATCCAGGACGAGAACGGTTCGGCGTATGCGGTCTACGCCGCGGACGGGACTTTTCTGGACCTGTTCGACACCCTGGGTGAAGTCATCATCGCGGCCCACGACCAGGACATGGTCGTGGCGACCGTGCACTGAGATACACCGGAGCGTCCTCCCGACACATTGCGGACGGGGTGAGCGGCCGGCGCGCTTACCGGGCCCGATGCGGCGAAAAGGGCCGCCAGCCCGTGCCTTCGTGGCCGAAGCGGAAGGCCTGGGGGTGGAGGATCTCGGCCATGATCTCCAGGGAGTCCGCGAGCCTGGGGCCGGGCCGGTTGAAGTAATCGCTGCCGTTGGTGATGTAGACGCGCCCCTTGCGGACGGCGGAAAGGTCCGACCAGCCCGGGCGCGCCGCCAGGGCGTCGGCCTCCGTCCCCGTCCTGTCGAGGCCGAATCCGCAGGGCATGAACACGATCACGTCGGGGTCGGCGCCGGCCAGGGCGTCCCATTCAAGCCCCGGCGCGTGTTCTCCCGGCGTGCCGAACGGATCCTCGCCGCCGGCCAGCGCCACCAGCTCCGGCACCCAGTTGCCGGCGGCCATCAGCGGCTCCGTCCACTCGATGCAGGCGACCCGCGGCCGCTCGGAGAGGGCGCCGGCGCGGGCCGCGATCGCGG
>JADFIH010000036.1 GCA_022566715.1 Pseudomonadota bacterium | reverse complement strand
TCCGCCATTGGGGCTCACCCTTGTCAAGTCGATCCCGGCCTCCTTGAACTTGTAGTAAGGGGTTGCAACCTCATCAAACCAGTTGCCGGTCTTCTTTCCGCTCACGCCCATGTCTTCGTGGGAGGTGAGCACCATCAGGACACGCTTCTTAGCCATCGTTAGTCTCCTCTCAGCTTGAGTTGACGGACGCCGTCGCATCTCTTCAGCGCCGTATCTACCTAACACTAGGTAGGTGCGCTAGATATGGCCTTGCCGAGCCGGTCTTCAAGGCCTATCTAACATTAGGTAGGAGAATCGTTGAGATGGCCAAAGCACCAACCAAGCGTGACGAAATTCTAGACACCGCCGAACGCATGATCCGTACGATGGGCTACAACGGATTCAGCACCCGCGGTATTGCGAAGGTCGTGGGCATCAAGGCAGCGAGCGTGCACTATTATTTCCCGACAAAATCCGATATCGGCGTCGCCGTCACCGAGCGCTACACGGAGCGATTTCTCGAGCGGCTGGGCGACCCGACAGCCTTCGAGGGGGCACACAAGAAGGCTATTGAGCACTATGTGGACGCTTTCCGGGACGCTTTGGTCCAGGACGGCAATGTCTGCCTGTGCGCAGTATTGGGGGCCGAGACCGGTGGCTTGCCAACGGAAGTTGGCGGGCATGCGCGGATTTTCTTCGAGAGGAATCTCGCGTGGCTGAAAAAGGCGCTAGCGGCGTCCTCGCGCGTCAGCGCTAAAGAAGCACAGGCTCAGGCGATCCACATCCTAGCGGCCGTGGAAGGCGCAATGATATTGAGCACATCTCTTGGCAACGACACAGTATTCAACAGCGTCGCTGGGAGCCTCGCGCAAATCGCCGACGACTAAGTTCTCGAATCGCGGCTCAGAACCTTGCACTCCACATCCTCCCGGCCGGCACCCGGAAGCCCTCGCTCCACGGCAGAACCTGGCTCTGGATGAATTCGATGTGAGGCCGTCCCATGGCGTCCTCCCGTGGCGGACTTAATCCTCGGGCGATTCGGGCAGGGGTTCTTTCTCGTGCGCCCACAAGTCGCGCGGCGGGTCCATCTGCCCGGCGTAGAAGCACGAGACTTTTCGCCCCGGCGCGAACTCGACGAGCGGCGGCTTATCCGTTTTGCAGCGCTCCTGAACGATGGGGCAGCGCGGATGGAAACGGCAGCCCGTCGGCCGGTGAATGGGCGACGGTGGATCGCCGGTCAACAGAATGCGTTCGGCATCGCCCCCCACGACGGGAACCGGCGTCGCCGACAAAAGCGCCACCGTGTAGGGATGCTGGGGACGGCCCACCACATCGTCGGCGGACCCCTCCTCCACCGCCTCGCCGAGATACATGACGACGATGCGGTCGCAAATCTGGTGAACCAGCGCCAGATCGTGGGCGATCACCAGGAAGGCGATGTTCAGCCGGTCCTGGAGACCGCGCAATAGATTGACGATCTGGGCCTGGATCGAAACGTCGAGCGCGGAGACCGGCTCATCGGCGATCAGGGCCATCGGCTCCAACGCCAGCGACCGGGCAATGGCAATGCGCTGGCGCTGTCCGCCCGAAAACTGCGCCGGCAAGCGCTGCGCCGCATCGGGCGGCAGCCCAACCTGTTCGAGCAGCTCGTCCACCCGATCGTTGATCACGCTACGGTTGCCGTACCTGTGCGCCTTCAAGGGCTCGGCTACGATGCGGCGCACCGTCATGCGCGGGTCGAGGCTGGAATAGGGATCCTGGAACACCACCTGCAGCTTGCGGCGGATCGGCAACAACTCCCTTTCCGAAAGATGCGTAATGTCGAGCCCGTCGAAAATGATCTGGCCGCTTTCCGGCTCATGCGCCCGCATGAGCGTCAGCGCCACCGTCGATTTGCCCGAACCCGATTCGCCGACAAGCCCCACGGTCTCGCGCGGCTTTACCCCGATGGAGATGGTATCGACGGCGTGAAGCTTGCGGCCGCCGGGGGCGCGAAAGGTGACCTTGAGATCGGTCGCTTCGAGGAGATTGCCGCTCTTCGTCAGTGTTCTCGCCTCGGCGCCCGCGTTCGGCGTTTTGCTCACGTCCGCCATGCTCAAACCCCCGACCCGCGCGGATGCCAGCAAGCCACCGGCCGGCCCCCACGGTCCTCGAGTAGCGGCCGTTCTTCGCATTCCGGCGTGGCAAAGGAACAGCGCGGCGAGAACGCGCACCCGCGAACAACGTCGTCGGCCGTCGGCGGCTGGCCCGGAATCGGAACCAGCTTGGGGCGCCGCACGTCAAATTTCGGCACCGCCGCCAGCAGCCCGACGGTGTAGGGATGGCGCGGGTTGGACAAGACGTCCTCGATCGTGCCCGTTTCGACGATGCGCCCCGCATACATCACCGCGATACGGTCGCAAATTTCGGCGGCCACCCCAAGATCATGCGTAATCAGGATCATGGTGCTCCGGGCCAGGCGCAAGCGAAACAGATCGAGGATTTGCGCCTGAATGGTGGCGTCCAGGGCCGTCGTCGGTTCGTCCGCGACGATAACGGAGGGATGATTGATCAGCGCGAGGGCAATCATGACGCGTTGGCGCAATCCGCCCGACAGCTCGTGCGGGTAGGCCTTCAGCCGCTCACGCGCCGCGGGTATGCCCACGTCGTCGAGCGCTTTGAACGCACGCTCTTCCGCCTCGCGGCGCGACAAATTATTGTGACGCAGAGCCGATTCCATTAGTTGCGAGCCCACGGTACGCACCGGATTGAGCCCCGTCATCGGGTCTTGGAAGACGATACCGATGTCGTTGCCGCGCACCTTACGAATCTCACGCGGCGGTAAATTGTCAATCCGCCGGCCGCGCAAGGAGATCGTTCCCTCGATGATCTTCCCCGGCAGCGGTACGATCCCGAGAAGGCTAAGCGCGATCATCGTCTTGCCCGACCCGGACTCGCCCACGATCCCCAGGGTCTCGCCGCGGCGAAGCTCAATATCTACGCCGTTGACGGCGCGGAATCCCGACCGATCGGGACGGGGAAATTCGACCACCAGGTCGTTGACCCGGAGCACCCTCTCGCCGGTTTCCGGCACGGGCGACGCGCTGGGCGCAACCTCCTCGACAATGCTCATGCCTCGACCGCCCGTGCCCGCTTGCGCGAAATCTCAGCAACGCCATCGCCGATCAGATTGAGTGAAATGACGGCCGATACGATCGCGCCCGCCGGGACTAACATCATCCACGGCGCATTGACCAAATACTGCCGGCTATCGGACAGCATGTTGCCCCACGACGGCGCATTCAGCGGCGCGCCCAACCCGAGGAACGATAGGGCGCTCTCAAGGATCAACATGACGGCGAACAGGAAGGCGCCCATCACCAAGATGGTCGGCCGAATGCCCGGCAAGACATGCACGAACAAGATCGACCACTTCGAGACTCCGAACAGCCGCGCGGCCAACACGTACTCGCGCGTGAGCACGCCGCGCCCCTCGGCATAGATGACCCGCGCGACGACGGGCCAAGCGATCAAGCCCAAGGTCAAGGTGATGGGCCAGAATCCGCGGCCGATGATGGCGACCGCGACCAGCGCCAGAACGAGGAACGGAAACGCGATAACGGTCGAAATAAAGAGGAGCACGATGGTGCGAATGAAATTGGTGTACCAAGCGGCAATCAAACCAAGCACGGTTCCGATGCTCGCCAAAATCAGGGTCGCCAATCCTGCTATTCCAAGCGACCAAGGCAGCCCGCCCAATACCCGGAACAAGAGGTCGCGGCCGAGCTGATCGGTGCCAAATACGTGACCCTGATAGCCGGGGCCCTTTAGCCGGGACGGCAGGTCGCCATCGAGTGCGCTTGCGGGCATGAAGAGCGCTTGCCCGATCAACGCGAGGAGAAGAATCGTGAAGATTACGAGACCGACGTTGAGCTGAAGCGAACCGGTACTCAACCGCGACAACTTAAAACGCCTTGGCGATCCCGTGGAATGGGCGACCGTCATGCTCTTTGCCTCCGAAGCCTCGGATCGATGAACAGGAAAACGATGTCGGTGAGCGTAATCGCTGTGTAAACGAAGATCGAAATCATGAACACGGCCGCCTGTACGACGGGGAAGTCGAGAGTCTGCACCGACGTGACCAGAAGCCGCCCTAGCCCCGGCCAGGCGAAGATCACTTCGGTAATGATGGAGCCCGAAAGCAGGAAGGCGACCTGTGTACCGATCAGCGCGGTTGCCCCCAGCATCGCGTTCTTCAGCGCATGGCGCCACAGGAGGGTCTGAAAGCCCGCCCCGTTGGCGCGCGCGGTCCGGATGTAATCCTCGCGCATCGCTTCGGCGACGTTGGCCGAGATGACCCGGATGACCTGCGGCGCCTGAAAAGACGCAAGCGTAAACGCCGGCATTAACCAACTTAGCGGCCCCTGATTACCGATCGAGGGCAACCACCGCAGCTCCACGGCGAATATTTGGATGAGGATGAGCCCGGTGATGTATCCCGGAATCCCCTGCGCGATGAAGACCATGGTGGAGGCGCCCTTGCGCAATCTCTGGTCGGGGCGCCCGCCCAGCCATGCGCCAAGCGGAATCGCGACGATGAGGTTCGCCGAGAACGCAATGATGACCAGTGTAAAGCTCGTGGGCAGCCGTTCGAGGACGAGGCCCAGCGCGTCTTGCGCGTTCGCAAGGGACGTGCCGAAATCCAGCACCGCCACTTTTCCGAGGAAGATAAGGTACTGAATGATGATCGGCTTATCGAGGCCGTACTGCGCTCGAATGAGCGCGAGTTGCTCCGCATCGCCTGTTTCGCCCGCCAGAACCGCCGCGGGGTCTCCGGTCAATCGCAGCGCAAAAAACAGCACCGTGCTGATGACGAACAGGAGAAACGCCAGTTCGACGAGCCGCTTGCCCAAGGTGCGCGCGATATTCCAGTAGACCGGAATGATTATTTCGTCGCCGCGGCTCCCGCCAGCAATATCGGGCTGGACCAGTTCGTTCGGCTCGGACTTGGCCCCAACCGAATTCTTGGTGACGTCTGTCACATGTACTCCCCCGGAGGGCTCCGCCATGGGCGGGCCCCTCTTCTCCCAAACAACGCGGCCCGACGGCCCACTCCCATCTAGCGGAGAATGTTACCGCCTGAAATCGCTTCCGATCCCCAGGTTTTGTCCGGTCCTCCCCCGGCTCCTTTTGCCCCGTATCATATGCGCCGCGCGCATATTTTTCCTTGTTTTTCGCCGACTAGCGACGGAATCTTACCGGTTTGGTTGTTCTTGGGCCGGAGCATGTACTGGACTCTCCCCGGCGTCAAGCGGACCCGGCGCCCCCGGCGTCTACGACGCTTCCCGCTCTATGAACTCCAGGAGTTCGCCCATGGCGCCCTTCAACGTCGCCGAGCGCCGCCCGTGGTAGGGGGCGCCCGGCAGCATCACGGGGTCCCCAAGGTAATCGACGCCGGCCGTGTCGAGGGAATCGACGAGCACCGACATCATCGCGTTGCCCGGCGGCAAGGCGCCGGGCGCCACCGGTCGTGCGACGGTTTGTGGCGGGTAACGATCGACTTCGACCAGGCTTCGCCCCCGCAGGGCGACGACGGTCAGCCCGTAGTCGCCCTCGCGCTGCGCCAAGCCAAAGGCGTCGTCCAAGAGCGTGAGCTTGATTTCGGCGATCTCGCCAGGCTCGATCCCGAAATGCTCGTGGTACCAGTTCTGGACCTTTTCCGGCCCGTCGGTGGCAAGCACGGCGATGAACATGCGGTCGACGAAGCTGTGCGCCGTGGGCAGGTCGTATTCCGGAATATCCTCCTTGAACATCGTGAGGTAAAAGACCTCGCCCGCGAGGCCGACCACCTGCATGGCCCGGATTTCCGGAATCATTTCGAGGTCGGCCGCGGGACCAATAATCTCAAACGGTGTGTTCCTCAGGCGCGCCTCCAACGCATCCGTATCCTGAACGCAGAGTTCGGAGGAGGCCCAGCCGTAGGATGTCAAAGGCTTGTAGGCGGCGGGCCGTTCGTTTTCGACGATGCGCAGCAGGACTTCCTTGCCGCTCTCCGGGGCGAGCAGCGACATTTTCTTGCCCACGGTTGCCGGCGCCGCCCACGACCTCGCCTGGGCCTCGCTCACCGCGCCGCGCTCGACCACCCAATAACCGAGATGATCCGTGTAGGTTTTTTCGACCGCGTCCACATCGGGCGCCGCGATGGTCGATGCCGCCCAGGGTCCGATGGCGGGCGCCGGCGTGCCGTTGTTCGAATCGCTCATGAATACGCTCTCCGCTAGGAATACAAGAAAGGGCGGCCTCGCGAGAAGACCGCCCTGAATTTACAAGACTGGCCGTTGGTTAGCGAACTCGATCTCTTGATAGCGCATGTCGTTGGCGAAGTTGCCCTTGATATTCATTGATGCACCGGAGATATCGATGATGATCATCCCACAAACAAAATACCGCACCCAGGTAAAGTTGATTTGGAGGGAGATGGAAAATGCGATCCCGTGAAATGACATACCGTATCGAGAGGCCGTTATGAGCACCCGCGCCGAACTCCAGCAATCGGGCGAGGCCATGCGCCGGCGTTTGTTCGGTGATGCCGGCGACGGCGGACCCGAGATCATGCGCTCCTTGAACACCGAGGCGGTATTCGGCGCGGTCTGGAGCCGGCCCGGCCTGGCGATCGAGGACCGAATGGTCTGTTCGCTTGCCGCACTCGGAGCGCTGCAACGCCTGAGCAAGCTGCGCCGCTATGTCGGTGCTGCCCTCGATCTAGACTTGTCGACCCGGTCGATTGTCGAGATTCTCATCATGATCGGCCTCTACGCCGGATTTGCCGCGTCAGAAGAAGCGGTCGAAACCGCGGGCGCCGTTTTCGACGCCCGTGGCCTTGCGATGCCCGAAGAGATCGCCGGTGACGACTCGCTGGAGGCTTTGAGTGAGCGGGGTCATGATCTAATGCGCCAATTGCACGGTGATCGCGCCACCAAAGGCTACGCCGCGCCGGATGACCCGGTGACGAGCATGCTTTATCCGTTGGCGATCCAATACGGCTATGGAGAGATTTGGTTCCGCCCCGGCCTTGATCTTCGGCAACGCGCCCTGGTTGCCGTTGCCGCCTTCACGGCCCTGAAAATGGATCCCCAGATCGCGAAGTTCGGCCAAGCGGCTGTCAATATGGGGCTAAGCCGGACGGAGGTGATCGAGGCGGTTATCCAAACCGCCCCGCTGAGTGGTTTTGCACCGGCACTGAACGCACTGGCGGGATTAAGCGGGCCGTTCAGCAAATGAAACCGCTCACGGCTGCAATCGCATGGATGAGACCGGCGCTCCGATCGTAATTTTCGATCTGCTACAAGACCCCGCATCGCGCCGCGAGACCAGATCGACAGGAGGACAAATCCGATGTTCATCGTACTTCTCAAGTTTTCAGACAACAAAAGTAACGCCAGCCAATTCATGAAAGGCCATAAAGAATGGATCGAACGCGGTTTTGATGACGGCGTGTTTTTGTTGGCCGGTAGCCTGCAGCCCAATTTGGGCGGTGGGATCGTGGCAGCCAATACGTCTCTTTCGGACCTGCAAAGCAGAGTGAATACTGATCCGTTTGTGGTTGAAAAGGTGGTGAAAACTGAAATCCTGGAAATCGCCGCCTCAAGGGCCGACACACGGCTAAATTTTTTGCTCGATTGAGCGATTTCCCTCCCTAAGGTTCTCTGGAAGAAATTCGGAAAACCAAGGGGCAATGAACGTTGGTGCACGTTTGCTAATCGACGGGATTGGGGAGAAGGACCGATAGACGTAATGCAGGACGCGACTTCGCTTATCCGGACCCACCTGGGCGATCCACGATGCGGTTGGGGAATCGGCACCTTCGGCGCCATCGCCGAATTCCACCGCGACCCCGGCGAGGCATGTCATACGCAAGACCTGGAAACCCTCACCACCGTGACCGCGCGCGGCGGGCTGCAAATCGATCCGCGCCCCGGTATCGAGATCGTCGCCTATGAGGGCCTGAGCGCCGACCGGCGGCGCTGGGTGCATGGCCTGGTGTTCTGTCTCTCTCACGCCGACGGAACCGGCGGCCAGCGAACCCGCCTGACCGAACTTGGGCCGGACCATGCGGCGCTGTTACCGCGCGACCGGGCCTCGGTGTTGTTCGATATCGGCGTGGGCGCGCCCCATCTCGACGCTTGCATCCGAACCGGCGATCCGGAACTTCTGGCGCTTCTGCGCCGCCACGTTGGCGAGCACGTCGTGCAGGCGGGGCACGCCGTCCTCCGGGCGATTATCGAGGCCTCGCCACACCGGGTTTTCATTTCGCGCCTTGGCCGCGCGGAGGTATTTCAGACCATCGCCACCGACGCGTCGCCCGCCGGGCCCCATACCCACCTTTTCCCCAAGATCCTTGGAGCGGGCCGCACCCACGCCTCCGGTATTCCCTTGGGGAACGATGCGTTGCCTTGCCTCTGGCTGTTTCCGCCGAACCCCGTCTTCGATGATCGGGGCGAGCAAAAGCCCTTCGACCCGGTGCAGTACGCGGCGTTCCAGTCCCTGCTGGCGCGCTATGGCGTTCCGGAGTTCGCGTCGGCCAAGTCGCGGGCAAAAGACGCCCTCTCCTCGCGCCGGGCGCCGGACAGCATTCCGCCGCCGCGCAGCCGCCTGGAGCGGACGGCCCTGCGCATCGCGCTGCGGCAATTCGAGAGCGAGCACGGCGCCAGCCCGTTGACGCGGGCTTGGCGCGACGCTTTTGATCCGACCGCAGAAACGGTCCGCCCGGGCCTCCATTAGGCCTCCGGACGGGCCATCGCCGCGCGCTCGGGACCCGTCGCACGTGTATAGGTGCGACTTTTCGGTGATTGCCGCGTGAACGGATAGGAGTTGGATCACGCCGCTTGGCCCGCCGGTCATGGTTAACCCATATTGGACACAAGGGAATTGGCCACACGGCTTCGCGTACAAAGCGAGAAGTGTTAGACTGCGCCAACCGCTTGAGCCTAACTCCACTATTACGGAGGACGTAATGGACGTCGCGGCAATATTGAGAGAAAAGGGTACGAAGGTCATTACCGCGTACCCGGATGCAACCGTCGCCCAAATCGTAAGCATTTTGAATCGCGAACGCGTTGGCGTCGTCATCATTTGCGAGAAAGATGGCGGGCTGGCGGGGATCATCTCCGAGAGGGACGTGGTGCGCGGTCTGGCGGAGAGCAACCAAGGGATTTTGAGAACCCCGGTTGCCGGTCTGATGACAACTGACGTCAGAACTTGCGCGCCCGGCGACAAGGTGAGCGAAATCATGGCGACCATGACCGCCAAGCACATCCGGCACATTCCGGTTATCGAGTCCGGAAAGCTTTGCGGCATCATCAGTATCGGGGATGTGGTCAAACACCGCCTGGATGAGATCGAGTCGGAGGCGGACGCCCTGCGCGATTACGTGGCCAGCGCGTAGAGCACTATTCGAAGGGATTGAACCGGCGCGGTTCGATCCCGCCGGATGAGGCTGCTCGCCTTTACGAGATGGCGGGGCGGCTTTATCCGATCAGCGGTCCCGGAAGGTCCGCGCCTGCGCGGGCGCGCCGGATAACCGGCGGGCCGCCTTGCGGCCTTGAGCGATTCCAGACAAACCGGAACCGCTCTAAGGGCCGAGCTCCGTCAACGTGAAGAGTTCGACCGGGTTCTTCAGCCCGCGTAACTTGCGCGGGCCCAGCGCCGTCATGTCCTCGGGACAAGCCTCGGCAAAGGTCCCCGACGCAACCAGCGGCCGGCGGGACCGAGTGTGTCCGGACCGAGGTTGGCGGGACGGCTGGTCACCGTCTGATCCTGGTCATGGTGCTGGCGCTCGCCGCACCACTATGGCCCGCGGGCCGCCAATGTGCGGACGTAAGTTGACACTTACGTAAGCATATGCTTACATACCTCATGGACGAGGGGTTGCGGGCGATCGCCGACACGACCCGGCGGCGCATTTTGAGGTTGGTTTGGTTCGAGGAACTGACGGCAGGTGAGATCGCCGCACAATTCGACATCAGCCGGCCGGCGATATCGCAACATTTGGCCGTACTCCTCGAATCCGGGTTGGTCGAGGTACGCCGGGAAGGGACGCGCCGGTACTACAGCACTCGCCGCAAGTCCCTCCAGGCCCTGCGCGTGTTCCTCGAGGAGTTTTGGGACGAAAGCTTGGCCCGTCTGAAGCAAGAGGCGGAGAAAGAGCACCGGAGGAAATCAAAAAATGACGGCAACTGATTCGAACGGCGGCGTCATCGTCCGCGAGGTCTATATCGAGGCGACCCAAGAAACGGTCTTCGCGTTTTTCACCGATCCCGACAAGATGACGCGTTGGATGGGGGTATCGGCGACCCTGGAACCACAGGTCGACGGGCTGTATCTCGTCAACATTGCGAAGGGAACCGTCGCCAAGGGGGAATACCGCGAAGTGCTGCCGAATTCCCGAATCGCGTTCAGCTTCGGTTGGGAGGCGGAGGGCGCCGGCGGCCCGCCGGTTATCCGGCGCGCCCGCGCAGGCGCGGACCGCAGGTCCGCAGTCGTGAGCGATAAAAAGCTAAAGTGTTTCCGACAAAGTCGGAAACACTTTAGGCCCGCCCAGGACCGCCCGCGTGAGCCCGGTGATAGGTTGCCATCAAGCCGAACAAGCCGACGATGTCGGTGGGCGTCGAGTCGTTATGGAATTCGCGATAAAGCGCATCGACATTGACGACGATCCGCTCCGCGTCGCTCCAGCTTCCGTACATGTCCAGGGAAATATCGTTGGCCGCCTCCGTAACGCTCAGGCCCGCATCGAAGCGCTTGCGCGTCTCCGCCTTGATGTAGACGAGGAATTCCCGCATCTCGCGAATTCCCGATTTGTCGGTGATGGGACCGTGACCCGGCACCACGGTTTCCAAGTCCCACCCCAACATCAAATCGCAAGCCTTGATCCAGTTGTCGACGGGGCCGGCCCAGACGATGGGATGACCCTTCACGAACAAAATATCGCCCGTAAACACCGTCTTGTCCGAGGGTAAGTACACGAGCACGTCGCCCTTGGTGTGCGCCGGTCCGACCTCGACGAGGCGGACCTCGCGGTCCCCAACCGTGATCGTCAGTTCCTCGTCGAAGGTCAGGTTGGGCGGGGTGTAGCGGATGCCCTCGAAATCGAACACATCGAAAAGGTCGAGCAGGAACTTCCCGGTTTCGCCCATGCCGGGCGCGGCCTGCATCAGCTTCGCAAGCGCCTCCGGCGGCAACTCGTCCATTTCTTCCGCGCTCGCCGATGACGCAATGATATCCGCCCCCTTGACCAACTGGTTACCGTAGGTGTGATCGCCGTTGGCATGGGTGTTCACCAGGGTATTTATCGTTTTGGAGGCCGGCACCTTAGCGCGCATGGTGTCGAGCATTTCGCGCGTGAGTTTGAGGTCGAACAGCGTATCGACGAGAAGCGTCCGCCCATTGTTGACAATAAGGCCCGCATTACTCCAACCCCACGAGCCGTCGGGCTGCAAATAAGCGTAGGTATCGTTGCCGAGATCGTGCAGACCTTTCTCGTACCGCCACTTCGCCATTCCTCTCCCCCTTTCGGATCGCCGCTTCGGACCAGGGCCCAGGCGCTAACGCCGGCCCAACCCCTCAATGCAGTTTGACAAGTCGATTGCGCAACACGCCGATCCCTTCGACCTCGAGTTCCACGACGTCGCCGGGTTCCAGGAACCGTTCGAGTTCGAGTCCGCAGCCGCCGCCGAGGAGGGCGCCCGCCCGTTCGCGTCCATCGCGGCGGCCCGCATCGCGGTGGCCCACATCGCGGTGGAAGGTGACCAATTTCATGATGCATATCGTTGTTGTGGCTCCGCGTATCCCTTTACGCGCCCACGCTTATGGGACGTATGAAAAAGCGTTGTCAAGGTACCGTCGCCCGGGCCCGTCTCACCGGGCCGGCCGATTACCCCGCCGATTGCCATGACTTGAAAGAAGTCTAAAGTAGAGGCTGGACGAGACCGCATCTGGGAGACAAATGGATGGCGACAGCGACATTCGGCGCCGGTTGTTTTTGGGGTGTCGAGGACGGCCTCGGCCGGGTTCCGGGCGTGACCGCGACGCGCGTGGGCTACATCGGCGGGACGAGCGATAACCCATCGTACGAGGAGGTGTGTACGGGCCGCACCGGACACGCCGAGGCTGTGGAGGTGGAGTTCGACCCCGCCCAAGTGTCCTACGAGGACCTGCTTGATGTTTTCTGGCGGATTCACGATCCGACAACGCTCAACCGGCAGGGCGCGGACAGGGGCACGCAGTACCGCTCGGCCATATTCTTCCATTCGCCGGAACAGCGGACGGCGGCGGAAGCCTCGTTGGCCGAGGCGGAGCAATCCGGCCGGTTCCCGCGCAAGATCGTCACCGAGATCACACCGGCGGCGTCTTTTTTCGAAGCCGAGGACTATCACCAAAAATATTTGCAGAAGATGAGCCGCGCCCAGCGGTTTTAATCTCCCATCCGCGGTGCGCGCGGAACGCCGCCGAATGAGCCCTCTTTGCTCCCCTGTCGGGCCCCCTTTCCGATCCGATCTTAAGATGGCGGCCAACTTGTCTCGGCCGGCAAACTCCCGCATCATGGGCGCACGGGGACTTCCGCCCGCCAATCTTCACCACACCGACGGAACGGCAATGCCGATCGGCGCGCAGCACACGATCCATCGCGATCATTTCCACTATGGCTGGGACAACTCCTTCGCGCCCGCGCTCACGGCCGCACCGGGTGATGTGGTGGAATTCGAGACGGTCGACGCCTCGGGCGGCCAGCTTTCCGCCACATCGACCGCCGCCGATGTTCTGGGGCTCGATTTCGCGCGCATCAATCCGGTCACGGGGCCCGTGTTCATCGACGGGGCGGAGCCGGGCGACGCCCTCAAGGTGACGATTCACGAGTTCGCGCCGTCGGGCTGGGGCTGGACCGCCTGCATCCCCGGCTTTGGACTCCTAGCGGATCAGTTCCCCGACCCGGCGCTGCACATTTGGAGCTATGACACCTCGGGCAAGGACCCCGCGGCTTTCGGGCCGGGAGGCCGCGTGCCCCTCAAACCCTTCGCCGGCACCATCGGCGCCGCGCCCGCCGAGGCCGGATTGCACAGCATTGTTCCGCCACGCAACGTGGGCGGCAACATGGACGCGCGCGACATCGCCGCCGGCACGGTGCTTTATCTCCCCGTCGAAGTCCCGGGCGCGCTCTTTTCGGTGGGGGACATGCACGCGGCGCAAGGCGATGGCGAGGTCTGCGGTACCGCCATCGAAAGCCCCATGAACGTCACGCTGCAGTTCGATCTGGAGAAAGGCGCGAACCTTCCCGCGCCGCGCTTCACCACTCCTGGCCCGGTGACCCGGCATTTCGACGCCAAGGGGTACGAGGTCACCACCGGCATCGGCCCCGACCTCATGGAGGGCGCCAAAGCCGCGGTGAGTTACATGATCGACCTGATCTGCGCCCAGCACGGCATGGCCGCCAGCGACGCCTACATGCTGTGCAGCGTTTGCGCGGACCTGCGTATCAGCGAGATCGTCGACCAGCCCAACTGGATCGTTTCCTGCTATTTCCCACGCGTGGTCTTCGAGTAACCGCCATGTTCACCACACGCCCGGAACTCCTCGGCACCTTCGGGGTCGTCACGTCGACCCATTGGCTGGCCTCGCAGGCGGGCATGGCGATGCTCGAAAAGGGCGGCAACGCCTTCGACGCCGCCGTGGCCACGGGGTTCGTGCTGCAAGTCGTCGAGCCCCACCTGAACGGCCTCGGCGGCGAGGTCCCGATCCTGTTCCGGAGCGCCAAGGAAGCAAAGGTCCGCGTCCTGTGCGGTCAGGGCGTGACCCCGGCGCGGGCCACCATCGAAACCTATCGCGGCATGGGCCTCGAATTGGTCCCAGGCGCGGGGCTTCTGGCGGCGGTGGTTCCGGGCGCCTTCGACGCCTGGATGGTGCTGCTGCGCGACCACGGCACCTTGCCGCTCGCCGAGGTGCTCGCGCCCGCCATCGAGTATGCGGGAAACGGATACCCTCTCCTGCCCGCCGTCACGCGGGCCATCGCCAACGTGCGCGACTTGTTCACGGACGAGTGGCCGTCGTCGGCCTCGCTGTATCTCAAGGACGGGGCCCCGCCCCCGCCCAACGAGCTCTTTCGCAACGCCGCCCTGGCCGGCACCTACGCGCGCCTGGTGCAAAAGGCCGAGACCGGCGGATACGACCGCGAATCGCAGATCGACGCGGCGCGCGCCGCCTTTTACCGGGGCTTCGTCGCGCAGGAGATCAACCAGTTCTGCGCCGAACAGGAACTCCTCGACAGCTCGGGCGAGCGCCACAGGGGGATTCTTGCCTTCGACGACATGGCGAACTGGTCGGCAACCTATGAGGAGTCCCTGACGTACGATTATCAGGGCTACACGGTGCACAAGACCGGTCCCTGGGGTCAGGGGCCGGTGTTCCTGCAGCAGCTTGCCCTGCTGTCGGGCTTCGATCTCGGCGCGATGGAGCCCAACGGCGCGGACTTCGTCCACACCATCGTGGAGTGCGCCAAGCTCGCCTTCGCCGACCGCGAGGCCTACTACGGCGACCCCGACTTCTCCGAAGTTCCGATGGCCGCGCTGCTGAGCGGCGCCTACAACGAGGAGCGCCGCAAGCTCGTGACCGCCGAGGCGTCCTTCGAGCAACGCCCCGGCCTGATCCCGGGCTTCGAGGATCAAATCGAAAACGCCGTGCCCGCGCGGGCCGGAGAGGATTCGAACCCCGTCGCCGGCACTGGCGAGCCAACCATGGCGAATATTTCCGTTGCAAAGCCCGCCGGGGCGTCCGGAGATACCTGCCACCTGGATGTGATCGACCGGGAGGGCAATGTCGTGTCCGCCACGCCGAGCGGCGGCTGGCTACAGAGCTCGCCGGTGATTCCCGAACTCGGCATGAGTCTGACGACGCGGGCCCAGATGTTCTGGTTGAAGGAGGGCCTTCCCGGCAGTCTCGCACCCAAGAAGCGGCCGCGCACGACGCTCACGCCCACGATCGCGACGCACGGCGATGAAATCCTGGCGTTCGGCACACCCGGCGGGGATCAGCAGGATCAATGGGCCCTCACCTTCTTCCTGCGCCACGTCCACCACGGGCTCAACCTGCAAGAGAGCATCGATTCGCCGATGTTCCACACGCGGCACTTTCCCAGCTCGTTCTATCCGCGCACGGCGGCGCCCGGCCACATCGTGGTCGAAGACAGGTTTTCGGAGGACACCCTCGCCGAACTGGAGGCCCGCAAGCACATCGTCGAGCGGCAAGGCCCCTGGACCATCGGCCGCATTTGCGCCGCCTCCAAGGCGAACGGCATTTTGAAGGCGGCGGCGACGCCGCGCCTCATGCAGGCCTACGCGGTCGCCCGCTAGGCGGCGGGCTCCATCACGAAGTCGAACTCGGCCGTGTAGAAGGGCGCCTTCCGGTCGCCCTCGTCGGTGTCGTGCTTCGCCACATCGATGATGAGCGACTCCCTGACGCCGAAGACGGGATCCTTTCCGAGGTGGGGATCGCCCTTGGTGAAAATCATCGTCGTCAACGGCTCGAAGCCGTCCGCGGAAACCTTGAAGTGAACGTGCGCCGGGCGAATCTCGGGCCGGCCGATCGCCTTGAGAAGCTTTCCCACCGACCCCACTGTCGGGATCGGGTAGCTGACGGGGCAAACGGTTTCGAATGCGTAGCGCCCGTCCGCACCCGACCGGTACTTGCCGCGGAAGTTATGCTCGGGCTGGCGATCGTCCACCAATTGGTAATTCGCGTTGGAGGCCGTCTGCCAGATGTCGAGCAATGCGCCCGCGATCGGGGTTCCATCGGGCGCCCTGACCTGCCCCGACCAGAACAGGGGATCGGCGTCATCGTCCTCAAAGATGCGTGACGACATGGCCCGTTCCGGCGACCCCTCCTGATGGAAGGGGCCCTGCATATTGTTCTCCGTGGCGCCCTTGGGCTTGCGGTGGTTCATCAAGTCCAACAGCACGGATACGCCAAGGTTGTCGGACAGCAGGATGAACTCTCCCGGTATTTTCTCGCCGGTCTCCTCCAGGAATCTTATTCCCTCCATCCATTCTTGCTCCGTCAGCTCGACCTCCCGGACGAAGCCGTGCAGGTGGGTGATCAAGCTCGTCATGATCTCTTTCATCCGCGGGCTCCCGCCCCGGGTGAGTTCCTCGAGCACGACATCGGTCGCCGTTTGTTCCGTCAGATCGCCCATACCGCTCCTCCCACCGGAAACCTCGAATCTTGCGTGGGCCTACTATAAGACGCGCCGCCGGACCTCGCCAAGACCGCGCGCCGCCCGCGTGCTGATTGACGGCGTTTTATCCGGCGGCCACAATGGCTTGGAGATAACCGAGCCGTGAGACCGCGCCGCACGGCGCGTGGGAGGACCCATGACTGAACCAGGTGCGCACTTCGCCGTCGAGGGCATGGAGGTTGTCGCCGAGTCCAGCGACATGCGCTTTACCAAATTCCGGCTCGCCGCCGGCCAATCGATCCCCTGGCATCTCCACACCGAGGTGGCCGACTGGTACATCTGCCTGGAAGGCCAAATGCGCGTGGAAACCAGCCCCGGGCCGTCCTTCGACCTCGCACCCGGCGGTATGTGCGACGTGCAGGCGAAAACAGCGCATCATGTCGTCAACACGGGTTCCAGCGACTGCGCTTTCGTGATCGTGCAGGGTGTCGGCGCTTACGACTTTCTTCCCCTGGAAGAATAACGCGGGGGGCTCCAGTCAGCGGAGTCACAGGGCGGTTTCCACCCCCTCCCCGATCGAGGAAACCCCTGCAAAAGGCGTTTTTAATTTTCCCCCTCCCCGTTTTGGGGAGGGGGTAGGGGGAGGGGAAATCGACAGAACACCCCCTCCCTAACCCTCCCCCTCGAATAAAAGGGGGAGGGGATGTATTTTCGTCGTGCAGATCGCAGGACCTTCGCAAAGGACGTCCTTCGTGGGAAAGGACGGGGCGCAGGGCTCTAGCAGAATCGAGAATTTGCCCGTGCCAACCGGAGCAGAGAAGACTTTAGGGATTCTTCTCCGAGCGCCGCTTGAGGATATCGGCGACATCGGCCTTAAGGTGGCCCCAGATGATCGGCGGCATGGCGGCGGCCAAATCCCACACGGCGTTCCATCCCCCCCGCAGACAAATAGGCACCATGATCCAGGGCGGCGTGCCCCAGATCGCGCGATGATCGGCCGTATCGATCGTCTCCCGGTTGCGCAGAAAAATTTCGATCATCTTCGCGGAGGCCCAGTCCAGGCGATAGACGACGCGGCCCTCGGGATTGATCACGTAACTCAAATTCGGAAAAGCGCCGTAGGCGCGGTGCATGGTTCCGGCAACGTCGTCGATCAGGAATTCCCGGGTCTCCTTGGAGGCGGCCTGCGTTTTCCTGGCGAGCCCGGTCTTGTTTTCCATGCCGGTGTGCGGCCCGATGCGTGACCCGGGATGGGCTTCGCGCACGTAAACCACGAGGAACTCGACGTCCGGAAACTTGGTTTTGAGGGCGTTCATGGGACGCGCATTGTTCACATACATCGGGCAGGTGTAGCTGCCGGTTTCAAGGACGACCCATTTACCCTTCAGGTCGGCAAGCCGCACCTCTTTCCCCTCCATGGTGTGAAGGGTGAAATCCGCCGCCATTTCCCCGGCCTTGGGCCCGGGAAACGCCCCCAGCTCGTAGGCTTCGAGTTTGTAACGCGCGTAGTTGTATTCGAGCATTCCGGCCCCACCATCCCCTATAGCGCGATGGAAATGTCCATCAGCGGCGGGTCGCTCGCGATCGACACTTCGTTCTCGATGAGCGTGCCGCAACCCGGGCAATAGAACTGCCGAAAGACCACCTCATCGTCGATGTGATCTTTTGTGTCCCCGATCAAGGGATTCGACTCGGACACGGGCCGGTCCTCGCGCAGACAGCCAAGCTTGTAGTTCCCCTCGATTGGACCGAGGTCCGTTGCGCACTTGGCGCACGCCCAATGGTTGGCGCCGCCGCCGCCGCGACGCACCGAAAGGTACTCGGTGGCCTGAAGGACCAATTCGCCGTCGAGCTTGCGCGTCTTGCCGTTCGCCCCGTTAAGGCGCTTCTTGCGGATTGCGGCACGGTGCTCCTGTGTCGCATTTTTGTCGATCGTGCCGTCGGGCTTGAAGACCGCGCCGTAGATCGTGCGCGCGGCGCCGGGCGTGACCGCCATGGCTTCCAGGTCGGCTTCGATATCCTCGATATCGCGGTCCATGGGATCGCCGAAGCCGCCGCCGCCGGTCCAGCGCACCGCATAAACATCGTTCGGCGCTTGTGTGAAATTCTGCTCGCGCAGCCCCAGTGTCACACGTTTCCCTTTGAGGTCCGCAGTATCATCCGGCATCTCGCGCGCCCCCATGCGGTCGAGAATGTCGCTATCCTTGATAAAGGTATATTTGTTCGTGGCCGCCGGATAGCCCCCCATCATGCCGGGCGAGGTGGGGGTTGCGTTTCCCGACGACAAGGTGTCCTGCGTGATGACATCGGTGTTGTGCGGAATAAAGCAGCTTTCCGCCGACAGGCCGCCGCGGTATTTTCCGGCGCCGCCCGAATCCGGCAACTCCTTGCGGTAGAGGAACAAGAGCGGAAAGCTCTGCTCCGTATGTTCGATGTTGGGCAACTGGCAGATGGGCGTGCGGGCCTGCCCGCCCGTGTTGATGCCGTCGCCGATGGCGAACGCGCCGATGGCGCCGCCGATGGGATCGATCAGAAGATAGCCGTACTGCTCGCCCCACTGGTCGATGCCGCGGAAAATGGTTGCGGGCCACTGGCTCGTGCCGCCGATGCAGAAAATGTCGCGGCGCATGTCCTCATCGGGATAGATCATCTTCGAAAGCGCGTTGTAGGCCGGGTAGAGCGAGATCTCCATGGCCTGAACCGGCGCGGTCGATACCGACGCCGGGTAGTTCGCGCAGGTGAAGGTGCCCGGCGTCGGGTCGAACTCGATATGCCGAAGGGCGCCGCCCACGGCGAAGTATTGGTCCCAGCAGAGCAACTCGTTGATCGCCACCATGACCGAACCGCGCCAGCCCGAATAGGTGGCGTTCATGGCGCCGTCCTGTTCCGCGGTCCCCTCATTGTAGAAGGTCAGTTTGTGCCCCTCCTTGCGCACGGTCAAAATAACGCGGTGGGTGCGCCGGTCGCCGGGCCGGCAGCCCTCCACATAGGTGCGCTCCTGCCAAACGCCGTCGGGGAGCCGGTCCATCTTGGCGATGAACGCCGTCTCGGCATTGTTGATGATCTGCTTCATGACGCCCTTGACGGTCTTGGGACCGTAGCGCCGGATCAGCTCCAGCATGCGCTTGCGCGCGCTGGTGTTGCCCGCCATCTGGGCCCGGAAATCGAGCGCCACCAAGGCCGGCTTACGCGATGACCGCAGGTAAAGGTCCTCGATATCGCTGCGGATGACATCGTTCTCGATGATCTTGATGGGCGGAATCAAAATGCCCTCATCGAAGGCCGACTCGGCCGAAGGGCAGAAGCTCCCCGGCGTGATGCCGCCCACGTCGTATTGATGCAGGCAATTAGTAATCCAGCAAAAAAGCTCGCCCTCCCAAAACACCGGGCAGAGCAGCACCACGTCCATCTGGTGCGCCGCCCCGACCCACGGATCGTTGGCCAGGTACATGTCGCCTTCGTTGATGCCGGGATTGTCGCTGCGGTTCTCCAGCGTCCATTTCACCTGCGTGTCGGTGACGCCGGACATGTACTGCATGTAGGGCCCGAAGTAGACGAACTCCGCGTCCTCGGTGAGGATCGAGGGGTTGAGGTCGAGCGCGTACATGGCGATCGGCGATCCGGAGATGCGCTGGATCGTCGCGCCGTGCTCTTCGTTGATGTTCCACAGGTTGTGACGGATCACCTCGTAGGTGACCGGGTCGATGTTTTCGTCCCACACCTGATGCAGCCGAAGCTTGTCGGAGATTTGTAGTTTCGCGGGCGGCACATAGGGCTGAGCGATCCCATCGAAATTGGTGTCGGCCATTTCGCTTATGCGCGGCATGTGCGTCTCCCCCACAACATGAAGGTATCACTTCGTCTGAAGCGCCACCCCCTCCCCGGCCCTCCCCCATCCAGGGGGAGGGAGGCTATAGGAAGGCCTTTGAAATAATCCCCTCCCCCCTTGTGGGGGA
>JADFIH010000199.1 GCA_022566715.1 Pseudomonadota bacterium | reverse complement strand
TCCTCGGCGATCACCAGCAATGGCTTGCCAGACTGCACCACGGTTTCGAGAACCGGCAGCATGGCCTGCAGATTGGACAGCTTTTTCTCGTGCAGAAGGATGTAGGGGGTCTCGAGCTCGACCACCATTTTTTCAGCGTTCGTCACGAAATAGGGCGAAAGGTAACCGCGGTCGAACTGCATGCCTTCGACGACGTCCAGCTCGGTCTCGAGGCCCTTGGCCTCCTCGACCGTAATGACGCCTTCCTTGCCCACGCGCTGCATGGCCTCGGAAATGATGTCGCCGATCTCGACTTCACCGTTGGCCGAAATGGTGCCCACCTGGGCGACCTCGTCCTCGGTCTTGACGGCCTTACTGCGCTTGCCGATATCGGCCACCACGGCGGTCACGGCGAGGTCGATTCCACGTTTCAGGTCCATCGGGTTCATACCCGCGGCCACGGCCTTGGCGCCCTCGCGGACGATGGCGTGGGCCAGCACGGTTGCGGTGGTGGTGCCGTCGCCCGCCTCGTCGCTGGTGCGCGATGCGACCTCGCGGACCATCTGCGCGCCCATGTTCTCGAACTTGTCGGAAAGCTCGATTTCCTTGGCGACGGTGACGCCGTCCTTGCTGATCCTCGGGGCTCCAAACGACTTATCAAGGATCACGTTGCGGCCCTTGGGGCCGAGTGTCACGCGCACCGCATTGGCCAGGATCTCGACCCCGGCGAGCATACGGTCGCGCGCATCTGTACCGAATTTAACTTCTTTGGCTGCCATCTACGTGCTCCTTACTCAATTACGCCCATAATATCGGACTCTTTCATGACGATGACGTCCTTGCCATCGAGCTTGACCTCGGTACCCGACCATTTCCCGAAGAGGATGCGGTCGCCCTTTTTGACATCGAGCGGATAGACCTTGCCCTCTTCATTGCGGGTGCCCTTGCCGACGGCCATAACTTTGCCTTCCATGGGCTTTTCCTGAGCGGTGTCGGGAATGATGATCCCGCCGGAGGATTTCTCCTCCTGGTCGATACGTTCCACCAGAACGCGGTCCTGTAAAGGCCTGATTTTCATCAAGAATTCTCCATCTGATTTTCTTTTGAGACTCCTCCCCGGCAGAGAATTAGCACTCGACCGGCTAGAGTGCTAAGTAAGTAAATTGCCGCCGGGGCGTTGTCAACAGGCCTGAGCACATTTCCGGCCGAGGGGTCCAAAAACCGCGACACGGGGTCCGTGAACGCGGGTTTGCGGGGTGGGCGAGGCGGCCCGCCGGTTATCCGGCGCGCCCGCGCAGGCGCGGACCGTCCGGTCCGCAACCGTGAGCGATAAAAAAAACTAGGGCGTTTCCGGTTCATCTGGAATCGCCTAAGGCCGCGAGGCGGCCCGCCGGTTATCCGGCGCGCCCGCGCAGGCGCGGACCGTCCGGTCCGCAGCCGTGAGCGACAAAAAGCTAGAGCGGTTCCTACCAAGTCGGAACGAATCTAAACGACTCTAGATGAGTCCTAGTTCTCTTTGTTTCTTCTTTGACAGGCCGAGGGAGACGATGTTGTGGGAGCGGCGCAAATAGCGCCCCAATTCGTCATCCGACAGTCCCGGTGGGGGCATGGTGCTGTATCCAGGTCATGCCGCCGTGACGCAAAGTATGGCGCCGGGCGCAGACCCGGCTGGTTTTTCAGGATTTCGTAGGAGAGGTCGGTCACCTTGAAGGTGAAGGCCTCATCGCCATCGTCCCAGCCGCCGATGGCGAATACCTTGCCGCCGACTTTCCAAACATGCGAGCCGCCCCATTGGACCACATGTGTGGTGCTCGGAAGGCCGCGGCAAAACCTGTTGAATTCGTCGTACGTCAAATGAAGCTGTCCTGGCCACCCGGCATCGGGCGATGAACTCACTCGGCGGCGTGGGGCAAATCGCCCTTACGGCGGCTCAGAAAGCGTTTGTAGTCGGAGTCCGACAGGCTAACGCACATGTGGGCGAAGCGCTCGTCGTCGCGCCGCTCCAGCACCGTTCCACGCCGGTAAAGCCAGGCGATGGTGGCGCCGTCGTCCAAGGGAATGCTGAGGCGGTGGACCAGGTTCGCCGCGCCGAGGGCGTCGGCGATTCCGGCCAGGAGGGCGTCCGTCCCCTCCCCCGTCGCCGCCGAGAGGGGATAGGCCCGCACCGCGTGGCGTGCCCGGTTCGCGAACCAGGACCGTTCGTCCGGCGTGAGCAAATCGATCTTGTTTTGCGCCTCGATGACGCCCTCCAGAACGCTGTCCTTGACACCCAGGGTGTCGAGGACCTTCAGCACGTCGGCCTTCTGGGCCTCGCTATCGGGGTGCGACACATCCCGCACATGGACGATGCAATCGGCCTCCCGCACCTCTTCCAGGGTGGCCGAAAACGCGGCGATCAATTCGGTCGGCAAGTTCGAGACGAATCCCACCGTATCGGACAGGATCGCTTGGCCCCCCGCCGGCAGGCGCAACGTCCGCATCGTCGGGTCCAGGGTGGCAAACAGCATGTTCTTCGTCGAGACCTTGGCGTCCGTGAGGCGGTTGAAAAGCGTCGACTTGCCTGCGTTCGTGTACCCCACGAAGGCGACGATGGGATAGGGCACCCGGCGGCGGCTCTCGCGGTGGAGGGACCTGGTGCGCCGCACCGTCTTGAGCTGGGCTTTGAGACGCGTCATGCGGTCGGCGATGATCCGGCGGTCCGATTCGATCTGCCGTTCGCCGGGCCCGCCCATGAAACCTCGGCCGCCGCGCTGGCGCTCCAAGTGGGTCCAGGAGCGCACGAGCCGGCTCTTTTGATAGTCGAGTGCCGCGAGTTCGACCTGGAGGCGGCCCTCCCGGGTCTTGGCGCGCTCGCCGAAAATCTCCAGGATGAGCCCGGTGCGGTCGATCACCTTGCAGCCCCAGGCGCGCTCCAGATTACGCTGTTGGACCGGGGTCAGGGTCCCATCGATGACGACGACCTCGATCGCCCGCGCCGCGAAAGCGCCCCGCAGTTCCTCCACTTTGCCGCGCCCAAGCAACGTCGCCGGGCTGACCGCGCCCAGGGACGCGGTCTCGGCGAACTGGATGTCGAGGCCGATGGCTTCCGCGAGCGCCACCGCTTCGGCCAGGGCCGCCCCTGGGTCGCGGCCAAAATCACGCCCGCGCGGGCGTGACCTCGCGTATGGATGCAGGACGCCGGCGACGGCGGTCCTGATGGAGGTTTGAGAGGACTCGGGCGTTGTAGCCAAATCGGTTGCGGTCAAGCCTTCTCTTCCACGGTCTCTTGCTCCGCGGCGGGATCGAAGAGCTGGATCGGTCCCCCCGGCATGACCGTCGATATGGCGTGCTTGTAGACCAACTGGACGTGGCCATCGCGGCGCAGCAAGACGCAGAAGTTATCGAACCAACTGATGACGCCCTGAAGTTTCACACCGTTTACGAGGAACACCGTGACTGGAAGCTTGTTCTTGCGGACGTGGTTGAGAAAGACGTCCTGTACGTTTTGTGATTTTGTCGACGACATGGTGCCACCCATCCTTTCGGTTTGTTATCGGTTCTTATGGGCTCTGTTCCCCGCCCCCCTTATGGCAACACTGTTTCGCTCGCCGTTATTCCTTGGTTCGCCGAGCGCGGGGCCGGTTGCGACTGCCGCAATCTGAAACATGGGGGCAATCCCCTGCGCGCGCAAGTTTAGCCGCGTTTCAGCGAATTTGAGAAAAAACCGCGTGTAGTGGGCCGCTCCGTCAATGGCGCAAAAATCGTACGATTCATGGCGCGTTCCGCCGCTCCCCGCGCAGATGGGCCTCATAGAGGGCTCGTAATTTTTTCGTGACCGGGCCGGGTTCTCCGTCGCCGATATCGACGTCGTCAATCCGGACGACCGGCATCACGAAAGACGTGGTGCTGGTCAGAAAGGCCTCGGGCGCGGCTTTGGCTTCGGCGGCGCTGAAGGGCCGCTCGACGATCTCGATACCGTCCCGTTCCGCGAGGTCGGACAGCACCAGGCGTGTGATCCCGCTGAGAATGGCGTTCTCCAGCTGGCGTGTGACGAGGTGGCCCTCGGCATCGACGATCCAGGCGTTGGTCGAGCTTCCCTCGGTAACAAGGCCGTCCTTGTCGACCTGCCAGGCCTCGAACGCGCCGGCGCGGCGCGCCTCCTGCTTGGCGAGCACATTGGGCAGCAAGGACACCGATTTGATATCGCAACGCTCCCAACGGATATCGGGCACTGTGATCACATTGACGCCGGCGTCCTGTAGCGCCGGGTTGGGACGCCCGCCGCGCCGCGCCGTTATCACCAGCGACGTGGTGGCGTCGGCCGGGAAGCCGTGGTCCCGCCGTGCCACGCCGCGCGTCATCTGGAGGTACACGATGCCGGTGCGCAGGCGGTTGCGGCGGATGACCTCGCGGATAATGTGATCGAGCGCGGCACGGGACATTGCAGGGGCGATTTCGAGTTCGCGCAGCGAGCGTTCGAGTCGCTCGAAGTGTGCACCGGCATCGGCCAGGCGACCATTCTCCACGGCGAACACTTC
>JADFIH010000198.1 GCA_022566715.1 Pseudomonadota bacterium | reverse complement strand
CACGTCCTCTGCACGGCGAGCGTAGAGGAGCGCGTGCCGCCCTTTCTGCGTAAAACCGGCCGGGGCTGGGTCACGGCGGAATACGGCATGCTGCCGCGATCGACCGGGGTGAGAACGAATCGTGAGGCCACCCGCGGTAAGCAGAGTGGCCGCACCCAGGAGATTCAACGTCTCATCGGACGCAGCCTGCGCTGCATTACGGACCTCAACGCCTTGGGCGAGCGGCAAGTGCGAATCGATTGCGACGTGCTGCAGGCGGACGGCGGAACCCGTACGGCGGCGATCACGGGCGCCTACGTCGCGCTCCACCAAGCCGTGGCGTGGCTTTTGAGCGAGGGAAAACTCGAGGCGTCTCCCCTTCGCGATCAAGTCGCCGCCGTTTCCTGCGGCATTCACCAGGGGCAGGCCGTGCTCGACCTCGACTACGCCGAGGACTCTACGGCCCAAGCGGACGCTAATTTCGTCTTCACCGCCGCCGGCAAGATTGTCGAAATCCAAGGCACGGCCGAGGAGGAGGCCTTCAGCGAAAGCCAGTTCCGCCAACTCATGAAACTGGCCAAATCCGGCGTGGCGGAGCTCGTGGGCCTGCAGCGCCAGGCGCTTGGGCTGAAATAGCCGGGTGGCGCGGCGGCTCCGCGAGCGGCGCCTCGTCGTCGCCAGCCACAATCCCGGCAAGGTGGCCGAGATCAAGGACCTCCTTGCGCCCTATGGTATCGAAACCCTTTCGGCGGCGGCATTGGATTTGCCGGAGCCGGAGGAGACCGCCGACACCTTTACCGGCAATGCGCTTCTGAAGGCGCGGGCCGGGGCAACGGGCGCGGATATGGTCGCACTGGCGGACGATTCGGGATTGCAGGTTTCGGCGCTGGGTGGCGAGCCCGGCATACGTTCGGCGCGCTGGGCCGGACCTGACCGGGACTTCGATCTGGCGATGGCGCGTGTCGAGAAGGAACTTTCGGAAAAGGGGGCGGCCGGCGCAAAAAGCCGCGCCGCCTGCTTTGTCGCGGCTTTGGCGCTGTGCTGGCCCGACGGCCATACCGAGTCCTTCGAGGGCCGCGTCTACGGTCGACTAGTCTGGCCGCCGCGCGGCGGGCACGGCTTTGGCTATGATCCCATGTTCCGGCCGGACGGTTACGACATTACCTTCGGTGAGATGGACCCGGCGGAGAAGCACCGCATCAGTCACAGGGCCGTCGCCTTCGGTAAGCTTCTGAGCGCTTGTTTGGATGGAAAATAAGGTGGACGCTGGGCTTGCGATCTACGTGCATTGGCCGTTCTGCCGGTCCAAGTGCCCCTATTGCGATTTCAACAGTCATGTCCGGGACAACGTCGACGAGGCGCGCTGGTCCCGGGCCCTGACGGCGGAGATCGCTCACACCGCGGCGAGGCTCGAGTCCCCACGGCGGCGCGCCACCAGTATTTTCTTCGGCGGCGGGACGCCCTCGCTCATGCCGCCTTCGGTCGCCGCCGCGGTCATCGACGCCATCGCGCGTCATTTCACGCTAGCGGACGATGCGGAGATCACCCTGGAGGCCAACCCGACGTCGGCGGAGGCCGGCTCCTTCCGCGGATTTCGCGATGCCGGCGTGAACCGGCTGTCGCTTGGCGTGCAGGCCCTGAACGATACCGATTTGCGCGCGCTGGGCCGCGAACACAGTGCCGCGGAGGCGCTCGCCGCCCTCGATGCGGCGCAGACGGTGTTTCCGCGCGCCTCCTTCGACTTGATCTACGCCCGTCCCGGGCAAACGCTCAACGACTGGCGCGGCGAGCTGAAGCAGGCGTTGGCCCTAGCAGGTACGGGGGCGGGCGCGGGGCACCTCTCGCTCTATCAGTTGACCTTCGAACAGGGGACGCCCTTCTTCCAGGCGCGGCGGCGCGGCGCCATTCAACCGCTTGACGATGACGTGGCCGCCGACATGTTCGACCTGACGCAAGACATGTGCGAGGCCGCGGGTCTCCCAGCCTACGAAATCTCCAATCACGCGGCCCCGGGCCGGGAATGCCGGCATAATCTGAACTATTGGCGTTACGGCGAGTACGCCGGCATCGGCCCCGGCGCCCACGGCCGGTTACGGCTGCAAGGCGCGTTGTGCGCCGTCAAAGCGCATCGCAGCCCGGAAAAGTGGCTGGCCGCCGTTGAATCCAAAGGGCATGGCGGCGAGCCGCCGGCGCGGCTCGATCAACGCACCCGCGCCGAAGAGGCGCTCATGATGGGGCTCCGCCTCCGCGAGGGTGTGGGCGCCGAACGGTTCGAGGCCGCAACCGGCGTCCCCCTAAGGACGTGCCTGCCCGCTTCGGCGCGTCAGGATTTGATCGAAGGAGGGTTTCTCGCGCCCGGCGCGGACGGCCTGCGGGCGACCGCCAAGGGCCGCAACGTCCTCGACGCCGTCCTTGGCGAACTCGCCGCCAGTCTGCAAATTCCAGCCGAGGTCCCGGTCGTCAGTTGATGGCTTCCTGAAAAGATTCGGGTGCGCTGCTGATCACCTGAAAATCCTTCGGCCGGATCTCGATGACGGCCAGACCGCGCTGCGCAATCCCTTCCTCGTCGAAACGGAAAATACCGTCGATCCCGACGAAGCCGTTTTGGTTGCGCAGCGCGTCGCTCGTGAAGTAGGGACGTTCCGCCGCACGGGACAGGACCGCGGCCAAGGCCGTCGCGTCATAGGCGAGGCTGGCGACCCGAGGCGTCGCCGCGCCATAGAGCGCCGCGTAGCGGGCCCGGAAGGACTCGGCGGCCTCGGGCGAAGGCCCGGCAAACCAGGCGCCCACCATCGCCGGTTCCCGGCCGAACGCCGGATCCTCCCATAGCCGGGTGCCCAGGAAGCGCACGATGTCGGGGTCGACATCGTAAAAGGGCAATAAGGGAGCAATTGCACGCATGCGGGCGCCGCCCTCGGCGATGAACAGGGCCTCGTACCCCAACTCTCCGATGGTATCGAGGTTGGCCAAGCGCTTCAGGGTCCGTTTGGATATTTCATCATTGCGGTGCTCGAGATCGCGCCGCGCTGCCCGCAACAAACCGCTGCGGCGGCCGTAATCGGCGACGCGCTGCACCGGGTCCTGAAAATCCTGTACGTCCGTGAAATAGCGCTCGACCCGCACCAGGTCCCCGCCGCCCCGTGCTATCGCCGCCCGCAACGCGTCTTCGACGGTCGCGCCGAAGGGAGTCTCGGGCAGGAGCGCGGCGAAGCGCGTGATCCCTTGCGTGCGCGCAAAGTTCACGACGCGGTCGACCTGCTGTTCGGGCATGAAACCCATGAGAAACACGCCGTCCCCGGCAACCGTACGATCGTTGGAGAAAGCGACCACATTGACGCCGCGCTCCCGCGCCGACTCGGCCGCGGCCCGCACCGATCCGCTGAACAGGGGTCCCAGTATCAATTCGGCGCCGTCCTGCAGGGCCGCCTCGACCGCGCGCGCCGCGCCCTCGGGGGTTCCCTCGGTGTCCTTGGGCCACAACACGAGGTTCTGCCCGCCCACGTCGAACAGCGCCATTTGCGCGGCGTTCAGGAGGGCGTTGCCGACACGGGCGTTCGCTCCGGAGAGGGGCAACAGGATGGCGACGTTTATCGGCGCCGCCGCCTCGCTAACGGGCCGCCGCAGCGCGGGCGCGCCGGGATCAGGCGGAACGGCGAGCGCCGTTTCGGCATCGGGGCTTGCGCCCGGCTGGATTTCCTGCACTTCCGGATAGATGCCGCCGCCGAGTATGCGGGAGTCGTCCACGGGCGGGCCGGGCTCCAACAGGCCAACTCGAGGGGCCTCCGCCGTGGTTCGCGACTCTGGCGCCGGCGGTGCGACCGGGGGTAGGGTCTGACTGCCGCAAGCGGCAAGAACAACGCAAACACAGGCAGGAAATGCAGCGGCGCGAACCCGGTTCCCAAGCCAAGAACGAAGACGCGGCATTGGGTGCAAAGGACTCCTCCTCCGCGGGCGGTCACGATCGGACCGACAATAGACCCGCGCCCGAAGCAAGTAAATTGGCGCCCGGCCTCTATGTGGTCTCGACGCCGATCGGCAATATTCGGGACGTAACCCAGCGGGCCCTTGAGGTTCTGGCCTCGGCGGACGTGATCGCCGCGGAAGACACGCGCCACACCGCGCGGCTGCTGGCGCGCTACGGCATAGGAACGCGCCTCACGCCTTATCACGAGCATAATGCCCGCGCCGTGCGGCCCCGTCTGCTGCGGCGCATCCACGGCGGCGGCGCCATCGCGCTGGTTTCGGACGCGGGCACGCCGTTGATCTCGGATCCCGGCTACAAGCTCGTCGACGCGGCCCTCGAAGACGGCCTTGGGGTCTACGCGGTGCCGGGCCCGTCCGCCGTCTTGGCGGCGCTCAGCATCGCCGGTCTGCCCACGGACCGCTTTCTCTTTCTGGGCTTTCTGCCCTCCCGGGATTCAGCCCGGCGGCGCGCGCTCAACGACGTTGAGTGGATCGACGCCTCCCTGGTCGTGTTCGAGACGGCCCGGCGGTTGCGGGCATCGTTGGCCGACATGGCA
>JADFIH010000035.1 GCA_022566715.1 Pseudomonadota bacterium | reverse complement strand
TAACGTTGAGGTAGGCCGTCACCGCCCGAAGGCCGATGCTTTCACTTGAATCGGCGATCCGGCTTCCGGCCGCGTCGAAACGGGCGGCGGCGGCCTGAGTGCGGTTTCGCGTGTCGAACCCGTCGAACAGGGGCTGAACGAACAGCATGCTCGATTCCCCACGTGTGAACGCTTCGCCCTGCGGGCTCGTGGGCGTGCGGCCACGGCGCGCGCGTGTGCTCGAGTTGTTGGTATCGGAGAATCCTCCGGCCACGCGAACGTCGAACGACGGCCGAAAGCCGGCGCGTGCTTCACGAATACCCGCGTCGGCCGAACGGCGCGCTTCCTTTGCCGCAAGCACCGTGGGGTGCGTGCGAACCGCCAGTTGTACGGCATCCTCCAGGGAAATAGCCCAGCTTAAGCCGGGCGGGCCCAGGACAAGGACCGCGGTGAGCGCGGCGATGGCGGGGCGGGCGCGCCGAATCCCTCTCCGAAGCCGCCACAGGGTGATTGTGGCGGCTTGCGTCGCAAAGCTGGCGGCCCTCATGTACTCCCCACTCCTGTCTACGCGGCCGTTCTTGACGCGCGACCGTGCGGGCATCTTGCGGGATTCAAGCGACGGCTGCAACCGTTTGGAAGGGAGGCGAAGGCCCGCCCCGGCCCTCGAATATCGTGTGGGAGTCAAGATATTCGAAATGTTTCTCATCATATCAAATGGTTAGTCGTGAGCACCCCGTGCCGGGCGGTCGGTGATCAGCATATGCGCGGGCGCGTGCGTGATGAAGAGGCCGGGCGCCGCCGCGCGCACCGCCTCCAGCGCCGTGACGCCGCAGGCCCAGAACATGGGCACCTCGTCGTCCTGCACGTTATTGAGCCCGATGTCCTCGTAGGTGTCGGCGAGGTCCGCAATGCCGATGGCCGCGGGGTCGCCGACGTGGACCGGTTCGCCATGGCTTTCGGAAAAGCGCCGCGTCAACTCGATGACGCGCTCGCTTTGGTCGCGGCGGATGGCGCGCATGGTGACGATGAGCTTGGCCGCGAAGGGCCCGGCGGGCACCGTCTCCAGGTTCGACATATAGGCGGTGCAGGTCGTCCCGAGCTCGTAATGGCGCAGCCGGACGCCGGCTTGTACCAGGGCCGCCTCAAAGGAAAGCGAGCAGCCGAGCACGAAGGGAACCAGGTCGCCGCGCCAAACGTCCGAGATGTCGGTCACATCAACGGGCGGTTCGCCCGCGCGGAACACCCGGTAGCGCGGCAAATCCGTGCGCAAGTCGATGCCTGCGCCAAGCGCCGGCAGCGTCGGATCGCCCGGCCGGCCTTCGGCCATCAGCGGGCAGGGTTTGGGATTGCGCCGGCAGTAGAGCCGGAAGTCGTCGGCCATCGCCTCGGGCAGGAGGACCAGGTTGCCCTGCTCGAAGCCGGGCGCCAGCCCGCCGGTCGGACCCGTCCACTTGCCCTCGCGCATGGCTTGGCGCAGGGCCACGGGGCTCAGGCCGGTCCACTCCATGTCGGATCAAGCAGGAGTGAGTGGATGAGCCCGGCCCAACGGCGGGGCCCATCCACTCAGGACCTATTAGTTTACGTTTACCCAGCGCAGGATAAAGAAGTTGTCGGCACGCTGCGTGACCGAGATGTTGTCACGCATCGCCCAAACCAACGGCTGCACATGCAGCGGCACATAGGCCACCTCATCCCGCATGATGGTGTGCACCTCGTCGATCATTTCCTGGCGCTTCTTGTCGTCCAGTTCGACCTGGAGCGCCGGGAGCAGTACGTCGATGCGGGCGTTGGAGTACTTGCCGAAGTTCCAGCTTCCCAGGCGCTTTTCCTTGTTCGGTGTCGCTACCAGGAAGCGGATCGGATGCTCCGCGTCGAACGTGCCGGGGGACCAGCCCAGCATGTACATGTCGAAGTTATCCGCGCGCAGCTCCGTCCAGTAATTACGCACCGGCACCACGTCGAGCCGGACGTCCAGGCCCACTGCCGCCAGCATGGAGGTAATGGCGGTGCAGATCGCTTCATCGTTGATGTAGCGGTCGTTCGGGCAACGCAGGCCGAAGCGGAAGCCGTCGGCGTAGCCGGCCTCGGCGAGCAACCGTTTGGAGGCCTCGGGGTCGAACGCAAGGCGTGTATTCAGGTCCGCGTTGAAGCCACGCATGGCCGGGCTGATCAACAGCCCCGCCGCCTGAGCATTGCCGCGCATCGTCTTTTCGATAATGGCGTCCATGTTGATCGCCTGATAGACGGCTTGACGCACGCGCTTGTCCTGGAACGGGTTCTTGCCCGTGATATCCGAGTTCCACAGGTCGCGTCCCGTGTGCTCGAAGCCCAGCATGATGACGCGGGCCTCGACCCCTTGCAGCACGGAAATGCCGGGCGAGTTCTTCAGCCGGGGAACGTCCTGCAGGGGAATGGGCTCCACGAAGTCGAGTTCACCCGACAGCAAGGCGGCAACCCGCGTCGCCGCGGTCGAGATCGGCGTGAATATCGCCTCGGTGATGTTGTGCTCCGCCGTGTCCCACCAGCCTTCGAAGGGGACGAGAACCGTGCGCACATCGACCTCGCGCGATTGCACCTGGAAGGCGCCGGTGCCGTTGGAGTTCCGCCGGGCGAAGTTTTCCTGGTCGCGTGACGGCCTCTCGGCCCCATTGGCTTCCGCCCAGCCCTTATCCAGGATCATGAAGTTCGCGATGGAATCCGGGAACAGCGGGTTTGGGGCCTTTGTCAAAAAGTCGACCGTGTACTTGTCGATGATCTTGACCTCACTCACGGACGCGAACCAGGCGCGTACGTCGGAGTCCTCCGAACTGGCGCGCTCGTAGGAAAACAGCACGTCTTCCGCGTCGAAGTCCTCGCCGCCCTGGAACTTGACGCCCTGGCGGAGATGGAAGCGCCAGCCCTCCGCGCCGAGGGGCTCCCAGCTTTCGGCCAAGGCACCCTCGATCTGGAGGTCCTTGCCGCGCCGCACCAGCCCCTCATAGACGTTGTTGAGGAAGCCCAGAACGGGCGCCGTATTGGTGGCATGGGGGTCCAGCGTCGCGGGGTCGGTCTGGCCGCCCCAACGGAACGTTTTTGCCTCCGCCAGCGCCGCCGGCAGGGCGATGACCGCCACGCCAATAGCCGCGGCGAGCAACCGGGTTCGTAACGAGACTTTTCTACGCATTTGAGTCCTCCCTTTAGAATTCGTTGTTACTCCGGGGTCCGACGCGATGGCCGAGCCTAGCCGGTATCGATTCAGTACCAGTTTGGCGGATAGAACCGCCCTCCACCAGCGAAAAAGGTTAACGCGATCCACCACCCGCCGAAAATAGGACCGGGGTCGAGCGCGATCCGCGGTCCGGTTCAACGAACCGCGACCAAATGCCGCATCGATCCAGCTCGCAATTTGAAGAAATTGCCGGGATGATGAGGCTGGGGGGTGAGTTGACCGGTGGAACTTGGGAGCAAGTCATGCGGAACTCACTTGGCTTCAGATTGTCCCTTGGCGCCTTGGCCATTGTCTTCGTGGCCCTGTCGCCGCGCACCGTTGCTGTCGCGGCGGACGGGATTTCAACGCCTGAACCACGGGGAACTTCAGAGAAGTTCGCCTCGGGGATCTATCTTCCAGCCATGAATCCAGCGAGGGGACGGATGCTTTTCGTCGGCAAGGGCTGCGTCGTATGCCATTCCGTCAACGGCGTCGGCGGGGACGAAGGGCGGCCCCTGGATGCGCCGGCGGGCCGTCAACTCGTGAATCCTTTTTCGTTTAGCGCCAGGATGTGGCGCGGCGCGGAAATGATGATCGCGGTCCAACAGGACGTCTTTGGCGAGCAGATTTACCTGACCGGCCAGGAGCTTTTCGACATCATCGGCTTCGCCTATAGCCGCGCCGAACAAAGCTTGTTCGGGGAAGCCGATGTTCCGCACGATGTACTCGAACTGATCGAGCACACGGATGAGGGACACCCCCGGCACGGCCACCCGGACCCTCATACCTGAGGCCGGACAACCACCGGCTCGTTCTTCGGCGGCTGGCGGTTAACCATGCGCCGCGGTTCGCCGCGCCGCTCAGTCAACCTCAGGTTTTCCGTTAATAATAAACGGTTTCATTGCGTCCATTTGCCACATTGGACCGCGCCGGCGCGGTTGCTATCTATACCGCGTTAGACGGGGGGTAATGTTCGTCCGAGGATTCGGCTCGGGCGATACCGTCGGAGTTGCAGATGAAGATCGCTCTTCTGCATCGCATGTTCGCCCTTCTTTTGGTCGCAGGGCTCATGCTCGGTCCCGTCGCACACGCGGCCTTCGCCGGCGAGCACTGCGCCCATGTGGCGGCACAAGAGACGTTCGGCGATCGTTCCTCGGGCGAATACGATGGCGCGCGGACCTCGGCCAATCCCGGCGACTGTGAAAACCACAACCAACTATGTTCCAACTGTCTTCCCTGGGCGGACGCGGCCGCACATGTTCCGGACGCCGCGCCCCAAGATCGGTTCGCGGCCATGGCCGCCGATTGGCGTCACGACCAATCGCGAATCCTTCAGATCCATCACGCCAATTCCGCGCGTGGTCCTCCTCTCGCTTGATCTAGGCGCAATCCTTTAGCGCAATTCCCATCGGGTTCCGCCGCGGCCGCTCCGTGGCGGCGCCGATCGCGGCCACCGCATAGGTGGCGCGGCGGGCTCAACACGAGATCAGGAGGAACCAGACCTCAAATGGCAGATTCCAAAGACGACGACAATTTACGGGACCGTCACGTTACGACGCGCCGGGGCTTTGTCACCTCCATCAGCTTTGGGGTGGTGAGCCTTTATGGGCTCTGGGCGTTCTACGGCGCCGCGCCGGTCAGTCTGGCGGGAATACCCGGGAGCGGCGAAGGCGATGGTGGATCCGGCGGACACGGCGGAGGCGGCGGCATGTCGCCGGATGAATTTCGGCGTCTGACCGACGCCTTCATCGAGGCCAACGAACTTCCCGACGGCAGCGTCCAGCCCAAACGCATGAAAATGGCGGCTGCATCCATGGACATGAACGGCGGCCACGCCGAGGAGGAGGAGCCGCGCGGCGGAGTTTCATCCGCGGAAATGAAAATGGAGAAGGGCCACTCCGAAAAAGAGGGTTCCCACGAGGAAGCCGCCATGGGCAATGAGGAAGCCGTCATGGGCCACGAGGAAGATGCCATGGGCAATGAGGGCGCCGGCGGGCAACACGACCCCGAACAACCGATCGACGTTTACATCCTGGCGCAGCGCTACTCGTTCGAACCGGACCTGCTGCGGCTCGAACGCGATGTTCCCTACCGTTTCAGGATGATGGCCGTGGACACGAGCCACGGCGTATCGATCCTCGGGAGCGTCGCCCTGGGCGGGCACATCATGCGGGTGCGCCCCCAAGCCTTGTCGGAAATGACCATGACCTTCACCCGGCCCGGTGAGCATCTCGTTTACTGCACCGTCTATTGCGGCGAAGGGCACGACATGATGCAGGCCAAGATCATCGTCGCGTAATCCAAGACGAGTGGTGCGACTCTGACATTTCGAACACTCAATGTCAGGCCGAACCACTAGGCAAACTTTTTGATTGGGTTCAATTCTTTTCGACATTTGTTCCCAATTCCATCGCTGCCAAATGTCGGAATTGAACCACTTGGAGGTTGACCTCATGAATACCGACAGATTGACCGAAGGCCTTCGGCGGCTCCCGCAAGGGGACAAGAGATTGCTTCAAGTCTTCGTCGGAATGGCGCTTTTATCGCTCGCCCTTGGACTGTTCTTCGGGGCCATGACGGCGTTCGTCCGGGCAGGCTTCTTCGAACTCGATAGCCTGACGGGCTATCGCATGTTGACGCTTCACGGCGTTACGATTTTTTTCTATTGGCTCTATTTCTTCCAGGCCGCGCTGATCCTCGTTCTTGCAGCCGTGTACACGGAGGGCGCCGGACGGATAGCTTGGAGGAGAGCGGCCTGGGTTGGCCTGGGCCTTATGGCCGCCGGGTTTGTGGCGAGCGAACTCACGCCCCTCTTGGGGACTCCCTTGCTCTACAACGCGCCGCCATCCCTCATCGAGGGCGACCCTGCCTCGTCGGGCTTCTTCTATCTCGGCTACACGCTTCTCGGCGTTGGCCTGTTCCTGGTCGCCGCGTCGGCGATCGCGACCGCGGTCAAGCCGCGTTTCGAGGGCAAGATAGACACTTGGTCATCCATCAGCTTCGCCGCGGTGGCGTGGGCCGGATTGCTCATTGTCAGCGCACTCGCGTCGATCAACGCCTTCGTGCCCCCCATGTTGTGGAGCTTTGGCCTGATTGACGATGTCTCGTCCTACACCATGAGCTGGAACATCTTGTTCCACAACGTCCACTACCTGCCTCTCATGGCCACCGTGGTCATGTGGTACGTGCTGGTGGAGGCCGTGGCCGGCGTAAAGTCCATCTTTGGACAACGGTTCTCCAAATACGTGTTCGCCACGTACCTGATCTTCGTGCCGCCCACGTCCATCTACCACATGTTCCTGGAGCCGAATCTCGCGCCGGGCGTAAGGGTGATGGGTTCGATGCTTTCGCTGTTCATCAGCGTGCCGACGGTGCTCGTCTTCTTGATCCTGGTTGCCTCGTTGGAGGCTCACGCGCGGGCGCGCGGCGCGCGCGGCCTGTTCGGCTGGATACGCATGTTGCCCTGGAAGAACCCGGCAATGTCGGCCATGGGCATGGCCGTGGTCAATCTTGCGATCGGCGGTGTGTTTGCCTTCGTCCTCATTCAAGAGAAGCTTGCGCCGCTGTTGAGCGATACCTTCTTTGTTCCCGGATATTTCCACTTCCTGACATTGGGCACCGTGACGCTCACGTTCATCGCGGCGCTCCTGTATGTCATTCCGGGGATTACGGGGCACGCCCTGTGGCGGCCCGCGGTCATGGCGAAACTTCCATACGTGACCACGTTCGGGCTGCTGATTTTCGGCGGGGCCGGCATCGCGGCGGGCTACAGCGGCGTGCCGCGGCGTGTGCTCGACGTCGCCTACCAGGGCGATGCGCCGGGCTCCTGGGCGGTGTTGATGGCTTTCGTCGGCATTGGCGCCGTCGTCATGGCGGCGGCGTTGGCTGTGTATGTCTACGGCCTGTTCCGCACGTTGTTGTGGCCGGTTCGTGAAACGTCCATCGAGACGGCGGGCCTCGCCGCCACCTCGTGGGGCGGCGTCATCGTCGGGCGCAGCAGTGCCTGGGTTGGTCCCCTCGCGGTCCTCGTGCTGGTTCTGGCGATGTACGTGTTCACCTCGATCGCGTTTGAAGTGATGAGCGGCTTGTCCGTCGAAACGAGTGGCGGACACCTCTAACCTAAAGGAGTTGAAGCGATGAAAAACTTGGATGCCATTTTGATCGCGGTGGTTTTCGTCGTGTGGGGCGCACTGGCGATTCTGTATGCAACCATCGACATGATTTACATGCCGCCCGCGGTCCGTGTCTGGGGGCTTGGCGCGATTGTCTTTCTGGTTCTGGCGGGTATCGCGGGCTTTGCCGGCGTGAGGGGCAGAAGGCGCGCAACCGGTTCGTAAGGCGAGGAGGCGGCCCGGCGTTAGAGCCGGGGCGAGGCGGCATCGTTTTCAGCGCCGGTTCGGCGGATAGGACCGCCCTCCGCCGGCGGAAAACGGTTAGCGCAATTTTGGATTGAGGGCGTCGCGCAGCCAATCGCCCAGCAGATTCACCGCGAGCACGAGAAGAGCCAGGGTGGCGCCGGGGAAGATGACGATCCACCACTCGCCGGAAAACAGGAAGTTCTGGCCGATATTGATGAGCGTGCCGAGCGAAGGCTGAGTCGACGGCACGCCGACGCCCAGGAAGGAAAGGGTCGCCTCGGTCAGGATGGCGACGGCGAGGCCGATGGTCCCGATGACCAGCACCGGCCCCATCACATTCGGCAGCACGTGGCGCACCATGATGGAAACGGGATGCCGGCCGATGACGCGCGCGGCCTGCACGTACTCCTTGTTCTTCTCGACCATGGTCGAACCGCGCACCGTGCGCGCGAACTGGACCCAGCTTGCCAGCCCGATCGACAACACGAGAACGAAGACCGCGACGTCGTTGAACTGTTCCCGCGGCAGGATTCCGCGCAACACGCCGTTGATCAGCAGCGCGATCAGGATCGCCGGAAAGCTGATCTGCACGTCGGCGACGCGCATGATGATGGAATCGACGGCGCCGCCCATGTAGCCCGCGAGCAACCCCAGGCCGACGCCCAGGATCATGGCGAACGTCACCGAGGCGAACCCAACGAACAGGGACACGCGTGAGCCGTAGAGGATGGCGGAATAGAGGTCACGCCCCTGGTCGTCCGTCCCCAAGATGAATTTCCAGGATCCGCCGTCCGCCCACACCGGCGGGGTGAAGGCGTCGAGCAGATTAAGGCTGCCGGGGTCGAAGGGATTCTGCGGCGTAATCCAGGGCGCGAACAGGGCCGCGAGAAACAGCACGGCGGTGATGGCCGCCGCCACCACCGTGACGCGCGAGCTTCGGAAACTGTAGTAGACGTCGCTATCGAGGAGGCGGTCCGCCGAATCCCTGACCCGCTCGAGTGGCGTCATCTCACTGTCCCGCCCCGACTTGGCGCTCGATTCGCAGGCGCGGGTCGACCACATGGTAGAGGATGTCGACGATCAGGTTGATGATGACGAAGAACAAGGCGATGAGAACCAGGTAGCTCGACATCACCGGGATGTCGGCGAACTGAATGGCTTGCAGGAACAGAAGTCCCATGCCGGGCCACTGGAAGACCGTCTCGGTGATAATGGCGAAGGCGATGATGCCGCCCAGTTGCAAACCCGTGATGGTGATCACCGGCACCAGGGTGTTCTTCAGCGCGTGCCCGAAATGAACGGCGCGCGGCGTCAGGCCGCGGGCGCGGGCGAACTTGATGAAATCGGTGCGCAGGACCTCGAGCATCTCCGAGCGCACCAAGCGCATGATCAGCGTGAGCTGGAACATGCCGAGCGTAAAGGCCGGCATGAGGATCGATTTCCAACCGCTGACGCTGAGCAGGCCCGTCGTCCAGAATCCGAGATCGACCACCGCCCCGCGGCCAAAGGTCGGCAGCCATCCGAGCACGACGCCAAACAAAAGAATCAGAAGAATTCCGATGAGGAAAGTCGGCAGCGATATGCCGATCAAGGAGATCGTCAAGAAGGCCTTGCTGAGCCAGCGCTCGGGGTGGAGCGCCGTATAAATGCCCATGGGAATACCGACCAGGAGCGCAAACAGGGCGGCGACAAAACTAAGCTCCAGGGTGGCGGGCAGCCGCTCGGCGAGGAGTGCTCCCACCGGCCGGCCGATACGGTAGGAAATGCCGAAATTGCCTTTCACCGTGTTGCCGACGTAGCGCGCGAACTGAAGCGGCACCGGGTCGTTGAGGCCCAGTCTTTCGCGCAGTTGGGCGCGGTCCTCGAGGCTTGTGTCCTGGCCCACCATCTGGGCCACCGGGTCGCCCACGAAACGGAACAGGGTGAACGCAATCAGCGCCACCGTCAGCATCACGACGATGGACTGGATCAGTCGCCGTATGATCAGAGCAATCACGTTCGTCCGCCCAAATGAAGAAACCGGCCCGGGCGGATCGCGCCCGGGCCGGTCCCAATTAAAACACCGATATCACTGTTACTATTGTATGACGACGTGGCGCCAAGCGAACTGGTTGTCGGCCCGCTGCTTCACCGACACGTTGGAGCGAACGCCCCAGGCCAGCGCCTGCTGGTGCAGGGGCAGGTAAGAGACCTCGGCGATGGTCTTGGCCCATGCCTCGGTGATCATACCGTCACGCACCTTCACGTCGGTCTCGCTCAGGATCTTATCGGCCAGAGCATCGACCTCGACGTTGCAATAGCCGCCCAGATTGAACTGGCCCTTGCCCGAATCGTCGGGGCAACCGTGCAGCCCGTAGATCACGTTGTGCGAATCGAAGCTGCCCGGCGTCCAGCCCAGCAGGTACATGCTGTAGTCAAGCGAGGGACGCAGCACCTTGCCGAAGAACAAGCCCTTGGTCTGGGCGTTCAAATCGAGGGTGACGCCGACCTTGGCCATCATGGAAACGACGGCCTGGCAAATAGCCTCGTCGTTGACGTAGCGGTCGTTCGGGCAATCCAGGCCGACGCGGAAGCCGTTCGGGTAGCCCGCTTCGGCCAACAACGCCTTAGAGGCTTCCGGGTCGAAAGGAAAACGCTCGATGGCGGGATCGAAACCGTGGACGCCGGCGCCGATCATCATGGCGGACGGTGTCGACAGGCCACGCATCACCTTTTCCTTGATGGCCTCGATGTCGATCGCCTGGTAAAGAGCCTTGCGCACGCGCACGTCCTTGAAGGGGTTCTTGCCCTTCACGTCGGAGTAGAGAAGTTCGTCGCGGAACTGGTCCATTCCGATGAAGATGGTGCGAAGCTCGGGTCCCACGAGGACACTGGTTTCCGCATTGCTGTCCACCCGCTTCATGTCCTGCACGGGCACCGGGTAGGCCATGTCGACCTGGCCCGACAGCAAGGCGGCGACCCGCGTGGGATCGGAGCCAATCGGCGTGAACGTGATCTTGGTAAGGTTGTGCTCTTTGTTCGCATTGTCCCACCAGTCGGGATTGACTTCGGCGACCGTGCGCACATCCGCCTCGCGGCTGACGAGCCTGAAGGGGCCCGTGCCGTTGGCGTTGCGGGTGGCGAAGTTCTCGTCGTCGCCGGTGGCCGATTGCGGCGTCACCGCCCCGTTCTCCTCGGCCCAGCCCTTCGACATGATGTACCAGGTATCCCACTCCGCGATCAGGATGGGATCGGGGACGGTCGTGATGAAATCGACCGTGTAGTCGTCGATCTTGATCACTTCCTTGACGGTCTTGACGCGCGTTTTCAGATCGGAGGTCTCCGATTTAACGCGCTCGAACGAGAACAGTACGTCGTCGGCGGTGAAGTCGCGGCCGTCATGGAATTTGACGCCGCGGCGCAAATGGAACCGCCACCGAGTCGGCTCGATGACCTCCCAGCTCGTCGCCAACGCCGGCTCGATGGTCAAATCCGCCGTGCGGCGCGTCAACGCCTCGTAAATGTTGCCAAGGAAACCGAGCGTGAATGTTTCGTTCAGATTGTAGGGGTCCATTGAGTTCGCATCGCCCTGGAAAGCGAAACGAAGTTCTTTGGCTTGGGCGGAAACGCCCAGGACCAACGTGACGGCGAGCGCCACGGCTAATGTTTTGAAACGCATATCTAGCCTCCCTATGCCTATTGTGGGGGCACCGCTTCATGCGATGTCTTGTTGAGAAGCGATTCCTCCCCCCATAGGCACCTCTTCACCATGGATGGTGAAAAGTTGTGCCCGCCGAGTCAACCGGAATCGCCCGGTTTGTGAACGGCGCCCCGGTTGGTGGGACCGCCTTAGGTGGCCGCCGTCGGCATCGCGGGCCGCGTGGCGGCGCCGGACGGTGCGGGGAGGGCGCCGGCCACCAGTTCGCCGCCCTTGATGACCGCCCTGTGGTTTGCCTTGTCCGCCGCGGCGTCGATGTTCTCAACCGGGTTACCTTCGACGATAAGAAGGTCGGCAATGGCGCCCTCCTTCAAGCGGCCCTGATCGGCGAGGCGGTTGAGATCGGCCCCATTCGCCGTGGCGGCGATCAGGGCGTCGGCCGGCGTGAGGCCCACGTTAACCATGTTTCGCAGCTCCAAGGCGTTTTCGCCGTGATAGTTGAAGGGCGTTCCGGCATCCGTACCCATGGCGATCTTGCCGCCGGCGTCATAGAAATTCTTGATCGCGCTGCGGTGGACTTCCGCGACGCGCAGGGCCTTTTCGACGGCATAGGCCGGGATGCCGTCGTCGGCGTGGCTGATGATGTTGTTCACGGCCGCCAGGGTCGGCACGAGATAGGTCTTGCGCTCGATCATTTCTTCTATGCACTGCTCGTCCATGAAGATGCCGTGCTCGATCGAATCGATGCCGCCGCGCACCGCATTCAGGATACCGTCGCGGCCCTGGGCGTGGCTCGCGCATGGTTTGTGGAAGCGGTGGCCTTCGGAGATGCCGGCCGCCATTTCCTCGGCGCTGTAATGGGCGTCCTCGGGGTTGACGCCCGGCGTCATGACACCGCCGGTCGCCATGATCTTGATGAGATCGCAGCCCGCGTGAATCTGCTCGCGCACGGCTTTGACGACATCGTCGACGCCATCGGCAATTCGCGCCACCCGGTTCCCGTGCCCGCCGGTCATGCAAATCATGCGGCCCGAAGCCCGAATCGTCGGCCCCGGGAAGGTCCCCTTGTTGCAGGCGTCGCGCACGGCGAACTCGAGGTAGTCCTTGCCGCCGCAGTCGCGGATCATGGTAATGCCGCCGTGCAGGTTGGTTTGCGCGTTTTTCAGTGCGAGCAAGGTGATCTCGGCCGGCGACATGTTCGAGAGCCGGGCGAAAGGGTCGGCGTCCCCGGCATAGACAAGGTGAACGTGACTGTCGATCAGGCCGGGTAGAAGCGTACCGCCCGTGGTGTCGACGCGTTCGCCGGAAAATCCAGCGAACTCGGCGTTCGGCGCGATACGCGTGATCCGGCCGTCCTCGACGACGACGCCGTGATCCTCGAGCAGCTGTCCCGAGCCATCGAAGATCAGTCCTCCGGAATAAAGTGTGACCATGTGGGGGTCCTCCTAAAAATCATCTCGTCACGACGCCGGTATGCGTCCTTCCTCGACGGCGTGACAGGCGACACGCGCGCCGCCGGCGGTCTTGAGCTCGGGGCGTTCGCGCTGGCAACGCTCGTTGGCGTGGGGGCAGCGGGGGTGAAAGGCGCAGCCGCTGGGCGGGTTGATCGGACTCGGCACTTCTCCCGCCACGGGCAGACGTTCGCGTCCCGTCATTTCAAGGTCGGGAATGGTGTCGAGCAACAACCGCGTATAGGGATGGCGCGGATTTGAAAACAAGGCCTTTGTTTCGGCCCACTCGCAGAGCCTGCCCAGGTACATGACGCCGACCTCGGTCGAGATGTGATAGACCACGGCCAGGTCGTGCGAGATGAAAAGGTACGTCAGACCGAGGTTGGTTTGCAGTTCCTTCATCAGGTTCAGGATTTGGGCTTGCACCGACACGTCGAGCGCCGAGGTGGGCTCGTCGCAGACCAGGAATTCCGGATTGCCGGCGAGCGCGCGCGCGATGGAGATGCGCTGGCGCTGGCCGCCGGAAAACTCGTGCGGGTACTTTTCGGCGTCGGACGGGGACAGCCCCACCTGCGTCAGAAGTTCGTTGACGCGTTCGGTGATTGCAGCCCTCCCGTTCAACAGTTGGCGGTAGCGGATCGGTTCCGCCACGATGGCGGCCACCCGCCAGCGCGGATTGAGCGACGCGAACGGGTCCTGGAAGATCATCTGCATGCGGCCGCGTGTGGCCGAGATATCTCTCCGGCGCTTTATCTTGGCGAGATCGGTGCCGCCAAACTCGATGGACCCGGCGGTGGGGTCATAGAGGCCGACGATCAGGCGCGCCACGGTCGACTTACCGCAGCCCGACTCGCCCACGAGGGCAAAGGTCTCGCCACGCTTGATGTCGAAGCTGACGCCGTCTACCGCCTTGACGATCTGTTCTTTCCCGCCCTCGAACAGGCGGTTTAGCAGCGGCGGAGAGACGTCGAAATAGCGCTTCAGGCCGCGTACGCGGAGGAGGGGCCCGGCGGACGAGCCGCGGGCCTCGTTCTGGTCTTCAAGCAACGCCAACGCCGGCCTCCTCTTCGGCAAAGAGCCAGCAGGCGACCGCGCTGGCGCCCTGGGTGATGAGTTCCGGCCGCTCGACCCGGCACCGGTCCATCGCTTGCGGACAACGCGGATTGAAGGAACAGCCGGGCGGTATGGCGTTGAGGCGCGGCATCGCGCCTTTGATTTGCGCCAACACGCGCACGTCCTGCCCGATGGCGGGGATCGAATCCATCAAGCCCTTGGTATAGGGATGCTTGGCGTCCTTGATGACGTCGCGCACGGGACCCAGCTCGACAATGCGCCCGGCATACATGACGGCGACGCGGTCGGCGGCCTCGGCGATCACGCCCATATCGTGGGTAATCAGCATAATGGCCGTATCGTGATCCTTGCACAGGCGTTTGAGCAACCGGATGATCTGCGCCTGGATCGACACGTCCAGCGCCGTCGTCGGTTCGTCCGCGATAATGAGTTGTGGGTTGGCGGCGAGCGCAAGCGCGATGACGATGCGCTGACGCATCCCGCCGGAGAACTGGTGCGGGTACTCGTCCATGCGTTCGGCCGCCGCGGGGATGCCGACTTCGTTCAGGAGCTCGAGCGTGCGCGCCCGCGCCTGCCGCTCGTCCATGTCCATGTGCGTTCGGATGGTTTCGATAATCTGGTCGCTGATGCGCAGCAGCGGATTGAGGCTGGTCAGCGGATCCTGGAATATCGCGCCGATGCGCCGGCCCCTGAACCGGCGCATCTTCTCTGGCGGCAGGTTGTCGATACGCTCACCGTCGAGCTCGATCCTGCCGCCGGCGATTCGTCCCGGCCGATCCAGGAGTCCGATAATGGCGTAGCCGGTCATGGACTTGCCGGCGCCGGATTCGCCGACCACGCCCAGAATCTCGCCGGGCTGGAGGTCGAAGCTGACATCGTCGACGGCGATCAGCGTTCCCTTGCGCGTCGGGAACTCGACCGTCAAGTGTTCGACGCGCAGAAGTGGCTGGTTGGCTGCGATGGGTTCCTCCCCAAAAATCCTGCGAGCGGCGCCCCGCCGCTCTCGGTCAAATTATGGCGGGACTCGCCCGAAAAGGCCAACCGCAAAAAATAGGGCCGGCCGCCGGTTATTCCCCGGGGGCGTTCTCCCCGTTACAGGCGGGAAATCAAAATCTCTCGACCCCGGCGCGTCAGGCGGGCATTGTCATGGACGTTCATTTGGTCCTCCTCCGGGAGCTTTTGTTCTTCCAAACATCAGCTTCTCAAGTTTGGACCGAATGAACAACCTCCTGAGACATCACATCTAGCGGGCCGTCGCCGGCAGCCAGGTGGCGATCTCGGGAAAGGCGAAGATGATGCCGATCAAGATGGCCTGGGCCACGGCGAAAGGTAACACGCCCGCGTAGATCGTGCTGAGCGGCACGTCCGGAACCATTCCCTTGATCACGAACATGTTCATGCCGACGGGCGGCGTGATCAAGGCGAGCTCCACGACCATGACGACGATAATGCCGAACCAGATGGGATCGAACCCCAGTCCCAGCACGATGGGAAAAAAGATCGGCACCGTCAGGAGGACCATCGCCAAAGCGTCGAGGGCAAAACCAAGGACCACATAGATCAGCAGAATCACCACCATGATCCAGGTATCCGACATGGCCAGGCCGTCGACCCAGTTCGAAAGGGCCCGCGCCATGTCGCTGAGAATCAGAAGGTTGTTGAGGAAAATGGCGCCGATCAGAATGGTGAACAGCATCGCCGTGGTGCCCACCGTGTCCACAAGGCAGGACAGGAAGAGCTTGGGAGTCATGCGGCGGCGCAGCACGGCGAGCAGGAAGGCGCCCATGGCGCCGATGCCGGCGGCCTCGGTCGGCGTGAAGACGCCAAGGTAGATACCGCCGATGACGAGCCCGAACAGGACCAGCATGCCCCAGGTCTCGCGGAAGGCCAGCAACTTCTGCAGGGCTGTCGACTTGGCGCCACGCGGGCCGAGCGCCGGGTTGATGTTGGTCAGGATGGAAATCGTGATCATGAAACCGACGACGGTCAGCAATCCAGGCACCACGCCGGCTAGGAACAGGTCGCCAATATTGGTTTCGGTTAGGATGCCATAGAGCGCGAGAATGACGCTCGGCGGAATCAATATGCCGATCGTGCCGCCCGCCGCGATGGACCCTGTCGCGAGGCGATCGTCGTACTTGTAGCGCCGCATCTCCGGCATCGCGACCTGGCTCATGGTGGCGGCCGTGGCGATACTGGAGCCGCATATGGCGGCGAAGGAGCCGCAGGCGCCGATCGTCGCCAGCGCCAATCCGCCGCGGCGGTGGCCGAACCAGACATTGAAGGCGCGGTAGAGATCGGCGCTCAGCCCCGAATTTGTCGCGAAATAGCCCATGAGAACGAACAGCGGGATAATGCTGAGGTTGTGCGTGACCGCCGTTTCGAATGCGGTCTGGCCGAGCAGGTTCAGGGCGGGATCAAATCCTCGGATCGCGGCGATACCGCCAAATCCCGCGAGCCCCATGGCGAACCCGATGGGGACGCCCGCGAACATCATGACGAGCATGATGGCGAACGCTAGTATGCCGATGGTGAGCGGTTCCATGGTGGCGGGAGGGGCCGAGCCTGGTCGAGCCTAGTCGGTCCGCGAGGGAGCCGCGCCGCGCCGCGGCGCCAGCCGCAGTGTCGACTGAACGATCTGCACCAACAGGATCAAAACCATCAGCATACTGCCGGCCGCCATCAAATAAGCCGCCGGATAGACCGGAAGCTCCCAGACCTGCGTCCTCAGATTGTCGCTGACGGTCTCATTTGCGACCACCCACAAACGCCAGGACATGAACGCCACGAAGCCGGCGCTAAGAATCAGCGCGGCGAGGGCGAGTACGCCGCGTGCCCGATCAGGAAGGTGAGAGGTGATGATGTCGACGGTTACGTGGCTGCGCGAATAGGTCGTGTAAGCGATGCCAAGGAACACGATCAAGCCCATCAGCAGTTCCGTCATTTCGACGGCGCCGACGATCGGGTTGTTCAGGAGTTTGCGCCCGGCGACGTTCAAGAACGTCAGCAGCATCATGATGGCAAGCGCGGCCGCCCCCATCCGCACGAGCCACGTCGAGGCTCGTGCGGTAAGGGCGTCGATCCGCTGTAGCAAGTCCACTGCGCGCACGCGCGAGGTCAGTTGGTCGCGCCAAACTTCTCCATGGTCGCGCGGAGATCTTCGAGAAGGGCCTTGCCGTCCCAACCGTTGGCGTCCGCCTTCTTGATCCACTCGTCGTTCATGAAGGCAATCTTCGTCCGCCACCGTTCGAGTTCCGCGGCGTCGATTTGCTGGATCTTATTGCCGTTCGCCTCGGCGTCCCTGCGGCCCGTGGCGTCAGCGTCGTCCCAGCGTTTGCCGATGAACTTGGCGCCCCAGATACCGCCCTTCTCGTTAAGGACGGCTTGGTGCTCGGGCGAGAGTTTGTCGAAGGCCTTGCTGTTCATCACCAGCGCAAAGGGCGTCGAGTAGAGACCACCGGGAATTTCCAGGTGATAACCGACAAGCTTGGTAAGCCGGAAGCCGGAGATCGATTCCCAGGGAAACATGGTGCCATCGGTCGTTCCGCGTTGCAGGGATTCATGCGCCTGGGTCGCCGACATGGGGACCGGAACCGCACCCAGGGCCTCGGCCATGGCGACACCGCCGCCGCCCACGCGAAGCTTCACACCCTTGAGGTCTTCAAGTGTCTTGACCTCTTTCTTGGTATGCACCAGTCCTGGACCGTGAATCCACAAGGTGATGAGCTTCACGTCCTCCATTTCCTTGGTGCCGACATTGCGCTCGTACCAGTCCCAGGTGGCCTGGCTACCGATTTCGGCGTTCGGGGAAATGAACGGCAGCTCGGTGGCGCGCAAGATTTCGAACCGGCCCGGCGTATAACCGAGGACGTGGTAGGCCATGTCGGCCACACCCTTGCGTGCGAGCTCATATTGTCCCGGCGGCTTTGCCAGGGGCGCGGAATCAAGCTGAATGACGAGGCTGCCGCCGGAGGCCTTTTCCACTTCGTCGGCCCAATCCTGCAGGCTGTGACTTAGATGATGGACCGGCGGAAGCCACACGGCCATCCGCAGGGTTGTTTTGTCTTGCGCGTTCGCCGTTGTTCCCGGCGCGGTGATGAACGCCGCGAGGAGAAGGGGAAGCGCTACCCCAAATACAAATCGTTTCATGAATTCATCCTCCCGTTTGATTGCCCACATATTGTGGTGGAATTATCGCTTGCTGCCAACCGTATAACGATTTGATCTGGATCAAAGCCGGACGCAGGGGCTGGTCCGTACGCTGGCAGACGGCTGAGCCCGGAGGATGAGATGGCGCGACCCCATATCGAGTTCATTCAGAGTCAGTGGTTGTCATGGCAGCGGGGGCGTTACGACTCGTTCCGCCCGGGCGTCGAGACTAAGATCCTGAGCCGGGATGACGAGACGGGCGCCGCGAGCCTTCTCCAACGTTATCCACGGGGCTGGTCTCAGCGCGGAAAACTCGCGCTTTCCGCCGACGAAGAGCTCTTCGTCGTCCAGGGCGAACTTCGGATCAACGACGTCGTCTACGGTCCCCATACCTTTGCCTACCTGCCTGCCGGGTACACGCGGGAGGGGGCCGCTTCGTCCCAAGGTGCGGTGGTTCTCTCCTTCTTCGAAGGGGAGCCGGGGCTGCAGGACGCTGGATCGGAAGGGTTCGACCACGAGCGGCTTGTCACGTTTGTCGATGGTATGGACGGGCCCTGGGGCGGCGTGACCAACCCGAAGTTTCCGCCGGGCAGGGGCCGCAAGATGCTGAGGGTGGACCCGTACACTCAGGATGAAACCTGGCTGCTCGGTACGATGCCGCTCCGCAACGGGCTCGAACCCGAGATCCATCCCACGGTCGAGGAGATGTACCTACTCGCGGGCGAGGTCGCGGGCAATCTCGGCACCATGCGGCCCGGCGCCTATTTCTGGCGCCCGAAAGAGGTGCCGCATGGCCCCTACGGCACCCGGACGGGTAATCTCTATTTCTTCCGTACCAAGGGCGGCGCGCTCAGCACGACCTACGGCGCAGCGCAGGAGTCTTTTGATTGGGATCCGGACTACGTTCCCGTGCTGCCGCCCGAGCTTCAGCAATACGCCACCTTCCGGTTCGATGGCGCCCGGAACTACTGAGCCCGGGGCGGCGCAAGGAGACCGACATGGCACGGCCGCAAATCGAATTCATTCAGTCGCAAGCCATCCGCTGGCATAAGGGCCTCTATGGCGGCGCCCGGCCGGACGTTCACTCGAAGATCCTGAGCCTCGACAGAATCAGCGGTGCGTCGAGCGTGCTGATCAAATATCCGGCCGGTTGGAAGCGGACGGCCCGGGAGCACCTGCTCGCCGACGAAGAGTTTTTCGTTCTCGATGGATCGGTTCGGATCGCTGGGATCGACTACGGTCCGCATTGTTACGCCAACCTGCCTGCGGGATACCCGCGGCTGCGGGCGTCGTCCCGCGCCGGCGCCATCGTGCTGACGTTCTTTTCCGCGACTCCCGTTGCGCGCCGGGGGAAAGCAGAGGCGGGTCTGTATCAGGAGAACCTGCTCGTCGAGCGGCTCGATAGCATGGAAATGCCTTGGGGCGTGATGCCAGACGGCAGCGATCTCGATCCCGAGCTTGGCGGGCGCGGCGCTCTCAAGACCCTGCGGCAGGACCCGCGCAACGGTGACTGGACCTTCCTCTACGGCGCCATGCCGCAATCCCACCCCGACGGCTGGGCGGGAAAGGTCGAGACCCACACGGTTGTCGAAGAGATGTATATGCTGGCCGGCGAGATGGCCGGCAACGTCGGCATTATGCGGCCGGGGGCCTATTTCTGGCGGCCGCCCGGAATCCTGCATGGCCCTTATGGGTCGGCCACCGGCTCGCTCGGCTTTTTCCGCACCCAGGGCGGACCCCTGGTCAACGAGTGGACGGACTACGAGGTTACCTTCACCTATTCGCCCGCCTACAGGCCGGTTTTGCCCAAGGCGCTGCGCAAAACGGCGCGAGAAGTGCGGCCGGCCACAAGCTGTTACTGACGCGCTCCGAAGTCACCCGATTCCTCCCACCAATTGGCGTTCGCTCCCGACGGCGAAATGGCCCTAGGATAGAAGGCCGGGCCTTTGGGCTCGGCTGGACTATTTTGGGTGCGTTCCAACCTATGAGTCAGGGGCAAAAAGTCTCCCTCCTCTTCCTCGCGGCGCTGGTGTCGGCCACCGCCATGGGGCCGATGGCCATGCAGCTCCTGGTGCCGTCGATTCCCGCCATCGCGGTGCATTTCGACGTTTCGCTCGGGTTGGCCAGTCTGAATTTCAGCGTTTCGGCGGTTACGATCGCGATCTCCACGCTCTTCTACGGGCCCCTGTCGGACCGCTTCGGCCGCCGCCCGGTTCTTCTTGCCGGCATCGCCATTTTCGCCGTCGGCACGGTTATCGCCGGCGTGGCGCCATCGCTTTGGATACTGATCGCGGGGCGCGTTGTTCAGGCCATCGGCGGCGCCGCCGGCCTTGTGATCGCCCGCACGATCGTGCGTGACATCTACGGCCCGGACCGTTCGGCCTCCGTCATCGGAACGCTCACGGTTGCGATGGTCGCCGCGCCGATGATCGCGGTTATTTTGGGTGGCGTTCTCACGGACGCCTTCGGATGGCGTGCGATCTTCGTCTTTG
>JADFIH010000197.1 GCA_022566715.1 Pseudomonadota bacterium | reverse complement strand
ATCAGGGGGGAGGGAGTAATCTTGCGTCCTCCCCGCCCCCCGTGTGGGGAGGGGATAGGTTCCCATGCGCAGGTAGCGAAAATGCCTAAGCGCACCGACATCGAATCGATCCTGATCATCGGCGCCGGGCCGATCATCATCGGCCAGGCCTGCGAGTTCGACTATTCGGGCAGCCAGGCCTGCAAGGTCCTGAAGGAAGAGGGCTACCGCATCGTCCTGGTGAACTCGAATCCGGCGACGATCATGACCGACCCGGACATGGCCCACGCCACCTACATCGAGCCCATCACGCCGGAGTTCGTCGCCAAGATCATCGCCAAGGAGCGCCCCGATGCGCTGCTCCCCACCATGGGCGGGCAGACCGCGCTGAACACGGCGCTGGCGCTGGCCGACGACGGCACGCTCGCGCAGTACGGCGTGGAGTTGATCGGGGCCTCGCGCGACGCCATCGCCAAGGCGGAAAACCGCGAGCTGTTCCGCGACGCCATGCGGCGAATCGGCCTCGACTGCCCCAAGAGCCACGTCGCGCACAACCTGGAAGAAGCGCGCGCGGGGCTCGAGGCCGTCGGCCTGCCGGCCATCGTGCGCCCGAGCTTCACGCTCGGCGGCACCGGCGGCGGCGTCGCCTACAACCGCGAGGAATTCGACCAAGTCGTCGCCACCGGGCTCGCCGCATCGCCGGCCAACGAAGTGCTGATCGAGGAATCGGTGCTGGGTTGGAAGGAATTCGAGATGGAGGTGGTGCGCGACAAGAACGACAACGTCATCATCGTCTGCTCGATCGAGAACGTGGACCCCATGGGGGTGCACACGGGCGATTCGATCACCGTGGCGCCGGCGCTGACGTTGACGGACAAGGAATACCAGATCATGCGCAACGCCTCGATCGCGGTGCTGCGCGAGATCGGCGTCGAGACCGGCGGCTCCAACGTGCAGTTCGCGGTCAACCCGGACGACGGCCGGCTGGTCGTCATCGAAATGAACCCGCGCGTGTCGCGCTCCTCGGCGCTGGCCTCGAAGGCGACGGGCTTTCCCATCGCCAAGGTGGCGGCGCGGCTGGCGGTCGGCTACACCCTCGACGAACTCGACAACGAGATTACCGGCGTCACCCCGGCCTCCTTCGAGCCCACCATCGACTACGTCGTCACCAAGGTGCCGCGCTTCACCTTCGAGAAGTTCCCCGGCTCCGAGGCCATCCTGAGCATATCGATGAAGTCGGTGGGCGAAGCGATGGCGCTCGGCCGCAGCTTCGCGGAATCGATACAGAAAGCCCTGCGTTCATTGGAAACGGGATTGACGGGCTTCGACGAAATCGAAATCCCGGGCTACGACGGCGGCGACAAGGGCGCGGTGCGCGCGGCCCTGGCGGTGGCGACGCCCGACCGGATATTGTTGATCGCCCAGGCCTTTCGCGAAGGTCTGAGCCTCGAGGAGATTCAGGCGGCCTGCAAGTACGACCCCTGGTTTCTCGACCAGATCCGTACCATCGTGGAGACCGAAGCGGAGGTGCGCGCAAACGGCCTGCCGGATGACCGCGCCGGACTCCTGGCCCTCAAAAAGATGGGCTTTTGCGACGCGCGCCTGGCCGAACTGGCGGGATCGGATGAGCCGGCGGTGGCGAAGCTGCGCGCCCGGCTCGGTGTCGTGCCCGCGTTCAAACGGGTCGATACCTGCGCCGCCGAGTTCGAAGCGCGCACGCCGTATCTCTATTCGACATATGAAAGCGACACGGCGCTGGAAAGCGGTTCGTCCGAGTGCGAAGCGCAACCGGGCGAGACCAACAAGATCATCATCCTGGGCAGCGGGCCCAACCGCATCGGCCAGGGCATCGAGTTCGACTACTGTTGCGTGCACGCGGCCTACGCCCTGTCCGAGGCGGGCTTCGAGACCATCATGATCAACTGCAATCCGGAGACCGTGTCGACCGACTACGACACGTCGGACCGGTTGTACTTCGAGCCCCTGACCATCGAGGACGTGCTGGAGGTGGTGCGCGCCGAAGGGGCCAAGGGAACCCTGGTCGGCGTGATCGTTCAGTTCGGCGGGCAGACCCCGCTCAAGCTCGCGGCCGCATTGGAGGCGGCCGGCGTGCGCGTGCTGGGCACCTCGCCCGACGCCATCGACCTGGCCGAAGACCGCGACCGCTTCAAACACCTGCTGTCCGATCTGGGACTTCGCCAGCCCGTCAACGGTGTCGCCTCCTCGCTCGAGGAAGCCGAAGCCGTCGCCGACGAGGTCGGTTATCCGGTCTTGATCCGCCCGTCCTATGTTCTTGGCGGCCGGGCCATGGAAATCGTGTACGACCGCGGCGCGCTGGCGCGCTACATGGGCGAAGCGATGCGCATCTCGGGCAACAACCCCGTGCTCATCGACAGCTACCTGCGGAACGCCGTCGAGGTCGACGTCGATGCGCTGGCCGACGGCGAGACGGTCTTCGTCGCCGGGATCATGGAGCACATCGAGGAAGCGGGAATCCACTCCGGCGATTCGGCGTGCTCCCTGCCGCCCTATTCGCTACCCGACGCCACCATCGACGACATCCGGCGCCACACCGAGGCCCTGGCGCGCGGCCTCGGCGTCGTCGGACTGATGAATGTCCAATACGCGGTGAAGGACGGCGAGGTCTATGTCCTCGAGGTCAATCCACGGGCGAGCCGCACCGTACCCTTTGTCGCCAAGGCGATCGGTCTGCCCATCGCCAAGGTCGCGGCGCGCGTGATGGCGGGCGAAGCGTTGGCCTCCTTCGGCCTCACCGCGCCCACATTCACGCACACGGCGGTCAAGGAAGCGGTTTTTCCCTTCAACCGGTTTCCCGGCGTCGACACCCTGCTCGGGCCGGAAATGAAGTCGACCGGCGAGGTCATGGGTATCGACCGCGATTTCGACCGCGCGTTCGCCAAGTCGCAGCTTGCCTCGGGCACGGATTTACCCCAAAGCGGAACGGCGTTCATCTCGATAAAGGATGCCGACAAACCGGCTTTTGTCGACCTGGCGCGGCGCCTTAGCGGCATGGGGTTCGAGGTCATGGCGACGTCCGGGACTGCGCGTTACCTCGAAGAACACGGGCTAACCGTCCGGCTTATCAAGAAAGTCTTGGAGGGGCGGCCGCACATCGTCGACGCCATGAAGAATGGCGAGATCGGCATCGTGTTCAACACGACCGAGGGCGCACAAGCGGTTGCCGACAGCTTCGACCTGCGCCGGACCGCGCTTGTCAACGGAATTCCCTATTATACGACGGTTGCGGGCTCACGCGCGGCAGTTCAGGCCATTAACAGTTTGCGCTCCGGCAGCCTTGATGTTGCGCCGCTCCAGTCATATTTTAGGTCTCCCGATTGACGGCACAAGGTGAGAACGCGGGCACAGGGCCCGCCAACCGACCAGGGTTCGAATATGAGCACGGAACCAATGACGGCCGACGGCTACGCGCGGATCGAGCAAGAGTTGAAACGCCTTAAGGGCGAGGAGCGCCCGTCGATCATCAAGGCGATTTCCGAAGCGCGCGAGCACGGCGACCTTTCCGAGAACGCCGAGTACCACGCCGCGAAGGAACGCCAAGCGATCGTGGAAGGCCGTGTCGAGGAGCTTACGGACAAACTGCGCCGCGCGAAGGTGATCGACGTGACCAAACTGTCGGGCGACGACATCAAGTTCGGCGCCTTCGTTACCCTCGCCGACGACGCCACGGACGAAGAGTCGACCTATCAGATCGTCGGTTCGGAAGAGTCCGATATTCGCGCCGGGCTTCTTTCCGTTACCTCGCCGCTGGCGCGCGCGCTTATCGGCAAGACTTCGGGCGACGCGGTCGAGGTGCACACGCCGAATGGTCAGCGCGGCTACGAAGTCGTCAGCGTCGAATACAAATAACTTCGCGTAAGACTGAACACGTAGAAACCCCGCCGGTCATTCAGCCGTGAACGCCGATTCGGCGGCCGCGTACGGCGAAATGGGCGGGGTTTCAATGGCGGAGAGCGTCTCTCCGCGCCCGATCCAAGACCGGGCCACGTTGGTACATCTGTTCCAACTTGTCTGAACGCCAACTTGTCTGAACGCCTATGAATGGTCAGGTGGAGTCATGTTTGTTACACACCCTCCAATTCCGCCTAATTGGCAGCGGCATCATGCAACGGCGCCATCGCCGCCGTATGGATGGCGTGATCGTGACAGAGTTGGGTTGCAAGGTCCAATCACAATCTCCGCGGCAAAACGCCGCGCACTCTCAGGTTGTGTCGTCGTCGAAAGGAACGCCCGGGAGCGTCTTGCTTGCACGTATGGCGAGGGAGCTTTTCACTTGGGCGACATTGGGGGCGGCGGTGAGTTCGGAGGTCAGGAAGGTTTGATATTCGTCCCAATCGTGCGCCACGATCTTTAGTAGAAAGTCGACCTCGCCCGCGAGCATGAAACAGTGACGCACCAACGGCCAGCCGGCGACACGCGTTTCAAAAGCGACAAGGTCGGTTTCGGCCTGCGAGTGCAACCCGACGAGAGCGAAGACCGTCACGTCGAACCCCAACGCCTTGGCGTTGATCTCCGCATGATAGCCCTGAAGGAAGCCCGCCTTTTCGAGGGCCCGCACGCGGCGCAGGCAGGGCGGCGCCGAGATCCCGGCC
>JADFIH010000034.1 GCA_022566715.1 Pseudomonadota bacterium | reverse complement strand
GGAACGCTGTCTCTACGGCCCGAAACACTCAGCCGGATGGTGCTCGATCTCGCGGAGTGGGTGGTCGGCGCGGGGTTCGGCCGCATGCTCCTCTTGAACGGTCACGTGACGAACTGGGCGCCATTGCGCGTCGGCCTGGAAAACATCCGAACGGACCTGCCCGGCCTGCGCATCGCGCTGCGCTCCGTTTGGGAGATCTCCAGCGACGTTTTCGACTATTACCACGATGACGGCGGTACGAATTGGCACGCGAACGACGCCGAGACTTCGCTCATGCTGCACTTGCGGCCAGGGCTCGTTCAGATGGACAAGGCCGTGGACGAGCCCGACCGGGGCGCGGCGTGTTTCTTCTCCTACACCGTCGATAAGGAAAGCGAACACGGCGGCATCGGCAAGCCGCGCCGCGCCAGCGCGGACTCGGGCCAATGGTTGCTCGACAAATGCGCGGACGCCTTGGCCGGTCAACTCGAAAAGGCGCTTCATGAGGACATTCCGTTGGTCGAATACGCGAAATTGGACCGTTAGAGCGATTCCAGTTCGCCAGGAATCGCTCAAGGCTGCTGGAATCGCCCAAGGCTGCAAGGCGGCCCGCCGGTTATCCGGCGCGCCCGCGCAGGCGCGGACCGTCGGGTCCGCAGCCGTGAGCGGCAAAAAGCTAGTGTGGTGGGTTGTTCGGGGAGGTAACAAGGGTGTTGAAAAAACAAGAAACCGCGGCGAGCGACCTGTTCGAGTCGCTCGAGCGCGGCGGCGTAAAATATTTGCTTCCGAGTTATGTCGATCTGCACGGGGTTTCCAAAAGCAAGGTCGTCCCGCTCCGGCATTTCGCCCAAATGATGGACGGCTCCGAATTGTGCACCGGCGCGGCCCTCGACGGCGTGCCCCAGGATATCAGCGACGAGGAGGTCTCGGCTCACCCGGACCCGGCGTCCTGCATGGTTCCCCCTTGGCGGCCCGAGACGGCGTGGTTCGCAAGCGATCTTTGGTGCGAGGGCAAGCCCTTCGAGGCTTGCAGCCGCAACATCTTGAAGCGCGTTCTCGCCAACGCCGCGGACATGGGCTACGCCTGCAACCTGGGGATCGAAGCCGAATTCTTCGTTTTGAAGGAGGCGGAGGACGGCAAATTCGTTCCGGTGAGCGACCGCAAGAACCTCGACAAGCCCGCTTACGACGTCAAGCGGCTCGCCGATAACCTCGATTGGATGGGCGAGCTCGTCGACGCCATGAACACGCTCGGCTGGGATGTCTATTCCTTCGACCACGAAGACGGCATTGGCCAATTCGAAATAGATTTCGATTACTCGGCCGCCCTCCTCATGGCGGACCGTTTCGTCTTCTTTCGTTGGATGGCGGGCGAGATCGCGCGCAAGCACGGATATTTCGCGAGCTTCATGCCGAAACCGTACGACGACCGCGCCGGCAGCGGCGCCCACTTCAATGTTTCGTTGGTCAAGACGGGGGACGAGGACAACCTGTTTTACCGCGAGGATGATCCGCGGGAGTGCAACCTCTCCACGCTCGGGTACCAGTTTGTCGCCGGTGTCCTGCGTCACCTGCCGGCGATCAACGCGGTCGTGGCGCCGACGGTCAACAGTTACAAGCGTCTCGTGCTGCGGGGCAGCATGTCGGGCTTCACTTGGGCGCCGGTTTTCGTGTCCTACGGCAACAACAACCGCAGCAACACGGTCCGCATCCCGCGCGGCGGCGGCCGGGTCGAGGTGCGCTCCGCCGATAGCTCGTGCAATCCCTACCTTGGCGCCGCAATGGTGATCGCCGCCGGCCTGGAAGGCATCGCCGAGGGGCTCGACCCCGGCGAGCCGCATCGCGAAAACCTTTACGTCAAATCGGAGGAGGAACTGGAGCGCCTAGGCGTTCGCTGGTTGCCGAAAACCCTGGGCGAGGCGTTGGACGCCTTGGAGGCGGATGCCTTGAGCCGGCGGGTTATGGGCGACGCGATGTTCGAGTCGTGGCTTTCGTACAAGCGCGGGGAATGGGGCGCCTACCAGAACCACGTGTCCGAATGGGAGCGCGAGCGTTACCTCAAGTTTTTCTGATAGCTTGTTGTTATTACGCGAATTTCCACTGACGCGCCGGACCAATTCCACCAAACCGCCCGGCGCGGCGGCGCCGATCAGATATCGGCGTAGACGTGGGTTTCGGCGCTTCCGCCGGGATGGGTGACCGCGCCCTTCTCGGCATCGCCGACCAGTTGCGCATACTTCCATAGGGTGCCCGATTGGAAATCGGTCTGGCGCGGCCGCCATGCCGCTTTGCGTGCCGCAAGTTCCTCGTCGGAGAGGTGGACGTGGAGCGTGCCCGCCTCCGCGTCGATGGAAATTTTATCGCCATCCTTGATCAGGGCGATGGGGCCGCCCACCGCGGCTTCGGGCCCCAGGTGTCCGACGCAGAAACCGCGCGTCGCGCCGGAGAATCGGCCGTCGGTGATGAGCGCCACCTTTTCGCCCATGCCCTGGCCGTAGATCGCCGCGGTCGTGGCCAGCATCTCGCGCATGCCGGGGCCGCCGCGTGGCCCCTCGTAGCGGATGACCAGCACGTCTCCCTCGGCGTATCGACCCGCCTGCACCGCCTCATAGCAGTCCTCCTCGGAGTCGAAGATCTTCGCCGGGCCCTCGAACTGAAGCCGCTTCATGCCGGCGACTTTGACGATCCCGCCTTGCGGCGCCAGGTTCCCGCGCAGGCCGACCACGCCGCCGGTCGGCGACAAGGGGTTCGACAGGGGCCGGATGACGTCCTGGTCTTCCGGAAAGGTGACGTCGCGCAAATTATCCGCGATCGTTTTGCCCGTGACAGTGAGGCAGTCCCCATGCAGAAAGCCGCCATCGTGTAAGACCTTCATGAGGACGGGTACGCCGCCGATCTCGAACATATCCTTCGGAAGGTATTTGCCGCCGGGTTTCAAGTCGGCGATGTAGGGCGTGCGCTTGAAGATCTCCGTGACGTCGTGCAGGTCGAACTCGATGCCGCACTCGTGCGCCATGGCGGGCAGATGAAGACCGGCGTTGGTCGATCCACCCGAGGCCGCCACGACGGTAGCGGCGTTTTCGAGCGCCTTGCGCGTGACGATGTCGCGCGGCCGTAATTGCGTGGCCACCAGGCTCATCAGGGCTTCGCCGGATTTTTCGGCATAGGCGTCCCGCGATTCGTAGGGCGCCGGCGCGCCCGAAGACCCGGGCAGCGCCAGACCGATCGCCTCGGACACGCAGGCCATCGTATTCGCCGTGAACTGACCCCCGCACGATCCGGCGGAGGGGCAGGCGACGCACTCGAGGTCGTGCAGGTAGTCCTCGTCCACCTTGCCCGCCGCGAACATGCCGACCGCCTCGAAGACGTCGCCGATGGTGACGTCCTTGTCCTGAAAGCGGCCCGGCAGAATGGACCCGCCGTACATGAACACGGACGGAACGTTCAGGCGGACCATGGCCATCATCAGTCCGGGCAACGACTTGTCGCAACCGGCGATGCCGAGAATGGCGTCATAGCAGTGGCCGCGCACCGTTAGTTCGACGGAATCGGCGATCACCTCGCGTGAGGCCAAGGAGGCCTTCATGCCGGCATGGCCCATGGCGATGCCGTCGGTGACGGTGATGGTGGTGAACTCCCGGGGCGTGCCGCCGGCGCGTTTGACGCCTTTCTTGGCAGCCTGGGCCTGGCGCGAGAGGGAGATGTTGCACGGCGCGGCCTCGTTCCAGGTGGTCACCACGCCGACGAACGGTTTGGCGATGTCTTCGGCGTCCAACCCCATGGCGTAGTAGAACGAACGCTGGGGCGCCCGCTCCGCCCCCACGGTGGTGTGGCGGCTCGGCAGTTTAGATTTGTCGAAGACTTTGGCGTCCATGATCTGTGACCTCCCTGGCCCCTGTCCGAATCATGGGGCGCTTGAAATTCTGGCGACGGCATAGGCGTCCAGGGTGAGCTCGGCCGGTAGTTCGGCCGCCCCCGCGCCATCCTGGAGCAGCGCGGGGTTCGATGCCGCGGCGGCGAAGCGCGCGGCGTCCAGAGTTTGGACCAGTACCGGCTTATTTTCCAACCCCCCAAATGCGATGACCCGTGGCTCCGCCGTCAGGTTCGCGAGCCAAAGCTCGGGCCCCCGATCGTTCCGCCAGGCGGCGCACTGGACGCGCGAGCGGTCCGACGACGTGGCCTCCAGCATTTCCCGCCCCGCCCCGCGCGCCATGCCCGCAAGCACGTGATAGACCGGGAACAGCCGCGCCTCTTCCAACCCGTCGTAGTAGGGTTGGGTGAAGTCCATTTTGCGGTACACAACGCCGAAGGGACCGACCGGCGCCGACAACGCGACGGCGTCAAGGCCGCCCCGCGCGGCCTCCGCCACGTAGCCCAGGTTCCAGGCGGCGCCGAACAGGCCGCGCTGCCGAGGATCGGCGCGCGCCATGGCGAGGCGAACATTGCCGGGGTTCTCGAGCGGTGCGGCGCCATAGGGGTTCTGCCGCATGCCGATGGCACTGGGGCCGATGCGGTAGGGGACATCGCCCGCGAAGGCTTTGGTCGACTCGATAATGGGTTGCAGGGCTTCCAAGGATTCCATGACCGCCCGGTCGTCCGCATCGTGAACGATGGGGCAGGTCGTGTGGGTGACGTAGTCGAGGCCGTCGGATTTGCCGCTGCGGGCGCGGTTCAACTCCGTGAAGTAGCAGAACATGCCGCCCCCGATGGGCACGTCCGGGAAGGCCGCGCGCGCGGCGGCGTAATAGGCCGCAAACGGCGGGACATCCGGCCAGGGCCCCTCGGGCTGGTAGCTTGTGAGATAGGGCGCCGGAAACACCGATACCGCGGCGGGGTACAAGCCCGCACTGGCGCAGGCCTTCGCGGCGACCGCCGCCGCGTCATCCGGGCGGACGTCCGTGGGAAGAATCAATTCCAGCACAGCCTCCGCGCCCACGGCTTCGGCCAGGGCCCGGTAGCTCCGCAGAACCTCTTCGCCGTCACTGCGGGCGTCGTAGGCACAAACCAGAATTTGTGGGCCGAGGCCGGCGATGGCGCCGCTCGCATCAAGCGCCGCGTCCACTTGATCGGCGGAGACACCGAGTCCGATCCTCGGCATCCGGCCACCGGTGGGCCCGCCGAGCGTGACCTGAACCGGCCCATCGGCTGTCTCACCTGTGGGCGAAGACGGCGTCCCGTCAAAACGGAGCGACACGGCCTGCCCGATCCCCTCACCGGCTGGGACCGTGTAGGGCCGGGGGCGCGAGAGCGGGCGGATGTAGGTCTTGTAGGAGGCGTCGGTCCAGTTACGCTGGTCCTCCATCTCGAAGGCGTCGCCCTCCATGGTGCAGACGGCCTTCACGCCCGGCAGGGGCTCGTGCGTGAGCGAGCGTATGTCGTAGATGGGTTGATCGGGACTGACGTGCCGCGGGAAGCGCGTGTTCTCGATCCCGCCGTCGGTATGGACTACCTGGACCGGCTCGCCGGCCAGGCCGGCGATGGGATGGAGGACGACGAATCCAAGCCGGTTGGTTTCGAAATCGGTCTCGGCCTGCCCTGTCACCGCAAACGAGAGCGCGCCGTCGGCCGCGCCGGTGATCTCGGCCCGGTAGCGAAACCTTTGATCGGCATCCGCGCATTGGCCGTCGTAGGTCACCCGGAATCCATCGCCGGACTCTTCGACTTTCAAGTTGGTGATCTCGGGCCCGTAGGTCGCCCAGTTGGGGTCTCTGATCAGAAAGGAAACGCCCCGGAGTACCTCGATCCCATGGTACGAGGCCTGGCGAATCCCGCCATTTTGCAGTTCGACGCGAAGCGGGCCCGCCGTGAGTACGCGGCATTCGCTCGGCGGCTCTTCGGTGCCGTAGAGGATGACGCCGCGTGGGGGAGGGGGCATGGACTGCGGGGGAGGGGGCATGGGTTCGTTGCTTCCTAGGTGCCGCGGTCCGGCGTTCACAGCACGAGATCGGTTTCCGGGTCGATCAGGATGGCGCGGTTCATATCGACGTCAAGCTCGATCCGCTGGCCCGGGTGTTCGACATCGTGCGCGCGTAACTCGGCCATCACCGGCGTTCCGGAGAGGCGGAAGGTGACATAGGTGCGCGAGCCGGTGGGCTGGACCACATCGATTGTCGCGCTAAGCGGCGCCAGACCTTCGCGGGTATCGCCGTCCCGCGCACGGCTGATGTGTTCGGTCCGGACGCCAAAAATCACATCGTGTCCGCTGCGCCCGGCGAGCCGCTCGTACGCCGCGGCGGGCACCGCCAAGGCCGTGCCGTCCTCGAACGTGACCGCCAGGGACTCGTCCGCCGCCACGAGCCTGGCGGGTATGAAATTCATCGACGGCGAGCCGAGGAACCCGGCGACGAACCGGTTGACGGGGCGTTCGAACAGGTCGAGCGGCGCGCCCTCCTGCTCGATCCGGCCATTATTGAGAAGCACGACGCGGTCCGCGAGGGTCCTGGCCTCGATCTGGTCATGCGTGACGTAGATCATGGTCTTGCCGAGCCTCTGATGCAGCTCCTTGATCTCGAGGCGCATCTCCTCGCGCAACTGAGCATCCAGGTTCGAGAGCGGCTCATCGAAGAGGAAAAGGCGCGCGTCGCGGACAATGGCCCGGCCGATGGCGACGCGTTGACGCTCGCCGCCCGAGAGCTGGCGCGGCAGGCGGTCGAGCAATCCGGAGATATTGAGGGTCGCCGCCGCGGCCAGAACCCGTTCCTTGATTTCGCCGGCGGGAAACTTGCGGGCGCGCAGCCCAAAAGCGATGTTGTCGAAGACCTTCATGTAGGGGTAGAGCGCGTAGTTCTGGAACACCATCGCCACATCGCGGCTGCGCGGAGGCAGGTCGTTGACGATCTCGCCGTCGATCTCGATGGTGCCGGCGTCCGGTTCCTCGAGTCCGGCGATCGTGCGCAGCATCGTGCTCTTGCCGCAGCCCGATGGGCCGACCAGGACGGCGAACTCGCCCTCGGGAATGTCCAGGTCGACGCCACGGACGGCTTGGACGGAGTCGTAGGACTTGTACAGACCGGTTATGCGCAGACGGGCCATCGCGGTCTTTCCTATCCCTTGATGGCGCCGAGCGAAATGCCGCGCACCAGGTAACGCTGAAACAAAGCGACGGCAAAGAAGATCGGCAGGGTTCCGAGAATGCTCATCGCCCCGATCTTGGCCCAAAACGTCTGCTGTTGCCCAAAAAAACTCGTCACCTGAACCGGATAAGTCGTGATCTCCACGCGCGTCAGCACCAGCGCGAAGATGAAGTCGTTCCAGGCGAATATGAAGGTAAAGACCGCCGTGGCGAATAATCCGGCCCGGGCCATCGGAAAGACGACCCGTAAAAGAACCTGCCAGCGCGACCAGCCGTCGACGAGCGCGCTCTGCTCCAGCTCGATGGGAATATCCTCGATATAGCCGCGCATCATCCAGGTGACGTAGGGTAAATTGAAGGCCGTGTAGAGAAGGATCAGACCCTGAAACGTATCAACCCAGCCGAAGAACACATAAACCAGGAACACCGGGAATATGATCACGATCGGCGGAATCATGCGCTGGGAAATGATCCAGATGGCAAGGTTCTCACCGCCCGTCCTGAAGCGCGCCAAGCTGTAGGCGGCGATGGTGCCGAAGAACATGGCGAGCACCGTACTGACGCCGGCGGTAATCAAACTATTGCCGATGGTGCCGACGTCGCCGTCCCGGAACAGCACCGCGAAGGTCTTGAACTGGATCTGTGCCGGATACCAAATGGGTGGCGAAGCGAAGACCTCTTCCGGGGTCTTGAACGCCATGATGAAGATCCAGTAGACCGGAAACAGAAATAATAACGTGATGACGATGGCGGCGGCGTAGCGGCCAACATACGTCCAAGTCCGGCGGCGCAACCACCAGTCCTTGGGCACATAGACGGCGTCGGCCCGTGTCTCGCCGGTCATCGCGCGATCTCCACCCGCCGCAGCGCGAAGATCACGGCGATCGACAGTAGAACGACGACCACGATGGCGACGGCGGAGGTATAGCTCGTATCGAACTGCTCGAATCCCTTGACGTAGGTGAAGGTCGATATGGTCTCGGTCATTGTTCCGGGACCCCCGCGCGTCAAGGCCCAGACGATGTCGAACAGGCGAAATAGGTCGAGAGCGCGGATCAACAGTGCGATCGCCAGCACCGGCCGGATGGCGGGGATCACGATTTTGAAGAAGATGCGCAGGTTGGAGGCCCCGTCGATTTGCGCCGCTTCGACCTGCGTGCGGTCGACGTTGGAAAAACCCGCGAGCAGGATCAGGAACATGAAAGGCGTCCACTGCCAGACCTCGGTGGCAAGGATCGCCGCCCAGACGTAGCTGGAATTGACGATCCAGACGATGTTCACGGGTTCCCCTTTGAACCAGCCCAGGACCTGATTGATCGGGCCGAAACGGTTGTCGAACATCAGCCGCCAGGTCGCCCCGGCGACGATCGGCGCAATCACGGTCGGAATGATAAGCAGGGCGATGAAAATTTGGCGGCCCCACATTTTTTCGAGGAGGAGAAGGGCCATCACCGTGCCCAGCAGGAGCTCGATGGGCAGCGCCACCGCCATGAACAGCACCGTGTGCAAGAGCGATTCCCACATGCGGGCGTCGGAGAACAGGCGCTTGTAGTTCAGCAGGCCCTGAAAGGACTTGTCTTCTCCCAGGATGGTGATGTCCTGGAAGCTCGCGACGACCAGATTGATCAGCGGAAAGATGCCGATCAGCAGGAGGATGAAAATAGCGGGCGCGATCAGCAGATACTTGAAGTTGCGGTCGGTGAACGCATCGACCCGCTTGCCGAAGAGTCCGGCCGCTATTTTGGTGGAGACGGTCATCAGACGGCGTTCACAAAAAAAGGGCCGCCAACCCGGGCATCTCTATTCTTGCCCCGGCTGGCGGCCATACAACTCGTTAGCGTTTTGGGTAGGCGTTCGGTTTCGACGCCCAGTCCAGATAGGCTTCCCTTTGCTTCTCGACACCGACCCGCTTTGTGATGTCATCCCATTCCTTGGCGGCTTTGTTAAGCGCCTCCCTGGGATCGGCGCCACCGAACGAGGCCGTGATTGCCCGCGTCAGGGCGTCCTCATAGGCGAACGTGTTGCGGATCGAGAGATCGAGCAGACCCGATTCGGCGGCACTTTTCAGTGTGGCGAGATAGTCGCTCGCCGCCGGCCACAGCGCCTTGTATTCGGCGCTCTCGAAGTGCGAGATGCGGAACGGGTCGCGCAGAGCGAACGGAAGCTGCACGCGCTTCAGGCTGATCTCCTTGCTGTTCAGCCATTGCGCGAACAGGTAGGCGGCCTCTTTGTTCTTGCTGTCCGCCGAAACCGACAACAGGAAACCCGCGGCGAGCTGAGGCGTGCCGCCCGGCGGCAGCGCGTAGCCGACCTTGCCGGCAACCTTCGATTTCGGCAGCCAGGACAGGGCGTCCGTGTCCGTGCCGTAACCAGCCGACCAGCGCCCGGGCGGCGGCCACCAACCCATCATCGCCAGGTCGCCGGCGAGCCAGGCATTGAGCACCTCGATCGGACCCCAGCCTTCCACGCCGGGCGGCATGAACTGATGCTCGTCGATCATGCCCTCCAGGACGCTCACCGCGATGTCATTTCCGATTTGCGCCTTCATGGTATCGGCGTCGAAGAACTTGCCACCCTCGACGCGGAAACGTTCCTCATAGAAATAATGGATCAGGCCCGCCGAACGCATCATCGCCGAACCATAGAGATCTGGCGCGAACTTCTCGGTGAAGTATTGGGAAATATCCCTGAACTGGGCCCAGGTGGTCGGCGGGGCCAGATCGTATCCGAACCGGCTCTTGAAGGCGGACTGATTCGCCGGGTCGCCAAACAGGTCCTTCCGGTAGTACATGATCAGTACATCGCCATCATCGGGCAAACCGTAGATCTTGCCCCGGAAGGTCATCTGGTTGTCGCGGTAGACCGGCGCGATATCCTGGAGTTCGTCGCGGTAACCGAACTTGTCGATGAAATCGTCCAGCGGCTCGAGCGCACCCGCCGCCGCCAGGTCGGGCATCCAGGCGGGCACGACGTTCAGCATGTCGAACGCACCGGTGCGAGCGCGATGCTCGGCCAGGGTCTTGGTGAACAGCTCGTTGATCGGGATCTCGATCACGTTGATCTTGATGCCGGTCAACTCCTCCCACATGGGCCCCGAGAAGTTCAGGGGATCGAGGGATTGAAGCCCCGCTTCCCAGGTAATGTTGAGAGTCGTGCCGGCGTACTTCTTGGCCGCCTCGACGGCGCGGTCGGCGGCGCTTTGGGCGGTGGCTGGGGACCCTGCCGCGAACAGCAGGCCCGCGGCCAACAGTCCCGCTAAGGGTACTTTGAGTCTCATGAGGTTCCTCCGTTGGTGTGGTGTTCCAGGCCTGCGCCTTGGAACGGCGAAATTGCGGCGCTGTTATGCCTCAACGCCTTCAAACCGTTTTGCGTAGTCCGCCAACCGTTCTCGCCACTTGGATGTCTCGAGAACCGCGCGATTGACGACCCCGGCCGGGTTGCGGCCATGCATGACGTCTTGCACTGCCTTGACGTCCGCGGTGCCGATCCCGGCGAAGCATTGATCGGTCCAGCACAGGGCGTGCGGCGTTACAATAACGTTGTCGAGCTTCAGCAGCGGATCGTGGGGATCCGGGGGTTCCTGCGCCAGGACGTCAAGCCCGGCGCCGGCGATGCGCCGCGCGGTCAAGGCCTTGGTGAGCGCCGCCTGATCCACGATCGGGCCACGCGCCGTGTTGATGAGATAGGCCGCCGGCTTCATCAGCGAAAGCAGCTTCTCGCCGACAATCCCCGTGGTTTCATCGGTGAGCGGGCAGTTGATGCAGACGATGTCCGCCTCGCGAAACACGGTTTCGATATCCGCCACCACGCGCACGCCCAACTCGTCCGCCGCCGCTTGGTCCGCGTACGGATCGAAGGCGATGAATTTCATGTCGAAGGGCTGGGCCATGCGGAACATCTCGGCGCCGATATTACCGATGCCGACGGACCCGAGAGTCTTTCCGACCAACCCCACGCCCATGTAATCGCCCTTTTGCGCCCAGCCGTCCGGCCCCATGCGGGCGATGCGGTCCTTCGCGAGGAGTTTGCCGGTCAACGCAAGGATGAGCGTGATGATCGAGACCGCAACGGGCCGCCGGACACCGTCCGGCGCGATGACCGCGGCGATGGAATTTTCCGTGCAAGCGTCGAGGTCGACATTGTCGTAGCCCACGCCGAAGCGCGCGACAACGGATAGGCGGCCGTTTTTTGGCACGCTTTGGCGCGTGAACTGGACGCCAAGCTGGATCAGCGCGTCGGCATCTTCGAGGTCGGCGCCATCGATTTCCGGCCCCTGCGGCAAGTAGAAATATTCGATGCCGGGGCCCGACAGGGGCCCGAGGTCGAACATCGGGTATGCTGGCGTGCCGTCGGCCTTGTTGAAGTCGCCGCTCAGGGCGACTCGGAACTTGCTCACGTCTTTTTCCTTCGCGGCGCCGCCTTCTTCTTGGCCACTGGCTTTTTCATCTTTGCTACAACCTTTTTAGGGGTCGCCTTCTTTTTCGTGGCCGCGCTTGGTTTCGCCTTTGTGGCGGTGCGGGGCCGGCCGGTGCGCTCGCGCATCTCGTTGACGGCGGCCTGGACGGCCGCGTGCAGCACCCAGACATCGCCCGAGTAGCAGATGAAGTCGAAGCCCTGTTCGTAGAGGGCGACGCCGTCGTCCACGTTCGCGACCAGGCGGCCGAGCGCCTTCTTGTGTTTCCGGCAGGCCTCAACGACCGTATCGATGGCGGACAGGAAGTCGGGATGGTCGAACTCTCCGGGAATCCCGAGCGAACAGCTCAGATCGAAGTGTCCGACCCACAGGCAATCGACGCCGTCGACCGCGGCGATCTCGTCCGCGTTGTCGACCCCTTGGCGCGTCTCGATTTGTGCGAAAAAGGTGGTGAAGCGGTTGGCGGCCGCTAGCTTGGGCATCGTCGGGCCGGGCCGGTAGCGGTCGTGCGCCACCTGCAAGGCGACGCCGCGGTGGCCGAGCGGCGTGTATTTCATGCAATCGAGAATCTCGCGGGCTTCCTTGGCTGTTCCCACCATGGGCAACATGATGCCTTCGGCGCCCATGTCGGCGGCGCGCGCGATGTGGTGATACTCCTTCGACGGCACGCGCACGATCGTGGGCATGTCCGCCGCCTGCATGTAGCGCAGCACGCTTTTGACGGTCTCATACCCGAAGCCGCTGTGCTCGGTATCGAAAAGGACGAAATCACATCCCGCCGCCTTGAGGATCTGGCCGATCCCAGGCGTTGCGAACTCGACGACAAAATGACCCACCTTCAGATTCCGTTTGGCGGTCATTTTTTTCAGGCTCATCTCAGCCATGTCCGGCTCCTCCCCCTTGCGTCGTCAATATTTGGCCCACGCCGCGTCTCCAGTCAGATTCCCTCGCCCAGGACGAAACGCGACAGCGACCGCTCCCGGACGAGACCCCGTGTGTCGGCATTGAACTGCCGAAAATGGGGCGTCCGCTGATGAGCCTCGAACGCCTTCGCGTCTTCGTAAATCTCGTACAGAACGATTCGACCCTGTTCGCCGTCGGGGATCAGCACGTCGAATCGGTGGCACCCGGCCTCCAGGCTGACCGATTTCGCGGCATTCTCCAAAACGCAGGAATGGAAGCGATCGAAGGAACCATCCTCCAGCGCGAAATCAACGATGATCGCAAAACGGCTCACGGAATCTGCCCCCGCGCCTGCCAGTACTGATCGGCGACAATATCCAGATGCTCGCGCATGACCTGTTCGGCGCGGTCCAGGTCGTGCGCCGCGACGGCTGCGAAGATTTTCGCGTGCGAGTCGTATGCGAGGCGATCGGCGCCTGGGACGCGCAGCGATAACGAGCGTTGCTTGGTCAGCCACTCGACGACCGCCTCGTGGATCGCCGTGAAGATCGGGTTGCCCGAGATTTCAGCCAAGATGTAATGAAATTCCACGTCAGTGCGCTCGAAGGCCTCGAAATCGCCGAGCGCCCGGTGATTGGTTTCGAGCGCCGCCTCGAAGCGCTCGATCTGCTCTGACGTCGCGCGCCGCGCCGCGTCGCGTACGAGCCCAACCTCGAAGAACGTGCGCGCCTCCTGGAACTGGCGCTCGCCTTCCGGCTCGAGCAATAGGTGGCGGACCGCCCCGGCGAACCCGTCGAGAAGAACGCGGGGCGTCGGCTTGGTGACGCGGCCGCGCTCGCCGCTGTTGATCTCCACAAGGCCCATCTTCTGTAGCGAATACAGGGCTTCGCGCACGGCGGGACGTCCCACCCCGAATCGCACCATCAACTCGCGCTCGGACGGCAACTGATCGCCGGGCGCATAGTCCGGTGAAAGAATCATGGATTCGAGGCGCACCAGAACTTCGTCCGACAGGCGCCTGCGTCGAATGACGTCGGATTGCACGGATCCTCCCCATTTCTCCGGTCTGCGCCGGATTGCTTAGTGGTATAAATAGTATCCAGTCATACCAGTACCGTCAATCCCGCGAACGATAGATGGAAACCACGTCCGCATCGTCCGTTACACTGTCCCGGCGCAGGCTTGGCTTTCGCAAAAGGTGAACGTGGTTTGAGTCCTTTCTGGTTGATCGTTGCCGGTCTCGACGGAGCCTTGCTGGTGGCTCTCGGGGCGTTCGGCGCACACGGAATTGCGCCGGGCGGCGCCGAAGGATTGTTTGAAACCGCGTCGCGGTATCAGGCCTGGCATGTGCTGGCGATGGCCCTGATCGGATTTGCCGGCGGACGGGCCGAGGCGGCCGCAGGCAGGACGGTGCACGCCGCGGGCGCGTTGTTTCTAGCCGGAACGGTCTTGTTTTGCGGGTCTCTTTATATCCGCGCGTTCGGCGGCGGAGGTCTGTTCCCGATGGCCGCGCCCATCGGAGGCACGCTGTTTATTCTCGGCTGGCTTGCGTTGGCGGTAACTGGCGGCCTGGAGCAAATTCGGGTCGTTCGGAACCGCCGGAGGCGATCCGCCAACCCGGAGAATTTGCTCTAAATTATTAATGCTGCGCGCGCGGTCCTGAAGGGGTTTCTGGCCCTGCGCCCCTGCGTCATGACAACCCGGCCTTGCGCTAAGCCGGCTTCAGCTTGAAGGTCACCGCGAAGTATGCGTCGCCATCGAGCAGCGGGGTTGGCTCGCCCAGCCCTTCCAGGATCAAGAACTGGTGGGCAACGATGGGGCCGTCGACGATATAACCTTTCTCCCCCATCTGGCGGCGGTGGAACTCCAGCGCGGCCGGGGTGAACTCCTTCGACAGAATGGTCACGTACTCGGCGGGGGTATCGTCGGTCATGGGCGGCCTCTTCATCCAATTCCTACTCGGGCCTTACTCCGGCCTTACCCGGAGTCTTGTCCGGGAAATCAAACCCGCCGTTATTTCTCCGGCGGAAGAATCTCCTGCACGCATACGTCGTCGATGAGGTGTTCCCGGCCCACGTCCCGCAAATGAACGCGTTTCTGGTCGTTGGGCACTTTGGCGCCGACGCCGTGGGTCATGGCCAGGACCATCGAGCGGTCGCTCATGTCGAGCCAGTACGGGCGGCGCACCAACTTGCCGTCCCCATCCCGAGCGAAGGGATCGTCCGGGTTGGCGCCTAGATCGGGCCGGTAGAATTGTGGCATGAGGGGAGTTCGTCCTGATTAAATAGATGGCCTCTGGCCGTCAGAATAGTCCGGCCGGCACCTCTTGTCGCGTCCCGCATGGCGCATTGAAGACCGAAATGCGAGGGTCGGCGGGACCGTGCCGCGCGGCAAAGCCCATGGGCCGGAAGGGCGTCAGAACTTTCGACTCTTGCGTCCCCTCAGGCGGTGAGGCCGGTGGTTCGTCGTGTCGGCGATGTTCGCGGCGACAATCACCTGAAACCTCGTCGGTCCCCCCTTGCGGCCGAACAGGCGGCGCCACAGCCACTTAATCATCGGTACCTCCCCGAAAGATCGATTCAGCACGATAACCATTTCGTACCACCAACGTCCCGGTAGAAACAGGGCCGGGCGAAAAAAAGCTGTGGAAAACTCTTATCGTGAAGACCCGAGATGCGCCGGCCGCACCTGGGCGGGGCGTCGGCACCGTCAGGGGGCCTGGGCTCTCACGCCTTCGCCGCCGTCCGCTTCTTGACCGGGTCCTTGTGGAGCGAGATGCCGCCGGGGGACTCTTGTTCGAGGCGCGTCACCGCGCGCCAGTTCGCCTCGTCGGTGTCGGGGAAATCGAGCCGGAAATGGGCGCCCCGGCTCTCCTCGCGCGCCAGCGCGGCGGTGGCGAGCAAGCGGCCGAGCAGGGCCAGGTTGCGCACGGACAAGGCGCTTTCGATCTCCTGCGCGCGCACTTTTTCCGTGGCCCGAGCCTCGCCGGAGAGGCGCATCCGCGGGATGTCCTCGCTTTCGATCCGTTCGTATTCCGCAAGCGCCTCGGCGCATCCGGCGGCATCGCGCAGGGGACCGAGCTTGCCATGGGCCAGCATTCGGCAGCCCAGACGGACCTCGCCCTGGAGGGGCCCCGTATCGCGCGCGATCAGCTCGGCGAGCCACGCCCGCTCCGCCTCGGGAACCGAGATCGTTTCCGCGTCCGCGTCCGATCCGTTTCCGACGGCCTCCGCGGCGGCCCGTCCGGCCCGGCGGCCAAAGACCATGGACGCCGACAGGGCCGAGCCGCCGATGCGGTTGCCGCCGTGTATTCCGCCCGCCGTTTCCCCCGCCGCCCAGAGGCCGGGGACCGGTGTCGCGCCGTCCCTGTCGATCTTGAGTCCACCCAGCCAGGTGTGGCTGCCCGGCGCCACTTCCAGCGGCGTCTTGGTGAGGTCGATGCCCCGGTGCAGGCAGGTCTTGTAGACCTGGGGGATCTGCTTCTGGATGGTCTCCATCGGCACTTTGGTCGCGTCCATGAAAATGCCGCCCGTGAGGCCCGCGCGCCCGGCTTGGATTTCCTTGGCCATGGCGAGGATGACTTCGCTGCGGGTGCTGCGCTCCGCCGTCTCGGGGAAATAGCGCTTCAGGAATTCCTCGCCCTCGTTGTTGCGGAACACGGCGCCCGCGTTGATGAAGCCCGTCGGGTGGGGGGCGAAACCGAAGAGCTCCTCGGGCGACGTGCACATAGCCTGGAAGTCGATCATCTCGAGGCCGAGCAACGGCACGCCCGCGCGAAAGCCCAGCACGTAACCGTCGCCCGTGATCTGTGGTGGGTTGTCGTTGACGTAGAACAGGCCGCTGCCGCCGCCCGTGCACAGGATGATTTCCGCGGCGGAATATCCCACGAGCACGCCGCGCCGGGTGTCGACGCCCCAGGCCCCGGCGACGCGGCCCCCGCGCATCACCAGATCGACGATGGTGGTGTGGGAATGACGCCCGATGCGCTCGTCGCCCCGCAGTTTGGCGGACAGGGTCTTGGTCAGCATGTTGCCGGTCGTGTCGTAGTGATGTACCGCGCGCGCGCGGGTGTGATTGGGGAACATCTTCAGGTCGAGGCCGCCCGCCTCGCCGGTGACGAAACCGGCGCCCCAGGTGCGCAGGTCGCGCACGATCTCCGGAATCTCGAAAACCCAGGTGCGCGCGAGCTCCGGGTCGATGAGTTCGCCGCCTTGTTCGAGGATTTCCTGAAGGTGCATCTCTGGGCTGTCGTCCTTGCCGATGGCGGCGGCGAAACCTCCGCGCGCCACCGTCGTCGTGCCGCTGGTGGCGCGCCCCTTGGTGACCTGGATCACATCGACGCCGGCGTCTGCGCACTCGAAGGCCGCCAGCGTCGCCGCCGCGCCCCCGCCGATGATGAGGACGTCCGTCCGGGCTTGTTCCAGGGGGAGGGCCGCGGTCATCTTCCCGTCACTTGCGTGCCGCGCCGCGCCGGCATCATGGCCAGGAACGCGTCCGCGCAGGCATCGGCGAACGCCGGGTCGTTGATGTGCAGGTCGAGTTGCTTGATCTCGCCATGTCGCAGATTATCGCTGAGGGCGCTCGCGAAGACCGCATCCACCTCGGGTTGTGACCAGGGGCCCAATTCGCTCCCGTTGAGGCCGTGGGTCCGGCGTTTCGTATGCTCGCTGTAGCCGCGCGTTGGAATAAGCACGCGGACGGGCCCCCGTGCGGCGTTCAGGCGTTCGGCCATCAGGCGCCCCAAGGCCTCGAACTCCTCGCGGTTGGTGCGCATGAGAATATTCTGGGCGTTGTACTGGAAAAACGCCCGGTCCTTGTAGCGTTCCGGCACGCGGCCGACCCAGAAGTTCGCATGATCGAGCGCCCCCGGCACGACGACCTGGGGCAGACCCGCGTCACCCGCGTTGCGCAGACGGCCGTCGCCGGCGCTGTAGACGCCCTCGGCCAGCAGGTCGGCGAGCTCGTGGGTGGTCACGTCGATGACGCCCGCGAGTTCACCCCGCCGGGCGAGCGATTCGAGGGCCCGTCCGCCCGGTCCGGAGGCGTGGAAGTGGATCACCTCATAGCCCGCCCCGGTCAATCGCTCGGTCACCCGGTCGACGCAGGCCGCGGTGCCGCCAAAAGAGGAAACACCGATCAACGGCGGCGCGTCGCGCGTGGCCGGTCCGGCCTCGGCGCGGCCCAGCGCCATCGCCGCCACGGCGCGGCACGCATTTTCGATGACGCCGCGTGTGATTCGGTTCAACGAGATATCGCCGACCGAGGGGAACATGGCGATGTCGCTTTCGGCCACGTACCATTCGACCGCAGCGGTTGCCGCCACCACGCTTACCATGACCTTGGGCATGAGCGGCGGCAACGTCCGCATGAGGGCGCAGGCCATGGAGGTTCCATTGGCGCCGCCCAGGCCAATGACGCCGCCGATGCCGCCGCCAATACCGCCACTAGAGCCGTCCTCATCCGCGCGCTCGCGCAGGATCTTCCCGGCGCCCGCGATCATCACCTCGGAAGCCCGGTTGCGGTCCATCCCGGCCAGGTCCCGCCAGGTGGCGCCGGCGGCTTCGGCGGCCGCGCCCCCCGAAACCTGATCCTCGGTGATGGAGGGCTCGCCGCGCTCATGCGGGCGCAGGGAAAGGTCCATGAGCCAGGGGCGAACACCGGCCCGCGAGAGCGCGCCACAGAGGAACTCGGCTTCCGCCGCCTTGCTGTCGAGCGTGGCCAGCACGGCAATAATTACGTCCGTCATGCGCGCACTCCCGCCACGCTCCGCGTGGTTTCCCGGGGCGGGCGGCCCACGTTCAAACCCCGTGGTTCAGGATGATCTTCATGCGGCCCGAATCGCCGCTGTCGAGCAGGCCGAGCGCCTGGTCTATTTGGTCGAGCGGGAATCGGTGGCTGATCAAGGGCTCCAGCTTGACCACGCCGCGGCGCACCAAGTCGATGCAGGCGGGAAAGTCTTGCGCCTTGGCGACCCGCGCGTTGATCAGGTTGAGCTCCTTGAAATAGAGGTCGTAGAAGGGCAGGGCGCCCTCGGTTTCCGTATAGATGCCGAAGGGCACGATGCGGCCGCCCAAGCGCGCCAGGTCGATGGCTTGGGCCAGCACTGAAAGTTTACCGACGGATTCGATCACGAGGTCCGCGCCGTGCCCGCCGGTGGCGTCAAGAACCTTGTCCTTCATATTAGCATCCGGCGCTAAGGTCAGGTCCGCACCTACTTTTTCGGCAAGCTCGCGCTTCCATTGGCTACGGGTGATGCCGATGACGGGATAGGCGCCGTGCGCCTTCGCGAGCTGCACGTGCAGCAATCCCGTGACGCCCAGACCCATGACGATCACGGCTTCGCCCGGCGAGATTTTGGCCAGCCGCTGGGCGTGCAGGCAGGTGGTCATGGGCTGGATGAGCGGCGCCACCGAAAGATCGATCTGCTCCGGCAGCATGTAGATGTTTTGCGCTGGAACCGTTTGCAGCTCGGCGAAGCCGCCATCGACGTCGCGGCCGAGCAATCCGCCGTTCGGGCAAAGGTTCGGCTGACCCGAGCGGCAAATGTAGCAGGTGCCGCAGCAGTAGGCCGGATCGACGATGACCGGCGCGCCGGATTTGACGCCGGTGCCGGCCTCGGCGACCTCGCCCACCGACTCGTGGCCCATGATGCGCGGGTAGGCGACGGGAATGCCGCCCTGAAAGATCTTCAGGTCGGTGCCGCAGATGCCGGAATTGGACACGCGAATCAGGGCCTCGCCGGAGTCGCGCTCCGGCGGCTTCACGTCCTTGGGCGCAACCTCATGGGGCGCCGTCAGAACCATGCCCTTCATTGGCACATACCTATTGGCCTTTTGGCCGCCGCGCCGACTACGCGAGTTCCTTGGCATTGACGGGGAACGCCGGCGCCTTGCCGCTGAGAACGGCGGCCACGTCCTTGGCGACGGTGGTTTGCAGGTCAAGGAGCGCCTCTTCCGAATAAAACGCCGTGTGCGGGTTGATGATGACGTCGTCGCGCCCCACGACCGGGCAATCGGCGGGCGGCGGCTCGACCGGCATCACGTCCAATGCGGCGCCGGCAAGTTCGCCCGCGTCCAGCGCCAGCGCCAGAGCCTCCACGTCCACCATGGGCCCGCGCGCCGTGTTGATCAGGAACGCCCCCGGCTTCATCTTCTTGAAGGCGTCGGTGCTGAACATGTTCCTGGTCGCATCGGTGAGCGGTGCGTGAATGGAGACGTAATCCGATTTCGCCAGCAACTCGTCGAACTCGACCAGCTTGACGTTTCGTTTTTTGGCCACCTCGGGCGCAACGAACGGGTCGGTGGCGATGACATTGATGCCGAAGGCCTGCGCCTTGGGCGCGACGAGCTGCGGAATGTTGCCGAACCCGACGAGGCCGAGGGTGCGGCCGCGAAAGCGGTGGATCGGCGTGACCGCCTTCATCTCCCAGCGTCCCGACTGAACCAGTTTGTTGGCGTAGGGGATCTTGCGCGCCAACGCAAAGAGCAGCGCCATGGCGTGGTCCGACACTTCATCGAGGCAGTAGACCGGCGCATAGGTCACGACGATGCCCTTGCGCGTCGCCGCGGCGATGTCGATGTTGTCCGTGCCGATGCCGAAGCGGCCGATGACCTTGCATTTCTCCAGGGCGTCGATGATCTCGCCGGTCACTTGTCCATAGGTCACGAACAGGGCGTCGGCGTGGCGTGCGACCTTGAGGATCGCGTCGGGCGTCGGCGCTTCCGCCATTCTCAATTCAGCGCCGAGCGCCGACAACACCTCCTTGGCGGGGTCGAGGCTGGGAAAGGGGGAATCGACGACGGCGGCTAGCAGGTTTCCCATTCGCTTCGTTCCATTGGGTTCGTCCTTCGTATGTATCCGGCGCCGCGGCTCAGGGAATCCAGCGCACCACGCCCGCCACGCCGTCGACCGCCACCTGCCCTCCGTCGGGAATCCGCCGGGTGGCGTTGAGCACGCCGAGCACCATGGGGATGCCGCGCTCGCGCGCCAGCGACGCAAGGTGCGATGTGCTGCCGCCGAGTTCCGCGACCACGCCCGCGACGCGCGGGAGTATCTGGCTTAGCGCCGGGCCCGCGACCGTGGTCACCAAAATATCGCCGGGCGCCACGCGCGAAAGCTCGCACTCGCAGTTGATGACACAGGCCCGGCCCGAGCCCCAGCCGACGCCCGCCGGGTGGCCGGTCAGACTGGGGTGGCGCAGCCAAATCTCGTCGGGCACGTGGGCCGCCTCGACGTGCAGGGGGCGCGCCTGGAGCAACTTGAAGCCC
>JADFIH010000196.1 GCA_022566715.1 Pseudomonadota bacterium | reverse complement strand
GGCCGGGGGGATCGCCGGGCGCCTGTTGTGGGGCGCCGTGGCGGGGAGCGTCGTTTCGGCGCGCGCCGTTCTTGCCGGCCTGGGCGTGATGATGGCCGCCTGCCTGGCGGCGACGGCGCTCCTCACGCCCGCCTGGCCGCCGGCCCTGCTCACCATCCTCGCCCTCGCCCTCGGGGTCAGCAGCTTCGGCTGGAACGGGGTCTTTCTCTCCGAGGTCGCCAGCCGGGCGCCCGAAGGCGCCATCGGCCAGGCCACCGGCGCCGTGCAGTTCGTCATGTTCGGAGGCGTCGTCGTCGTGCCTCCCGCCTTCGGTGCCCTGGTCGCGGTCACGGACGGCTACACCGCCGCCTTCCTGGCGGTCGCCGCGGTGGCCCTGGGCACCGGCCTGTACCTGAGGCACGCCTATACGGCCGGCCGAACGGGTGTCACGGTGGACGGCAAAGGCGAAGCTGGTTGATCCCGGGATTATGTGAGCTTGACGAGCTGCTTGCCGAGGTTGCGTCCCCGCAGCATGCCGATGAAGGCGTCCGGCGCGTTCTCCAGTCCCTTGGCGATGGTCTCGCGGTAGCGCAGGCGGCCGGACGCGACAAGGTCCTCCAGCTCGGCCCGCGCCTTATCCCATGTCTCGCGGTAATTGCTCAGCAGGAATCCTTGAATGCGCAGGCTCTTGTCGAAGACCAGGCGCGTGTTGGTGACGCCGTAGGGCGTTCCTTCGGCGTTGTATTGGGACAGCACGCCGCACACCGGGACCCGGGCGAGCCGGTTCAGGTGAGGCAGGACGGTGTCCAGCATGGCGCCGCCGACGCTGTCGAAGTACACATCGACGCCGTCGTCCGCCGCGGCCCCGATCTGTTCCGCCAGGTCGTCGCGCTTGTAGTCGCAGCAGGCATCGAACCCGAACTCGCCGGTGACGATCCGGCACTTCTCCGGGCCCCCGGCGATGCCGATCGTCCGGCAGCCCATGGCCTTGGCGATCTGGCCGACGGCGCTGCCGACGGACCCCGCCGCCGCGGAGACGAGCACGCATTCGCCCTCCTTCGGCTGGCCGATGATCTTCAGGCCGGTCCACCCGGTGACGCCGTTCGATCCGCACGCTCCCAGATAGGCGGTGAGGGGAACGTTGTCCTTGGGCACGACCTTGAAATCCAGGTCCTTCCCGTCCGAGACCGCATACATCTGCCAGCCGAGGCGCCCGACAACGTGGTCGCCGGGCTTGAAATTGGGGTTGTTGCTTTCGAGGACCTTGCCCAGCACGCGGCCGACCATCACCTGGCCCGGCACCATCGCCGCGCCGAAAAAGGTCCAGCCGCCGCCCATGAGCATGCGCATGTAGGGATCGAGCGACAGAAACAGGCTGCCGACAAGGAACTGGCCGGGGCCGGGCAAGGGCACGGGGGCCTCGACGATCTCGAAATCATCGGCCACGGGAAAGCCCCGGGGCTCCCGGCGGAACAGGACCTGCACGTTCGTCTGTTTCATCTTCTGTCTTTCGGATCAGTGGGAAATGGCCGCCGTCCGCCGCCGCCGCGGGGCGGGGAGTCCCGCTAGCGTATGACGAAGGGGTCGGGCACCTCGTCGGCGGTGCTGATCCACACGCATTTCGTCTGCAGGTATTCGCGGATGGCCTCCTGGCCGTTCTCGCGCCCGAGGCCCGAGCGCTTGAAGCCGCCGAAGGGCGACATGAAGCTCACCGCCCGGTAGGTGTTGACCCACACCGTGCCGGCGCGCAGGCGCTCCGACACCGTGATCGCGCGCTTGATGCTCTGCGTCCACACCCCGGCGGCGAGGCCGTAAGCGGTGTCGTTGGCGATGGCGACGGCCTCGTCCTCGTCGGCGAAGCGGATCACCGAGAGCACCGGGCCGAACACCTCTTCCTGGGCGATGCGCATGCGGTTGTCGACGCCGGTGAATATGGTCGGCTCGACGAACCAGCCGTCGCCGCATTCGGGACGGTCCGCCGGCCCGCCGCCGAGGACGCATTCGGCGCCTTCGTCCCGGGCCACCTGGATATAGTCGAGCACCTTGGCGTACTGGGGTTTGGTGGTGATCGGGCCGACCTGGGTCTCAACGCTTGCCGGGTCGCCCATGCGCGCCGTCGCGGCAAAGGCCACCAGCTTTTCGGTGAAGGCGTCGTGGATCGAGTCCTGGACGAGCAGGCGCGACCCGGCGATGCAGGTCTGGCCGGTGGCGGCGAAGATGCCCGACACCACGCCCCTGACCGCGCCTTCGATGTCGGCGTCGTCGAAGACGATGTTGGGCGACTTGCCGCCGAGCTCCAGGGTCACCGGCTTCAGGCCCCTCGCCGCCGCCTCGTAGACGCTGCGCCCGCCGGCCTCGCCCCCGGTGAAGGCCACTTTCGCCACCTTGGGGTGGGCGACAAGCGGCCCGCCCACGTCGGCGCCGAAGCCGGTCACCACGTTGACCACGCCCGGCGGGAACCCGGCCTCGGCGAACAGCTCGGCGAACTCGAGCATGGACGCCGACGTGTGCTCGGACGGCTTGACGACGACCGTGTTTCCGGCGGCCAGCGCCGGGGCGAGCTTCCACGAGGCGAGCAGAAGGGGCGAGTTCCACGGCACGATCGCCGCCACCACGCCGAAGGGCTCGTGGCGGGTGTAGGTGAACATGCCCGGCTTGTCGATGGGCAGCACGGCGCCCTCGATCTTGTCGGCGAGGCCGCCGAAGTAGCGGTACCACTGGGGCAGGTAGTTCAACTGCGCCCGCATCTCGGTGATCAGCTTGCCGTTGTCGCGGACCTCGATGTCGGCCAGGCGCCCGGCGTGTTCGGCGAGCACGTCGGCGAACCGGCAGAGCAGGGCGCCCCGCGCCGTGGCGCTGAGGGCCGGCCATGGGCCATCGGTGAACGCCGCGTCCGCGGCCTCGACGGCGGCTTCCACGTCGGCCTCCCCGCCGCGCGGGATCAGCGCCCAGGGCTTGGCCGTATAGGGGTTCACGGTCTCGAACCACTCGCCGCCCGCCGGGTCGGCGGCTTTGCCGGCGATGTGGAGCTTGTAGGTTTTTAGGTTTTGCATGGTTGGTGCCCTTTCGGGGCCCTTTTTTATCAAATTCCCACGCGGCGGTCAGTCGGAAAGGATATAGCCACCGTTGATCTGCTCCGTTGGCGCTGTCAGTTTAATGCCAACGAGTCTCAGAAGTGGGCAAAACACGGGCTTTCAGGCCGCCAGTTGACGCCACTCGGCGAAGGCGACGAGAGCAAAATCTGCTAGGTCTACCCCCACTGAAAGCTGACAATACACGCGACAAGGCCGAGACAAAGCCGACAAAGCGCGCTCATGCCAAAACAGGCACCGACCCCAGCGCAAATCCTCGGCCATGACAACACGTGACAAGCCTGCTCAACGGGATCGGTTTGGTCTACGGGTTGGCAGCAAGCGGAACAAGGCCGCCGAAATCTTCGCTCCAATTATTTGGAACCAACCGATGCTGTGCGATGAATTTCCTTAATGTGGGGCTTTATCTTGTCGGGAATTTCTCCTGTGTCCCTAAATGCCTCATAACGATACGTGTCCAAGTCAAAGGGTACTGACTTGTGCCCTTTGGATGGCTGAAAGATGAAGATGAGCCGATTTTTTTCGTGGTGGCGTAGAGCAAATCCAGCTTCCACACAGACATTCGGTCGCACTCCAGTTAGGTCAACAAGGATAATGTCGGCAGACGATATTGCTTCGTACATCTTTGAATGAACCGGAAACGTGCCACCTTTTTGTGTTCCCATGTCCACTAATTCGAGGCGAATGCCTTCTTCTTTCTCAATATCCTTTAGTGCCTGTCGGATCTGTTTTAGCCGAAGCTTGGCCGTTTCAAATTCTTCGCCGTCTTTTGAAGTTGGATACCAGCGCGCGAGAAATACTCGCTTGGGAATTCGAGTTCGGACAACTTTGAAAATATCTAGCACTTGCTTGCTGAGGGAACGATCCTCAGTCAACTCTACAAACCCATCATTGCCCAACCATCCCGCTAACTGTTCCAGACGGGTTACAGCCGCATTTACCCGTGAGTTGTGTTTTTCGTTGTCCGGCGTGGCCTTCCACACACGGGCCGCCAGTTCAATAAAAAAATCCGCTTTGCAAAGTGCCGGCTGGCTCGGTTCCAAGCGGGTTACGATATCATTCAGCGCTGCGAGCAGCCCATCTGAATATTCATGAAGCTTGTCCAGATTTTCCGCTGCTTCTGGGTCGAGCTCAAGCAGCCCGCGCGCAGCACCACGTAAGCTCGTTAACGGGCGGTTTCCTAGCCTGGACTGTACCGCCTTCGGCAACTTCAAGAGACCATCACTCAGAAGCCGCGTGAAATGGAGCTCCGGACTGAAGGCGAATTCTTTTTCCGGCTTCATGTCGTAGCCTGCGTGCTGTCCAAGAATCAATTTCAACGCGTGCTCGGATTCAAGAGGCAGTGCCGTGCTATTAATTGTGTGAAAAATAAGGGACTCGGAATAATCGTCGGCCGCGTCTCCAACCGGGCCTAGAAGCACCATGCAAAATGGAGCTAAGTATTTTGCGGATAAGCTTGGATCATCCTCTAGCCCGGATTTCTCAAACCTACCATGGCGATGTGTCGAATTGGGCCGTTGAGCCCGGGCCGTGGCGGCGTTTGG
>JADFIH010000195.1 GCA_022566715.1 Pseudomonadota bacterium | reverse complement strand
GCTGGCAGCCTACAACCTGATCCGATTGCCCAGGCTGCTGGCGCAGGCACCCACATGACGACGCCCGCCATGCGACCAGACCACCCCATACCTGCCTCCACCAACCGACAACGACACCACCAAAGCAGCCGCGCCAAAAGTCAAAGAGCAAACCTTGGCGGGTTTTTCAGCAGCCTGCTAGAAGCTGAAAGGCGTTCGGCCGTGGCGATCGCAATACTTTTCGTCGTCTTCATCGTCGGAGCGGCATTCGGCTTCCCACTCGGATTTTCTTTGATCGGCGCCGGCATCGCCTATTTGTTCGTTTCGGGTCAAGACGTGGGGCTCGTCGCGGCGCAGATCGTTAGCCGGTTGTTTGCCAGCAATGTTTTGATTGCGATCCCCCTGTTCATCTTCGCGGCGAACGTCATGAACGCCGGAACGATCACCGAACGCCTGTTGGATTTCGGTATTGCCTGCGTCGGCCGGGTAAGGGGCGGGCTGGCGCACGCGAATATTCTGACGAGCCTGGTCTTTTCGGGCATGAGCGGAAGCGCGGTCGCGGACGCGGCGGGCCCCGGCAAGGTCTTGATCGCGATGATGACCCGAGAGAAGCGGTATCCTGGAGGATTCGCCTGCGCGGTAACGGCCGCGTCGGCGACCATCGGCCCGATTATCCCGCCTTCGATTCCATTGATCCTCTATGCCCTGGTGGCGAACACATCGGTCGGCGCATTGTTCTTGGGGGGCGTCATTCCGGGCGTCATGTTGACCCTGTCATTGATGGCCGTCGTTTGGCTGATCTCCCGGCGGCGGAAGTTCCCGACCGAGGAGCCGATACCCCTGTCCGCCTACCCGAGAATCGTCCTGCGCGCCATTCCTCCGATGCTCATGCCGGTAATCCTGCTCACGGGCATTTACTCGGGAATCACGACCGCGACGGAGGCCGCCGCCGTCGCCGCCGCCTACGCGTTGTTCCTCGCGATCGCGGTCTATCGCGTCATGGGCCTTAAATCGCTCTTTGCCGTCATCAACGACTCCGTTCGGACGACCGGCATCGTGGCGGTGGCGATAAGCGGCGCGTTTATTTTCAACTTCGCCATCACCAACGAACAGGTGCCGCAGGCCCTCGCCAGCCTCTTGGCGGAGTTCGATCTATCGCCACTCGGGTTTCTCATCGTCACCAATATCGCCTTCCTGTTGCTCGGCGCTTTCTTCGACGTGGCGGTCATGCTGCTGGTGCTCGTCCCGCTGCTGATTCCAACCATGATCGCGACGGGCATCGATCCGGTTCATTTTGGCGTCGTGATCGTCTTCAACATCATGATCGGCCTCATCACGCCGCCCTATGGCCTCTTGCTGTTCGTGCTAAGCGCCTTGACCGACATTCGGCAAGGGGACATCGTTCGCGAAATCTGGCCCTTCGTTGGGGCCCTCCTCGTCGTTCTGGTGGCGCTGATTCTAATTCCGGACCTGGTGCTTTGGCTGCCCGGCGTTTTCGGCTACAGGGGGTTGGGCTAGCATGTGGCGGACGGAGAATACGGCGTGACGGAAACCGACAAGACCGCGATCATTACTGCGTGCGCCGGCGGCATCGGGCTCGTGACCGCAACCGCTTTGCGGCGGGAGGGTTGGCGCGTCATCATGAGCGACGCGGACGAGGACGCGGGGCTCCGCGAAGCCGACCGGATCGGCGCTGAGTTCCGGCGCTGTGACGTCAAGGACGGCGATCAGATCGCCGCGCTGTTCCACGGCATCGGGCGGCTCGACCTGCTGGTGAACAATGCCGGCATCATGGGACCGTCCTGCCCGACATGGGAATGCCCGGTGGAGAGTTGGCGCGAGACCCTGGAGGTCAACCTGACGGCGCAAATGATCGCCTGCAAACACGCCGTGCCGATCATGCTTTCCCAGCGCAGCGGCTCCATCGTCAATATGAGCTCGGTGGCGGGCCGGCGCGGCTGGCCGACGCGCGCGGCTTACGCCGCCAGCAAATGGGGGGTGCTGGGGTTCACCGCGACGCTCGCCGAGGAGGTCGCCCCGCACGGCGTCCGCGTCAATGCGATCCTGCCGGGCGCCGTCGACGGCGACCGGATTCAAAAGGGGATCCAGGCCTACGCCGACGCGAACGATGTGGATTACGCTGCGGCGGAGAAGCATTATCTCGACCGGCAGCCCATCGGACGGCTGGTGCCACCCGGGGATATCGCCGAAACGATCGTGTTTCTGGCGGGCGATCGCGCCACGTCGATCACCGGTCAATTCATCGAGGTCAGCGGCGGCTACCGATAGTCACGGTCCGAACGTTCCGGTTATTTCGCGTCTTCGCAGGCTGCATGCCGCCAAAGCCTGTGCCGTCTTCCGCCACGCTGTGAGCGCCGCAAGTTCGGACCGCGCCGTGAGCGCCGCAAGCTCGGACCGCTCCGCCTCGTCGAAAACCAAACCGCCAACCGTGCCATTGTCGACCTCCATGCCGATCAATGCAAAGAGTCTGACGAAGCAAATCGAATCGGTGATAATTCGAACTTCGGATTCGGGACACTAGCCCCGCAGGTGGCAGGCGACGAGGGTTCCATCGTCCGTCGCCCGCAACACGGGCTCTTCGATCTTGCAGCGCGCTTCGGCATAGGGGCAGCGCGGATGGAAACGGCATCCGCTCGGGGGATCGATCGGGCTCGGAACCTCACCGGCCAAGCGTTGCCGGTGTCCGCGGTCGGCCTTTGGGTCGGGAACGGGAACGGCCGATAGAAGCGCTTCGGTATAGGGGTGTTGCGGCGCCCGGAACAGGGTCTCGCGTTCCGCCAGCTCGACGATCTTGCCGAGATACATCACGGCGACGCGGTGCGAGATGTGCTCGACCACGGCCAGGTCGTGCGAAATAAACAAATAAGAAAGGCCGAACTCCTCCTGCAAATCCATCATCAGATTGATCACCTGCGCCTGAATCGAAACGTCGAGCGCCGAAACCGGCTCGTCGCAAATGATCAGTTTCGGATTGAGAGCCAAGGCCCTGGCGATCCCCACGCGCTGGCGTTGGCCGCCCGAGAACTCGTGTGGAAAATTCTTCATCTGGTCGGCCCGCAGGCCAACTCTCTTGAAGAGCGCGGCCACCCGCTCCTTGCGTTCCGCCGCATCGCCCAGGCCGTGAACACGCAGGGGCTCGCCAACGATATCGCCGGCCTGAACCCGCGGATTGAGCGAGGAATAGGGGTCCTGGAAGACCATTTGAATTTGCCGCCGAATCGGGCGCATCGCCCGTTTTCCGAGCTTGGTGATGTCCCGCCCCTGGAGAATAATTTTTCCCGCCGTGGGTTCGATGAGGCGCAGCACCGTTTTGCCGACCGTGGACTTGCCGCAACCGGACTCGCCCACGAGCCCCAGTGTTTCGCCCTCGCCGATCGTGAAGCTCACGCCATCGACGGCCAGGACCTGGGATACGGTGTGGGCAATGACGCCTTTGCGAACCGGAAAATGCTTCTTGAGATCGCGCACCTCGAGGAGCGGCGCGCTGGCGGCCGGCACGGCATCGGGCGTTGACGCGGCGGCCGGATTATCCACGGCCATTCCCGGGGCTGGGGGCCGCCTCCCAGCACGCGGCCCAGTGTTTGGGCGGACCCCCAAATCTCTAGCTGGGGGATAATCCCCATCTCGCGTCCCATTTCGAGCACCACCCGGTAGCGCGCGGCGACGTCGAACAGGCTGACGTCCGTCGAGCGGTTGATGCCGGCCGGCGGAGCCGCGATGTGACGACCGCCGATCTGCGCGATCAGGTCCATGTCGCGCTTGAATTGTTGGAGCGCTTGGCCGCGGCGCTGCTCGTCGTTAACGGCCCAGGCGGGAAAGCCGATGGCGCTGACCACGCGCAGTCCGTGGTCGGCGATCCGTTTTCGCAAGTCCCCCAGCGAGCCGCCCTCGTCGACGTAACGTTGGAGGTTCCGCATCCAGGGCTCGATTCCGTCGTAGCCGGCCTGGGCGGCCAGGTCGACTTCCTCGACGATCGACAGCTTGTGCCCCATCACGGTGGCCGTGTTGAGGCAGTAGGGGAACGGTTCGGCGTCGTCGGTCGATTGCGGTCGGGCGGCGGACGTGGTGGGCGCCATCGTGGCGGCGGCCGCGCCCAGCATCACGGCCGAGCGGCCCAACATGCCGCGTCGAGAGACTTTTGCGTTCATCGGATAGAGATCCTTGCATTTTTCCTGGTGGCGTGTCACGGTCCCATTGTGGACGACCGCCCGGCGATTTGCAAGGAAGGGCGATTTGCAGTTCGTAGAACTCCGTAGGGTGCGGCTGGACGCACCACGAGCCGCCAAGAAACGTCGCCAATCCCCCCCGCACACAGTCATTCCGCGAGGCCGAGCCGAAAGGCGGGGCATGGTGCGTCCAGACGCACCCTACCTACTCACGGAGTTCCGGACCAAGCGTTGGCCCACCAAATGCGGCATCCAGAGCGCCTTGTCGACCAGATCGGTCAAGACCTCGGGATCGAACGGCTTGCGAAGGTAATAGACGCCGCCCACGGCGTGGCTGCGGCGAATAATGTCGGGAATCTGCGCGCCGGAGAGGAACATAATGGGAACGTCGCGCAGGGCCTCGCGGCGTTTGAGCTGTTCGCAAAGTTCCAACCCGCTGTGACCGGCCAGATTG
>JADFIH010000033.1 GCA_022566715.1 Pseudomonadota bacterium | reverse complement strand
GACCGCTCCCTGTCCCGGTTGCTCAAGGGGGACTGGCCCCGCACGCTCGAGGATCTGGAGGAGGGGCGGGGCTAGAGCAATATCCGAGGGTTTGAACTGGCGCGTTCCAATCACTCGGATAAAGCTGCTCTAGGGTCTGAACGGCGGACGGCCACATCCGGGGCGTGGGCGCCCGGACACCGCATCGCCCGCTGAATCCCTATTCCGCTGGCGGGCCCGCCTGTTTGCGGCGCTGGCCCAAGGCGTCGCCATAATGTTCCGCTTCGGGGACGCCGCCGCCGCCCGTCAGCCCCCGCCTCTTCTCGACGAGCCATAGGGCCACGAAACTGATCGTGATAACCGCAAGCGAGAAGATGGTCGTCATCGTCCCAACGGCGTAGAGGTTCGGCCTTGGCGCAATGGATTGCACCGCCAGCATTTCGACGGGCAAGGTGTTGTTACTCCCCACCAACAGCGCCGTGCGTGGGAATTCGTCGTAGGACAGGGTGAATCCGAACAGCGCCACGGCGATGAGGCCGGGCAGCACGATGGGTATCACGACGTGCTGCAACCGCTGCCAGTCGGTCGCCCCCAGGTCGCGCGCCATTTCCTCGATGGAGGTATCGAGGCGGCTGAAGATCGCGAGCATGATCAGGAGCCCGAACGGAAGGGTCCAGGTCAATTGCGCCCCAAGTCCACCGGTCCAGGCGTTGGTCTGCAAACCAAGGTTGCTGAAGCCCAGGCCGATGCCAATGCTGATCAGGAACGATGGCGTGACCAGACTTGCCACCGTCAGGTAGAAAACGATGCCGGAGCCCTTGAAACCGCGCCGGTAAGCCAAACCCGCCAAGAACGAAAGCACCGTTGTTATGACCATCACGACGACGGCGAGGCCGATCGAGAGAAAGAAGGGCGACGTGAATTCCCCGATGTAGGACGGATTGAACACCTCCCGGAACCAATGCAACGAGAAGCCCCGCATCGGGAACGTCATGCCCCCGGTCGGACCCTGGAAGGACAGGATGCCCATGACGACGATCGGGCCATAGAGGAAGAAAAGGAATGCGAAAAAGAAAGTGGCACGGACATAGAAACCAGTGCCGCGTCCCTTTTCCTTTTTGGCGGTCGCGTGGCCGCCGTTTTGCACTACCGTCGCGTCACTCATGGCGCACCTACAACTGTTCGCGCACGTTGACGACGCGCATCAACCCGCCAACGAATAGCAGGAGTACGATAAGAAATATGATTCCGTTGGCGGCCGCAAAAGGATACTGGAAGTGCTGGTACTGGTTGGAGATGGTCGTCGAGATCGTTCCCATCTTTCCGCCGCTCAAGATGCGTGAGATCGTGGAGTCGCTTGCAACGAGGGCCACGACGAAAATGGTGCCGATGGCGATGCCCGGCTTCGTCATGGGAATGATGATGTAGAGCAGAATCTGCCAGCCTTTAGCCCCCTGGTCGCGCGCCGCTTCGAACAGGCTCGGGTCGATTCTTGCCATGACGTTGAAGAGAGGCGCGACCATGAATAACGAGAACACGTGGACGTAGCCCACGATGACCGAGAACTCGGACAAGAACAGGAAGTCCCACGGTTGCTCCGATAACCCGACGCCAACAACTACCTTATTGACCAAGCCCTCCCGGCCGAGGATCGGCAACCACGAAACCATCCTTACGACGCCCGACGTCCAAAACGGGACGATCACCAACAAGAAGAAGAATATCTTGATCTTGAAGCGGATCAAATCGAAGACGAAAAAGTAGGACAGGGTGAAGCCGATGAATAAAGTGATCGCCCACGTGATGGCGGTGATTTTGATCGTCTGCACATAATTCTTGATCGTTACCGGGAAACGATCGGTGAAAATGCGTTCGTAGTTTTCGATCACGAAGCCCGGCTCCCAGATGAAGCCGGTGAACTTGAAAACGCTGAAAATCAGGATGACGATCAGCGGCCCGACCAGGAAGACCAGCAGGACCAGCGTCAAAGGCGCCGCCTGCAAGTAGGCGCTGTACCGCGCGAAAAATGACGATGTTGGCATTTTAATTATTTGCTCAATGAAACCAGGAAATCGGGGGAACTAGGAAACGGGGAAATTTTAGACAAAGATGCGGGGCGCAACGCGCGCCCCGCATCTTTGTCGTATCCGAATTAGATGGCCTGGAATTCGTCGAACTTGTCGGTCATGTAGACCAATTCGTCCGGCTCTGAATTCCAAACCGCCACGCGGCCCATGCGGTTCTTGTAAGTGCCGCCGTCGCGAACGCGTCCGGGCTGCTCGAGGTCGTTGCCCAGCGGGTCCTTGATGACCCCCTTGGCGGCCTTGCCCTCGTACCAGAAGCCCCACTCGTCTTCCGAGAGAAACTCCTTGGTCCTTTGCGGCGTGGGCATGTAGTAGCCCTGCTTCGCGAAGTACGCGCCCGATGACCCCGTGTAGAGCCAATCGAAGAACGCGTACGCGGCGTCGAGCTTCAGGCCGTCGAGGTGCTTCGGAAGCATGAAGCCGATCGTCCAGGCCCGGTAGCCTTCCTTGAGGTCGGCGTAGACGGCGTTCACGCCCTGGGCGCGCACCACCGTCACGGCGGGCGACCACATGGATTGGAGCACGACCTCTTTGGAGAGCATCAAGTTCACGGACTCGCCAAAGGTCAGCCAGAAGCCGCGGAAGTGTTTTTGCCGCTTGAGGTCGTTCATGATCGCGAAGGTCTTGTCGATCTCGTCGCGGGTCATGTTGCCCATGTCCTCATAGGCCACGAGGCCGGAGGCTTTGAGCGCCATGCCCATGTCCATCAGGGCGATTTCGGGAAGTAACTGAAGTGCGACCCTGCCCCGCCACTCGTCGCTGATGAGTTCGGCCCACGTTTCGAGCGTGCGGCCCGTGAGGTCCCGGTTGTAGCCGAGGGTATCGGCGTTGTGCTGGCTCGGAACCATGGTCAACCATTTGGAGGACCCGGCCTTGGCGAACTTTCGTCCGCCTTGCTTGTCCGTATAGAGGACCAGCGACGGGTTTTGACCTTGACCGAAACTCGCGTCGGGCCAGATCTTGCCCTCTGCGTGGTAGAGATCGATCGCCTCGTCCCAGTGCTTCAACCGCGTCGAATCGATCGCCTGGAAGACGTTGGTCGGCCACATGGCGCGAAGGTTGTTGGCGGTAGGCTCAAGAAGATCGTAGGAGCGCGGCTGAGTGATGCCGCGATTCTTGATCGTATCGAAGTCGGTGACGGTGAAGTCGACCTTGAAGCCCATATCCTTCTCGATCATGGCCTTCCAAGGCGCCTGGTGGGTCACACCAGACCCGACAAATCTCAATGTCACGTCCTTGATGTTCTGCGCCCAGATCGTCGGGAAGCCGCTAACGGCGCCTGATCCGACGGCGAGGCCAGCCGCGGCCGCACTCCCCTTGAGCACCGTACGGCGGCTAACCGCCTTTCCAGTCCTTGCCTTTTTGTCGTCACTCATTTCCGTCTCTCCTCACTTGATTGTAACGTCTCGTCGTCGGGCCATTTTGCTGGCGTTTCGAGGAAGTTATGGCCTCCCTTCGCCCGGCAGCTATAAGCCATCCCATGTTGTATGCCGAATACTAGCACGGCGCACACGGCCAACCAACCGTTCGATAGGTCAGCACTTTGCATAGTATGGTCTGGAAATCCAGCGTTTCCGCGCCAAATATTTGCGACCGTGCGATGGCCGAATCGGTGGCCGCGGGTTCACCTGGTTGTGAACTGGGCGCCAAGGTTTGGAGGGAATATGGCTTGGTTTTCGATGGATAGAGCCGGAATTTAGGGGAATATGGAATGAGGGCCAAGGGGTTGCGAGCGGCCATCGTTGTCATGACCCTGGTCGGGGGCACCGCGGCACACGGCATGGAGACCCCGCCAGATGTCTCGGGTTGGCGCACCCTCCAATGGGGTGTGCCGCTTTCGGAAGCCCTTGCGCTTTTCGAGAATGCCCGCGTCGTTCAGGAGCGCAAGAGCGAGATCGCCGGTTGTTATTTCCAGTACGCCGTTCCCATTTCGGTTCTGGGTGAGGATTGGGATGCTTGGCTTTGCGAGGATCGCGACGACCAGACCATCGTCGCCGTCAACATCGAAAAGGGCTACCGCGGGGGTTTTTTCTTCGATAAGGCCTTGACCAGGAGCGGGGTATTGGATGCTTTCTTGGTGGATATGTCCGATCGGTTCGGACCGGCCCAGCGGCTCTGGCGAAATTGCTTCAACGCGCTGGGCAATCCAACCCTGCAATACCGCTGGTACTTTCCCTCGACGACGATAACCTTTCTTTATCGCGATACGGGATCGGAATGGGGCATGGTTCGCTTTGAGCCTCCCACGGGCCGGCCGGAGTTCGGGCCCGGTGTTTGCAGCACGCCACCCGTCGACCTTCAGTAGCGAATTGGGGCAATAACGAAGAAAGGGGGGCCGTAACGAAATGGGAGGCACCGTGCGGCGCACCGCGGTCATCGCCGTCTCCGCGGCACTTACTCTAATCGCTTGGAATGCCGCCTTTGCCGGCGCGGGCCCGGACCGTGAGGCCATGCTCAAAGCTCACGCGTTTGGGGCCGACGCTTTGAAGGAGGGCGATCTTGCGACGGCGCGCCGGTTTTGGCGTGAGGCCTCTGAAATAGGGCACAGCGATTCCAGTTACTATCTGGCCCGGATCTACGACCGGGGCCTCGCCGCGAAACAGGATTTCGGCGAAGCCGCCAAGTATTATCTCCGAGCCTCGGCGCAGGGCAGCATCTTCGCGGAGCCACGGCTGGGCCGTCTTTATCTAAACGGGTTCGGGGTCAAGAAGGACGCGGTCGAAGCCCAGCGCTGGTTCCGGCGGGCCGCGACCTGGCTCGTGCGGCCGCCGAACTACGACGTCGATCTCCGTTTGGCCAGCGGAAGTATTGCCTACGAGCCCGTGGCGCGGGAGTTCAAGGACGCCCTGGCCTGGATGAGCGAGGTCCGGCGCTGGGACGCGGAGCGCCAGTACCGGGAAAGCGTGCGCTACCGCGACGGCGACGGTGTCGGCGCCGACGCAACCTTGGCCCAACGCCTCCTTGGCATCGCGGCGGAAGGCGGCATCGCCCGTGCCCAGCACGAATTCGGCGTGGCGTTGCTGAGCGGTGATGCCGAGCCGCTCCTGTCGGGCGAGGAATGCGAAGCGGTTGCCGAGGCGGGGCTTGTCTGGCTGTACCGTGCCGCGGTGAACGGCTATCCCGAAGCACTTAGGGACCTGGGGGTGCGGTACGCGGACGAGGCAAATAGCGCCGCCAGCGACTGGAAGGCTTTCTATTGGTTGACGCGGGCGGGCGCGAAGGGAACCGGCGTGGACGCCGTCATCGCGCGCGTCAGCGGAAGACTCACCCAGGCCGACAGGGCGGTGGCGCGAGGCTACCTTGCCGGCGGCCTAGCGCCCGATCCTTAGAGCAAATCCGGGTTGGCCGGAGGCGCCGGCGATCGCCGCCGACCGAACGGCGGGCCTGACCGTTCGCCGCGGCCGGTTATGCCTCGAGTTCGTCCTTCACGAGCCGCGGCCCCGCCGGCTGGTAGAAGTTCCGGTCGAGTAGGGCCGAAAGGGAGACGGTCTTCTGGCGCGAGGGATTATCGACCCGTTGTAAAAGGTAGTGAGGCGTCTCGTGGGATATGCTGAGACCCCTGACGATCTCCCAAACCACACCTTCCTTTTCACGAAAGAGCTGACCCGGTTCGAGCTCGATCCGCCGCCGCGATAGTGAATTTTTTCTAAACACAATGTTTCCGTCCGCGGTTCCGTCCGCTTTGAGGGTGCAAGGCAAAGGCCTGCCGCCCGTTACCGATGATCTGGGGCCGCCTCCGCCCCGGACGTTAACGATAGCTTCACTCTTGACCGGGAGTATGCACGAAATGGCAAGGAATAGCCTCCAATAATTGGGGGCTGGACCCTTCCAAGAGGGATGTGGGGTGGCTGGCGTGTCTAGATCGCGACACTGTTGGGGGTAACGTGGGCGAAAAAGATCTCAGGATTGAGCTCGACCGGGCGGATGTTCGAATCAGCGAAGTCGTCAAAGAGATCAATGCTGCCCGCGATCTTGCAAGGATGGCGATTGGACATCCCAACCGGCCCGACAACAGCGACCTGCGCATTCACCTGGATATCGCCGAGCGGCGTGCTGGACAGGTGTTGGAGGCATTGGCCGCCGCGAAAGACGAGATCGTCGCCGGGCCTCAATACGAGGGTGGCGCACACTTGGAAAAGAAGAAGCCGCGGCCGCGGCGCCTGCGCGACGTCAAATCCGATAAGACGAACGTGTAAGGCCGGCGGCGCCGACTAGCTTGGCTTCGCCAAGTCTGCAATAACCCCGGCCAGGAAGCGCGCCGCCTCGCCGCCCGACACCACGCGATGATCGAAGGTGAGCGACAGGGGCAGCATGCGGCGAACGACGATTTGTCCGTCCACGGCGACCACGCGCTCCGAGATACGCCCCGCTCCCAGGATGGCGACTTGCGGCGGCACCACGACTAGATTGCCGAAGCGCCCCACGAGCGTGCCGTAGTTGGATAGGGTGATCGTCTGGCCGCGCAGTTCCTCGGCCGGAACCTTGCGGGCCTTTACAGCGGTCACCAGCGTATCGAGTCCCTCGCGAAGGTTCTCATCGTCCCGGCTCGCGACATCCCGCAGGACCGGCACGAACAGGCCATCCCCGGTGTCGACGGCGATTCCAAGGTCGACGACCGGGCTCACGCGGCGCCCCTCGCGCGCGCTGTCATACCAGGCATTGAGCGCGCCTTCGGCCTTACAGCCGGCGGCGATGGCGCGGACGAGCCGGACGGTCGGGTTGCTTCCTTCGCCCCAGGCGTCGACGTCGGTTTCCTCGTGGATGGTTGCCGGCACGACCTGCGCGCCGGAAAGGGTCATGTTGCGCGCCATGCTTCGGCGCACCCCCCGAAGTTCCTCCAGCGGACCGGCCCGGGCAAGCGTCTTGGCGGCGCGTTCGATATCGGCCTTGGTGATGGTGCCGCCCGCACCGCTGGGGCGCACGTGCGAGAGGTCCACATCCAGTTTGCGCGCAATGGCGCGCACCGCCGGGGTCGCCTTGACCTTGGCGCCCGGCGCCTTCACATCGACGCCGTGCTCCTCCTTGACGTCGACACCGGTGTCGGTCGGGACATCGCCGACGATGCCGCCGGCTTCCTTTTGCGGCGGCCCGTCACCCTCGAACTCGACGATCGGCGCGCCCACTGCGATGATGTCGCCGACGCCGCCATGAAGCACGGCGATGCGGCCCGATTGCGGTGAGGGAATCTCCACCACCGCTTTGTCCGTCTCGACCGACACGAGCGGCTGGTCGGCGACCACGTGATCCCCCGCCGAGACCTCCCAGGCAACGATCTCGGCCTCTTGCAATCCTTCGCCCAGGTCGGGAAGGAGGAAGGTGTTGGTCGCGGTTTGCGTCGCCATGGATCGGTCCTTGCGCGGTTTGGGTCTACTCGAACTCGAGCGCGCGGCGGGCGGCCGACACGACGCGTTCGGTACTGGGCATGTAGCGTCCCTCGAGACGCGCCAGCGGCATGATCGTGTCGTAGCCGCCGACACGGCCGACCGGCGCCAGTAGCGAGAGCAATCCGTCCTCGCCGATGCGGGCGGCGATCTCGGCGCCCACGCCATTGGAACGCACGGCCTCGTGCACGATAACGCAGCGGCCTGTCTTCTCCACCGAGGCGAGAATGGTGTCCATGTCGAGCGGCCGCAGTGTCGCCACGTCGATGACTTCGGCGCGCGTCCCGTGCTCGGCGAGTTGGTCCGCCGCGGCAAGGGTCTCGTGCATCATGGCGCCCCAGGAGACGAGGGTGATGTCCGTCCCCTCGCGCTGGATGAAGCAGCTATCGAGCGGCATGCCCTCGCCGTCGTCTTCAAAATCCTCGCGCACCGCGCGGTAGATGCGCTTGGGCTCGAGGAACACGACGGGGTCGGGATCGCGGATCGCGGACAGTAGAAGGCCATAAGCACGGCGCGGCGACGATGGAATGACGACGCGCAGACCCGGAATGTGCGCGAACATCGCCTCGGTGCTTTCCGAGTGATGTTCGGGCGCGTGGATGCCGCCGCCGTACGGCGCACGCAGAACCATGGGGCAGGTCAGGCGGCCGCGGGTCCGGTTGCGCAGGCGCGAGGCGTGACTGATCATCTGCTCGAGCGCCGGATAGATGAACCCCATGAACTGAATCTCGGGGACGGGGCGGAACCCTTCGGCGGCGAGCCCGACGCTCATCCCGGCGAGAACGCCCTCGGCAAGCGGTGTGTCGAGCACGCGATCCTTGCCGAAGCGATCGACCAGACCGTCGGTGGCGCGAAACACGCCGCCGTCGACGCCAATGTCCTCGCCGAACAGGATGACGGTTTCGTCCTCCTCCAACGCTTTGGCAAGCGACAGGTTCACCGCTCCGACGAGGGTGTGCTCAGTCATCGCCGTTCTCGTCCGATGCCGCGACCGCCGCCGCCCGTTGCGCGGCATAGGCCGCGGGCAGCTCCGCGTAGAGGTAGTCGAACATGGACTCCGGCGGCAGCGGTTTCGTGGCCAGGTATTCCTCGACCGCGGCTTCGATCGTCTTGGCGCATTCGGCGAGCAGCGACTCCTCATCTTCCTTCTTCCAAGCCGAACTCTCGGTCAGGTAGGTGCGCATCCGCGAGATCGGTTCTTCCGACCAGCGCGCGCTGACCTCCTCGTCGCTGCGGTAGCGGCTTGCATCGTCCGCTGTGGTGTGATCGCTCAAGCGGTACGTCACGGCCTCGATCAGATGAGCGCCTCCGCCGGAGCGCGCCTTTTTCAACGCCTTGTCGACCACGTCGTAGACCGCGATGACATCGTTGCCGTCGACCTGTTCGCCGGGGAATCCCGCGGCAATCGCCTTTTGCGCCAAGGTCTCGGCGGCGCTCTGGGCGCTGCGCGGAAGCGAGATGGCCCATTGATTGTTGTTGATCACGTAGACCACGGGCAGGGACCAGACTCCGGCCATATTCCAGGATTCATAAACGTCGCCCCGGGATGTCGCGCCGTCGCCCATCAGGCAGACGGCGGCCCGTTCCTCGCCCCGAAGCTTCATCGCCAACGCAACGCCGGCCGCATGCGGGGCGTGGGTGCCCACGGGCACGGCCATGGGGAAATCTTTTTTCGGTCCCGAGAAATCGCTGCCGCGCTCGTCTCCGCCCCAATACAGCAGTTGCTCGACAAGGGTGACGCCGCGGATCAATTGGGCGCCGTGCTCGCGGAAACTGGGCAGGAAGACATCGGTCTCCTGCATGGCCGAGGCGGTTCCAACACAGACCGCCTCCTGGCCCACGGCCGAGGGAAATGTTCCCAGGCGTCCCGTGCGGTGCAGGGAAACGGCCTTTGCGTCGAAGGCGCGCGAGAGCACCATCGCACGGTACAACTCGATCAGTTTTTCGGGGTCTTGGGCGAAGGCGGGCAGCGGTCCGGTCAGTTTTCCGGACTTGTTCAGGATCTGCGTGTAGCTCACCTCGAAGGTGGCGACAATCTTCGTCATTCGGGTCAAGCGGTCTTCTCGATTTCGCCGCTACCGGGCCCCACCGCCATCGAGTCATGTGGGCGCCGCGTTATATACACCAATACCTTCCGGGGAGCAGGGGCATCCGCAGCAGCTAGGAATAATCAAAGTTGGGGCACATATGGTGCGTCGTCCGCCCATTGGAAGGGCGGTTTGCTCACATCTCGTCAAGCGTGTCTTCGTTGCGGCACTCCGTCGAGCGTGGCGAGCGCCGGTCCGCACGGCAGCCCGCCCGCCGCCGGCAGGCGCTGAAACCGATCCACCAGGCTCGCGGCCGGCCGTGAGCAGGGGGCAAGGCACCCATGCGAATCCTCACAACGCCCCACAAAGCCCCTGTGGCTGGGCCGTCCGCCATAACCTATATTAAGCCATAACCTATATTAGAAGGAGACCGGGGGGCGGAGGCCGCCGGAAAACGAGGCGTTTCATGGGCCGACTCCAGACGAATTCCAGCGCCGCCGAGACCCATTGCGTGGGTTGCGGCGCCCGTGATTGGACCGTGTGCTCATCCCTCACGGACGACGAGTTGAGCGTCCTCGAAGGGATCAGGCTCGGCCACCGCGACTACCGCGCGGGGGCTGACTTCCTGAGGCAGGGGGAGCCCCAACGTGAGGTGTTGACCCTGCTTGAGGGCTGGGCCATGCGCTACTGCCTGCTTGAAAACGGCAGTCGGCAGATCATCGATTTCTGCCTGCCGGGCGCCTTCATCGGCTTCCAGCCCGACGGCGAATCGCCAAAAGGTTACGCGGCGCAGGCCATCACCGACATCAAGGTTTGTGCGCTGCCGCAAAAGGGCTTGATGGACATGATGAGGCAAACGCCCAACATGGCCATACGCCTCGCGTGCATCGGCTACCGTGACCAGATGGCGATGGCGCGCCACCTCGCCAACGTCGGACGGCGCAGGGCGCGCGGCCGCGTCTCAAATCTACTGATGGAGCTTTTCGTGCGCGTCCGCATGCGTTCCGAGGCGGCGGCCAGTGAGGCGATCCTGCTACCGTTGACGCAGGAGCTGATCGGCGACGCCCTCGGTCTTACGTCGGTGCATGTCAACCGGACGCTGCGCGGCTTGCGCGAGGACAAGATCGTCAGTCTCAAGGGCGGGACCCTACGCATCCTCGATCCCGACCGGCTCGCCGAGGAAGCGGGCTTCGAGGACGGCGTCGACGTCCTGGAGAGCTTTTCCTAATTGACCGGCCGTCCCCTCCCATTGCCCCCTCCCATTGCCTATGATGCCCCGGGATTTTTGGGAGGAAGCATTGCCGGTCGCCGAAGAAGTTGAGTCACCCTATCCGCTGATGTTCTCGCCCTTGCAGGTGGGGGCGCACCGCCTGCGCAACCGGGTCGTTCACGCCTCCATGTCCACGTACTTCGTCAGGGACCGGGAGGTGACGCAGCGGTTCGTCGATTATCACGCCAGCCGGGCGCGCGGCGGGGCGGCGATGATCGTCACCGAACCCGTCTCCATCGCGCCGTGGCAGACCGCGGACAACCGCCTCGCCGTCTATGACCAGGAAAACCTCGACGGGCTCAAGCGGGTCGCCGAGGCGGTGGAAGGCGAGGACTGCCGGCTGCTGGCGCAGATCCAGGACTCGGGCCGCGGGCGTCACAAACCCGGACGCAACACGCGCGCCATCGGCCCGTCCGCCCGGCCGGACGATTGGAGTTGGACCGTTCCGCACGTCATGACCGCCGACGACGTGAAGCGGTTTGTCGATTACGTTGGCGTTTCGGCCAAGAAGCTGCAAGCGGCGGGTTGGAGCGGCGTCGAGATTTCCGCCGGTCACGGCCACCTGTTCCACCAGTTCATGTCGCCTTGGTCGAACCACCGCGAGGACGACTACGGCGGCAGCCTCGACAACCGCCTGCGCTTCGTGCGCGAGATGATCGAGGTGATTCGCGCCGAATGCGGCCCCGGTTTCATCCTCGGCCTGAAGATGGCGGGCGACGACGGCGTGCCGGGCGGCATCGGTCCGGATGAGGCCGAGGACATGGTGCGCTGGTTCGCCGCCAAGGCGCCGCCCGATTTCCTCTGCTTCTGTCAGGGCAGCCACCACCGCTCGCTGGAAATGCACCTGCCCGACCTGCACTGGCCGCGCGGCACATTTTTCGAGTTGATCAAGCGGCTGCGCGATGCGGCGGACGGCATTCCCGTCGTGGCGGTGGGCCGCATCCTCGAACCGGCGCAAGGCGAGGCGTTGCTCGCCGACGGCGTCGCCGAGCTCGTCGGGCTCGGGCGCACCATGGTCACCGACGCCGCCTGGGCCCGGAAGTCGATGCAGGGGCGCGACAACGACATTCGCAAATGCGTGTCCTGCAACAATTGCTGGGGCGTCATCAACGAAGGCCAGCCCCTGCAATGCGACAACAACCCGCGCGTGGGTGAGCCGGACGAGGTCGATTGGTGGCCCAAGCCCGCCGCCAAAAAGCGCCGCGTGGTCGTGGTGGGTGGCGGAATCGCCGGGCTCGAGGCGGCCTGGGTCGCGGCCGCCCGGGGTCACGATGTGACGTTGTTCGGCGCCTCGGCGGAGGCGGGCGGGAAAACACGCCTAAATGCCCTGCTGCCGGACTGCGAGGCCCTGAGCAGTATTTACGACTACCAGCTCGTGGCCGCGGGGCAGGCCGGCGTGACGCTCGAACTCGGCTGGCGCGCCGGCGCCGGCGACGTGCTCGCCCTCAAACCCGATGCCGTCGTCCTGGCCGCGGGCGCCACCATGTCGTGGCCCGACTGCCTGCCCACGAGTTTGCGGGAGGAGGGGTTTATTCCCGACCTGCGCGAGACGGTCACGGAAATACTCGCCCACCCCGGCAAACAATCCGGCACCGCCGTCATCTTCGATCACGACCACCTCGACGGCACCTATTCGGCGGCGGAATTCCTCAGGGACAAGTTCGACCGCGTCGTTATTCTCACGGCGCGCGAGCAAATCGCCCGCGACGAACCGGTGGTGCGCGCGCAAAGCATCTACCGCCGCATGTACGAGAAGGGCGTCGAGATCATTCTGCTGTCCGAGCCCTGCGGCGAGTCGGACTTGATCGAGGGGCGGCTCTCCTACCGCAACGTCTTTACGGGCGCCGTCGCCGAGATCGAGGATGTCGCATTGTTCACCTATTCGACCCCACGCATTCCCGATGCAGCACTTCTACAGCCGCTCCAGGCGGCGGGCGTCGAGGTTCACCTAGTGGGCGATTGTTACACGCCGCGCAGCGCCATGACGGCGACGCAAGAAGGCCACGCCGCCGGTAATCAGATATGACGCAACCGGGTCTGAGTTGCCGCCGCGAGCGCGAAGGTTAGGGCGTTTCCGTGCGCAGGCGTTCGAGCTCGCCGCGCAGGATTTGCAGCCGGTCCTCCAGAAGCCGGTTCGTGGTGTCCGCCTCGCGCGCCTCGCGCTCGGTCAGGGCGATAAAGTCCCTCAGAACGCGCACCTCCGAATCCGGGACGAACAACCCGCCGTCCGCCGCGTCCGCCCGTTCGACGGCGACGGGGAACTCGGTTTTGGGGATCATCCGTATCAAGTAGGGGCTGGTAAGCGCCTGGGTGACCATTGCGTCCGGGGCCGGGCGGACCTCCACGATGCGCACCACCATGAAGGCGCCCCGGCGTTCCACCGACTCGATGGTAAGGCCGTAACCACCCGTGCGGCGCAGGCCCAGGAACACGGCGGCGGCGATCCCGCGGCTGGCGTCGAATTCCACCGGGGGCGGCCGTCCAATGCCCTCCCACAGGGCCCGCCATGCGAACGGGGTGCGCGCGACAACCACCGAAAAGGCCGCCTTGCCGCTCTGGCTGCCGCGCCATTCGGTCTCCTCTTGAGCGTTCGCGGCGGTGACGCCCGCGCATCCGGCAAGCAGGAGAAAGGCGGCGAACAGGGTTGCGGGGCCGGGGAGACCTGCCCCCCTTCCTAGCCGTCCGCTTTGAAGGAGACCTCTACAAAAATCCCAAAGTCTTCGCGTTGCAAAGATAACCCCTCCCCCTTGATGGGGGAGGGTAGGGCGGGGGTGTTCTGTTGTCTTTCCCCCTTCCCCTACACCCTCCCACCAGGGGAGGGGGGGTTCCAGTTGGCGCTCTTCGCAAGTGTCTCCCGGAAAAGCGCGAGCGGGGAGGAAGAAGTTTCCATTCATGGGATCCACGATATCCGAGGTGGCCCTTGGGGCCAATGTCCGAGGTGGCCCTTGGGGCCAATGTCCGAGGTGGCCCTTGGGGCCAATGTCAATACCCGGGCCAATACCCGTGGGCGCGGCATGGTTGCAGGAGCGGGCCCGCGTCATTAGACTCGATGCCTGAATTTCGCTGGAGGTAAAGTCATGATCGTGCAGAGTGCTCCCGAAGGCAAACCCCGGTTCGTGATTCGGATGTCGGAGCACACGGCGCTGTGCGGCCAGTTCGGCCGCGCCTTCGGTAACGACGAGTTCGAATCCGTCGAACCGCTGGAGGAAATGCTCCACGTCATCTCGCATCACGACGATGGCTGGAAGCCCATCGACGACTCGCCGGGTCTGGACCCCAAAACGCGGTTTCCCTATCACCTGATCCAAACCCCCTTCGAAAAGATCACCACGACGACCAAACGGTCGCCCGATGTCAACGGCGAGCACCACCCCTTCTGCGAGCTCATGTCGAGCATGCATTGCTACGGCCTGTACAAGGGGCGCTACGGCCTATCCGATACCATCACCTTGAATTTCCTCGCTGACGAGAACCGCGCGAAAGTCGAATCCCTTCTGGATGCGGAGGAGCAGCGGCAGGAAAAACTCAAGGCGCGGCTGCGTGAAGACCCCGCGACCGCGGCGTGGGTCGAGGAAGGAAAGTTGTTCCAGAGCTACAAACAGCTGCAACTCTTCGATACCTTGGCGCTCTACTTCAACTTGAATTGCGACGCGGAGCGCGGCGAGCAAGAGTTCCCGCACGTCCCCTATAACGTCGAGGACGACGTCACCATTAAGATCAAACCGCTCGGAGGCGGCAAATACGCGCTATCGCCGTACCCCTTCGCCGAGGACCCCATGGAGTTCAGTTTCGAGGGGCGTTGGATGGGCCGCGTCGCGGATGGCGAAGACGTGAAAGAGGTGCTGCGCAACACGCCCGTCAACACCCAGACGGTAACGCTGGTCGCGGGCTAGCATCAACTGAACTTCAAACGGCGGACCCCTTTGTGAGTTTCGACGTATGGGGCCGCGGCCCGTGGCTTGTGCATGCGCTGATGCTGATTGCCAGCGTGGCGATCGCCACGTCTTTCACGGTCGGCGCGGCGATCACCGCCGGTCTCGATCCGAAGATGCTCACCCTGATCCGTTTCGCTCTCGCCGCGCTGCTGTTCGCGCCCTTCATCGCCTGGCGCTACGGCCTGACCTTCCCGCCGTGGAAATCGTTCGCTGGTTACGCCACGATCTCCCTGTGTCTGGTGTTCTTCTTTTGGAGCATGTTCGAGGCCTTGCGTCACACCACGTCCCTCAACACGGGCGCGCTTTTCACCCTGGTGCCGGGGTTCTCGGCGATTTACGCCGCCATTCTCGTCAGGGAGCGCCTCTCGGCGCGGCGGCTCATCGCCCTTGGCTTTGGATTCTTCGGCGCCTTCTGGGTGATTTTCCGCGGCGACCCGGGCCGCCTCCTGTCGCTCGACTTCAACCGGGGCGATCTGATTTTTCTTTTCGGCTGTCTGGCCATGGGCCTCTATATGCCCCTGGTCGGGCGCTTTCACCGAGGCGAACCTGCGCCCGTGATGACCTTCTGGACATTGGTGACGGGCACGGCATGGCTTCTGATCATCAACAACGCGGCGGTTTGGCGCACGGATTGGGGACAGGTTGACACCGCCGTCTTCGGCGGCATCGTTTATCTGGCCGTTTTCTCGACCCTAATGACGTTTTTCATCTATCAGTATGCGACCTTGCGCATCGGTCCGACGCGCGCGGCTGCGTATTACTATCTCAACCCGGCCCTCGTTGTCGGTGTCGAGTTCATCCTCGGCAAAGGCCTGCCCACACTCATGACCATGCCTGGTGTTGCGATCGTGCTCTTGGCCACCCTTGTCCTGCAACTCGGCGTCAAGGAAAAACGCGCGGCGGAGAGTCGATAACCTAAGGTTGGAGTTAGGATTAAGCCATGCCCAGACCGCACGATATGGGGGGCCAGCCCGCGGGCCCCATGGACCTCGCCGAGCACCCGCGCGGCGACTTCGAACGGCACACGGACGCGCTGATCATTCTCTTGGGCGCCACCGGTCGCTGCGTCTTCCGCGTCGATGAATTGCGCCGCGCCATCGAATCCCTGCCCGATTACGATTCACTCGCCTATTACGAAAAGTGGGCCAAGGCCCTCAAGCTCCTGCTCGTGGAGAAAGGCGTGATCAGCGAGCAAGAGCTGGCCGAGAAACTCGCCGAACTGAGGCGCTAACCGCGGCGGGCGGGCGGGGGCTCCCTCAGGGTAAACGGGCCAGGCGCTCGACCAATAAGTCGTAGAATCCCGCGTCGTCGATCTTGTGAAGCCAGTTCGCGTTGCGCGGCCGGTCCGTCACACCCCAGAAATCGACCACCGTCGCTCCCATGGTCAATTCGGCTTGGATTTCCACTTCGACATTCACGTGCTTCCCTCTGAACAGGTCGGGCCGCAGCAGGTAGGCGATGGTGCAGGGGTCGTGCAGCGGTCCGCCCTCGGACCCGTACTTTTCGATGTCGTGCCGGTTGTAAAATTCGAGCATGCGCTGGACCACGGTGCCCGCCTTGTTGCCGATGCCGCCGATGTCGCGCGAGCGCTGCGGCGTCGTCAGGGCCTGGTGCGTCAAGTCGAGGCCCAGCACGGTGATCGGGCGGCCACAGCGGAACACGACGTGCGCCGCGTGGGGATCGACCAGGATGTTGAACTCGGCGGACGGGGACGTGTTGCCGCCCTCGCGCATGGCCCCGCCCATCAGCACGATCTCGCGGATCTTGGGCAGGACTTTGGGTTCCTTGACCATCGCCATCGCCACGTTGGTGAGCGGCCCGGTGGGAACGACGGTGATCGCGTCATCGTCGGCGGCCAGGAGGGTTTCGATGATGAAGTCCACACCGTGTTGCGGTTGTAGCGGCATCGTGGGTTCATAGATTTCGAAACCGTCGATACCCGTGCGCCCGTGCACCTCCTCCGCGGTGATGAGGCCGCGCACCAAGGGCCGGGCGCAGCCGGCGAACACCTTGAGGCCGGGCTGGCCCCCGAGTTCGCACATCAGGCGCGCGTTGCGCTGCGTGAGCGCAAGCGGCACGTTGCCCGCCACTGTGGTGATGCCGAGGATGTCGAGTTCTTCCGGCGAGGCCATGGCCAGGAGCAGCATCACGGCGTCGTCCTGGCCGGGATCGCAGTCGATAAGGATCGGTTTTCCCGCCATTCGCCGCCTCCCCTCGGCCTTATTGGCCCCCCGGCATTTTTAGATGGGCTTGGATTAGCATTGGGACGAAAAGGTTACAAGCGGCGGACGTTTCTCCCGCATCCCCAGGTGTATAAACGTCGGATGAACGCCGTGCCACCACGCGACCTTTCGCTGCGCAAACCGCTCGCATGGCTTGCCGAGACGGACGCCGACATTGCCCGCGCCTATGAGCAAGTGGGATTGCCGCCGAAACGGTCGCACGATCCGAGCTTCGCGGGACTGCTGCGCATTCTGGTTGCCCAGCAAATCTCGGTCGCCGCGGCCCGCAACATCACCGCCCGTCTCGAGGCGGCGGCGAGCCCCCTGACGCCGGAGACGTTCCTTGCCCTGGGCGATGCCGACGTGCGTGCCATCGGCCTGAGCGGTCAAAAGGTGCGCTATGGCCGCGCCCTCGCCAACGCCATCGCCGACGGCGCACTCGATCTTGCCGGCCTCGAAGGTACGGACGACGAGTCGGCGATCTCGGCCTTGGTCGCGATCACGGGCATCGGCCGGTGGACGGCGGAGATTTACCTATTGTTCGCGCTGCGGCGGCCGGACGTCTGGCCCGCGGGCGATCTCGCCATTCGTGGCGCGTTGCAGCGATTGCGCGGCCATGCGGCGCGGCCGAGCATCGCCGAGGCCCGCGACGACGCCGAAGGCTGGCGGCCTCACCGCAGCGCCGCCGCACGGTTTCTCTGGCACTACTACAACCATCCGGGAGTTCCCGACACCTCCGCCTGACACCTTCGCCGGCACCTTCACCGACGCCTTCAATTGAAACGGGAATTCTGAACGGCGCCGCGATTTCGGTTACACTCGCGGGCGGTCCTAACGCCGGGGGGCAAACACATGCGGCGCGTTCTCACCATCATCCTGTTGATACCGCTGGCGCTGGGCGCCGTGCGCGCCATGGCCGCCGAACACGTCGACCTCGCGCTCGTCCTGGCAATAGATGTGTCGGGCAGCGTCGATGGCTTCGAGGCCAGGCTGCAGCGCGAAGGCTACGTCGCCGCCTTCGCCGACCCCATCGTCCTGAACGCCATCCGTTCGGGCCCCGCGGGGCGCATCGCCGTGACCTATTTCGAGTGGGCCGGGTTCGGGCACACGGTCGCCACGATACCGTGGACGGTCATCGGCTCCGAGGAGGATGCCATGGCGTTCACCCAGGCGCTGCGCGAGCGTTCCATCGTGCGCGGGCGCTTCACCTCGATCAGCGGCGCCATCGGCTTCGCCATGTCTCTGTTCGGCCAAAGCGAGCTCCAAGCGGCGCGCCGGGTGATCGACATCTCGGGGGATGGTCCCAACAACATCGGCCCGCTCGTCACGTCCGCGCGCGACCGGGCCGCGCGGCGGCAAATCACCATCAACGGCTTGCCCATCATCAACGACCGCCTGCAACCCTACGGGCTGCCGCAAATCCCCAACCTCGACCTCTATTTCGAGAACTGCGTGATTGGCGGCCCGGGCGCGTTCATCGTGGTGGCGGACAGTTTCCAGGATTTCGGCAGCGCCATCCGCCGCAAACTCATTCTCGAGATCGCCGGACGTATGCCGCGGGACCGGGCGCGCGGGACGGCGCGGGCGCGGGGCGCCGGAAGACACCGTTTGCCTGGCGTCGCGGCGCCATACCTTCCGGTCGTACACCAAACGCCCCGCGCGCCCCGCTTCGAGGTTCCGGATTGCCGGATCGGCGAGCGCCTGTTGCAGCAGTTCCGATTTCGCCGGTTCGACGATTCTCAGTGATCCGGGTATGAAGTAAAACGGGGTTTCGGGGCGGCACGGGGGCAAGGGACTGGCGTGGGCGGGCTGGGCTCGTCCTACCTCGCGCCGCCGTCCGGCATCGCCGTGGCGGGGTTGGCGCCGGGCAAGTTCCTGCCGCGTGGCCGACAATTGATTTGACCCTCCGGAGTTGAGCGGACATTGTGCCGTACCGAGACCCGGTTTGCCATTGGGTGGGGGATAAACCATGGCAACAGAATGGGACGACTACATTGCGGTCCCAGACGCTACATCGGCCTTTCGCGCATGCCGGACGGCCCATGCCGCTGGCTTTGCCAAACTACGAGAGACCATCGAACACGTGGCGAGACTGACCGCGCCCAAGACCGTTGCCTGTCTTGGCGCGGGCCATTTGAACGATATTCCCTACGGCCACTTCGTCGAGAAATCGGAAACGATCCATCTTGTGGATTGGGTTCCCGGGATCGTGGACCAGGGACTCGTCATGTCGTCCGTCGAGCGGGACGATAAGGGGCGGTCGCGCTGCATTTATTGCGCGCTGAGCGGCGAGCGGGCGAAAAAATATTGCCGTGCGTATGCCGGTTCGCGTGACGCGCCGGGCGGCGTGTGCCGGAACTTCCGTCCCGTGGAGGGCGGGATCGAGGCTTGCGAGGCCTTTGAAAGGGGCGAGCAGCCGATCGTCGAGGTCGGTGACGTGACGGCGGGCTTTGCGACGGCGTTCGGCCGGGCGGCGAACGCCGAACTCGACACCGTTCGCACCTGGCGTCAGGCGTTGCGCCGCGGGAACACGCTCTCCAACAAAATCAAGCGCCACCGCACGGCCCTCGGCATCGCCGATTCCAGCGTCGACTTGGTCACGTCGTCGATGGTCGTGTCGCAATTCGTGCACGAGCCCTATGACTATTATTCGCAACAGGCGGCGGCGCGTCTCGGCACGCCGACGCCTCGCGAGGAGCGGGCCCTGAAATCCGCGGCGGGTTCATTGCGTTCGGTGCTGGCGCGCGAGCAAGTGGCGCGTCATCGCGACGAGATCGAGCGCATTCTAACGCCCGGCGGTGTGTGCTTCCTGGCCTTCGAGCTGTACCACTACGATGATGGAATCGCGCAATGGTTTCTCGTCCAGGAAATGCTCGAGGCGCTCGGCGCCTTCGCCGCGACCCTGACGTTCCGATTCGATCTTCTGCCTCAGGGAGACACGATGCGCGAGTTCGAGACTCCAATGGGCAAGTCGTTGGTCCACTGCGTGGTTTTACAGCGCCGCGCGGGGCCGCAAACCTAGAGCGTTTCCAGTTCATCTGGAATCGCTCTAGGCCACGGACTCATTAAATCTGAGCCATATTCGCAAAGACGCGAGCTTCACGGAGGCGAGATAGTTGTCGTCCCGCTTGTCGTAACGGGTGGCGACGGCACGGAACTGTTTGAGTTTATTGAAGAACCTCTCGACCAGATTGCGCTCCCGGTAGAGGCGTTTGCTGAAGGGTGGTGGATCGAGCCGTTGCGGCATGGCGCGGATGTTTCCCCAGGCGCCGAGGTCGGCGAGGCGCTCGCGGAGGGCGTTGGAATCGTAGGCCCGGTCGGCCAAGAGAATGGTGCCGGCCCGCACGGTGCCGAGCATGTCCTCGGCGCTGCGGCCGTCATGGGCCTGCCCCTCGGTCAGCTTGAGCATGATCGGCAAGCCGCGGGCATCGACGAGGGCGTGGATCTTGGTCGTCAACCCGCCGCGCGAGCGACCCATGCAACGGGATCGGATGGCTTTTTTTTTCCGTTCGCGGCGTGCTGATGGACCCGGATCGACGACGAATCGATCATCTGGATGTCGCCGTCGTAAGCCTCTGATACAGCAGCCAAAAGCCGGTCCCACACGCCCGCCTTGCGCCACCGGTTGAAGCGGTTCACGCAGGTCGTTCGCGGTCCATACCGGGGCGGAAGATCAGCCCAGGGCGCGCCCGTCCGCAAACGCCAGAATATCCCGTTCAAGACACGCCGATCATCGACCCGAGGAACACCACGGGGCTTGTTCGGCAGCAAAGGTTGGATCACCGACCACTCGAAATCCGTCA
>JADFIH010000032.1 GCA_022566715.1 Pseudomonadota bacterium | reverse complement strand
CCCTGGGTTGCTGATTGACGCCGAGAATATTGAGATACTGCGTGTGCGGTATGTTACTACGACGATAGCTACCGACAAGAGTGCTCCCGTGGGAGACTGGCCCGATCCTTTGCCGCCGTTTGACGGGGCGATTGAGTTCGCGGCCAATCGCAATCAGGCTTTGTGGGTGAGGGTGACGGTGCCGCCCAATACTCCTGCGGGGATCTATAAGGGGACGATTGCACTTTCAGCCAATGGTTACCGTGCGCAGGTGCCGCTTGAGGTTGAGGTTTATGATTTTGATCTGCCTGAGCGGATGACCTGTACGACGGCGTTCGGGTTTTCGACAGGGAATGTCTGGCGGTATCAGAATCTGAAGACCGAGGCGCAGAAGCGCGAGGTGCTGGATAAGTACTGGGCGAATTTTTCGGCGCATCATATATCGCCTTATAATCTCGCCCCACTGGATTCGATCCGCACGACGTGGCCTGCGGTCAAGCCGCCGCCTTCGAGGTGGGCCAACTGGGAGGGGCTTCGGATTGTGGATAATATGACGCACAGCGGGAATGGCGCCATGCTGATTTACGATGACGACAAGGAGCAGAGCGTCGCCGCCACCTACAAGCCATTGATTACGATTCCGAAGGCGGGGTTGCGACTGAAGTTCTGGTATCGCACGGCTGTGTCATCGCATCGGTTTGCTGTCACGTTTAATCACTACGACGCCGACGACAAGTGGATTTACGGCGGCAATAACGATATGAAGATCTTAGGTGACGGCACGTGGCAGGAGTTTGACAAAGTCATCACGAGCTTTCCGAAGAATGCAAAATCGATAAGATTTATAATGCGCGGCGCGCCCTGGACCGAGGACGGCCGTGAAACGGGGCTGATGTGGTTCGATGAGGTGTCGATAACGGACCCCAAAACCAAGGACGAGCTCATTGAAACGGTGTGGAAGGGCAGGATCGTGTCCGAAGCCACGATGAGCAGCCGGATCAGCGCGGCCCGCGCGGCGCTCGGCGACGACGGGAAGGCGCAGGCCGTCATCAAGACGTTCCCGCGCCGGGGCTTCCGCTTCATCGCCGAGGCCCGAGAGTTGCTTGACCAAGAGCTGCAAGACCAGGCGCCGGTGGACGGGACCACCCCCCGCGGCGCCGACGGCCCGTCCATTCCGCGGGGCCAAAAAGTCCGATTCTGCAAATCGAAGGACGGCACGCGGATCGCCTACGCGACAACCGGGGCCGGTCCGCCCCTGGTGCGGGCCGGGCATTGGCTGACCCATCTCGAACACGATTGGCACAGCCCCGTGTGGCGCCCCTTCCTCGATGAGTTGGGGCGGACCTTTGCCGTGACGAGATACGACCAACGCGGCAACGGATTATCCGACTGGTCGGTCGACGATTATTCCCTGGAGCGCTTTACCGGCGACCTGGAAGCGGTGGTGGACGCGGCGGGGCTGGACGACTTCGTCCTCTACGGCACCTCGCAAGGGGCGCCGATCGCCATCGCTTATGCGGTACGCCATCCCCACCGGGTCAGCCGCCTCGTCCTTCATGGCGGATATTGTCTTGGCCGCCTGCTCCGGGGCGCCGCCGAGCGGGAACAGGGCGAGGCGTTGCTCACCCTCATGCGCTACGGATGGGGCAAGGAAGGCAGCCCGTTCATCAAGGCGTTCACCGCCAACTATATCCCCGGCGGGAACGGGGAGCAGACGCAGTCCGTGGTCGAGCTACAGAACCGGACGACATCGCCCGGAAACGCGGTCAAGCTGCGGACCGCCGTCGACAGGTTCGACGTGACCGGTCTTCTCGAACAGGTCACCGTCCCGACCCTCGTCATACATGCGCGGAGCGATGGCGTGCAGCCACTGGATCAGGGCCGGAAACTCGCGGCGGACATCCCGGGCGCGGAGTTCGTCTTGCTGGAAAGCCCGAACCACGTGATTCTTCCGCAAGAGCCGGCCTGGCACACCCTCTTCGAAGCGATTAGGGACTTCGTTGCGCCGGGCGCCGGGATATCGCCATGAAGCCGATCCTCATCGCGGGCGGCGGCATCGGCGGTTTGGCGGCGGCGCTCGGCCTCGCACGGAAGGGCTATGGCGTGAGCGTTCTGGAACAGGCGCCGCAATTCGGCGAGATCGGCGCCGGGCTTCAAATCGGCCCCAACGCCTTCCACGCCTTCGACTACCTCGGGGTCGGCGACGCCGCGCGGGCCCAGGCGGTGTACATCGACAAGCTGGTCTTGATGGACGCGCTCAGCGCCGACACCATCACCGAGATCCCCGTCGACGAGCCGTTTCGCGAACACTTCGGCAACCCCTATGCGGTGGTCCACCGGAACGATCTGCACGGCGTCCTATTGGAGGCCTGCCGCGCCCACGGCCTGATCGAGTTGCGCGCCAACGCGCGGGTCACGGGATACCAACAAGACGGGGCGACGGTCACGGCCACGCTTGCCTCCGGCGAGCGGATCTCGGGCGCGGCGTTGGTCGGCGCCGACGGCCTGCGCTCGGCGGTACGCGCGCAACTCGTGGGCGACGGCGAGCCGCGGGTGTCCGGTCATACGACCTACCGCGCCGTGATCCCGACCGAACGGATGCCGGAGGATTTGCGTTGGAACGCCGCCACCCTTTGGGCCGGGCCGAAGTGTCACATCGTCCACTACCCGTTGTCGGGCTGGAAGGTCTTCAACCTTGTCGTTACCTATCACAACGACGCGCCCGAGGCGGTGGCCGGCGTACCGGTCTCGAAGGACGAGGTGCGCCAGGGCTTCGGGCACATCGCCGAGCGGCCGCGCCAGATCATCGAAAGCGCGGACGACTGGAAGCTCTGGGTGTTGTGCGACCGCGATCCGAACGAAACCTGGGTCGAGGGGCGCGTCGTCCTGCTCGGCGACGCGGCGCATCCCATGCTGCAATACATGGCGCAGGGCGCCTGTATGGCGTTGGAGGACGCGGTCTGCCTTTCGCATAATCTGGATAAGCACGGCGGCGGCTTCGAGGCGGCCTTCGAAGCCTACCGGGCCGAGCGGGTGGTGCGCACGGCGCGGGTGCAGATGTCCTCCCGCCTGATGGGGGATTACATTTACCACGCGGACGGGGCGCAACGCCTGGTGCGCAATGCAGTGCTTCGCGCCAAATCGCGGGAAGACCATTACCGAAGCTTGGAGTGGCTTTACGGCCGCACGGGTCTCGACGGAAACGCCGCCTAGTTCATCCCACCCAGCAAGGCGGACGACCTCACGTTTGCATGGTCTGTGTCACCACGGCATCCAGCTTCGTGAAACCCTTGTCGCGGTCGGGGATCAGGGCCTTGTACGCGTCGCTCGCAAACGCCGTGTCGATCGCCTCGACCGACGGAAAATCCATCACCATCGCGGCGAAGAAGGTCTGTTCGCCGATAACCGGTTTGACGGCGCTAACCCGGCGGACGAGCTCACCCCCGGCCTGCTGAAGAATTGGAAAAACGCCCTCCAGATAAGCCTTCATGGCCTCCGGTTCGTTTGGGTTCGGGGTGGCGGTGACAATCAGGGTGACGGTGTCGGACACGGCTGCTCCATCTCTGAATAGGTGGATTGAGGCTCGCGACCGGCGGCCCCGAGTGTTTCAAAAAAATAATGTGTTTCGAAGCGAATTCCATTCAGGCTTTCGTGATGAGCGCGCCGGATAACCGGCGGGCCGCCTCGCGCCCTAGCTCAAATATCTGGCCCGGATGTGGCGCGTAAACGCGGCGGTGCCAAGCGGCTCGCCCGTGGCGCGGATCAAGATTTCCTGGGTGGAGAGCTTCGAGCCCCAACCGTGCACGCTGGCCCTGAGCCAGGCCAGTAGCGGCGCGAAGTCGCCCTTGCCGATGGCGGACAGGATGGCGGGACCATCCCCGGTCGCGGCGGCGAACAACTGGGCCGCGGCCAGGGCGCCCAGAGTGTAGGTGGGGAAATAGCCGAAGTCGCCGCCGTACCAGTGAATGTCCTGCATGCAGCCGTCGCGGTCGTCCGGCACGTCGAGACCGAGCCATTTCTTGACGCCCTCGGCCCAGGCGCCCGGCAGGTCGGCGACCTGAAGATCGTCCGCCAGCATCGCGCGCTCCAGGTCGTAGCGCAGGAGAATGTGGGCCGGGTAGGTCACCTCGTCGGCCTCGACACGGATCAGGCCGGGCTCCACCTTGCGGTAGATGCGCCGCAGGTTGTCCTCGCTCCAGGCCGGCCCCGTACCGCCGAAAGCCTTGCGAATGACGGGCGCGGCGAACGTCAGAAACGCGTCCGAGCGGCTTGCCTGCATTTCCATGAGAAGGGATTGGCTTTCGTGCAGGGTCATGCCGCGCGCTTCGCCCACGGGCTGGCCGCGCCAGTCCTTGGGCAGGCCGCGCTCGTACAAGGCGTGGCCGGTTTCGTGCAGGACCGCCATGAGAGATTCGGTAAAGTCGCCGTCCTTGTAACGGGTGGTGATGCGGATGTCGTCGGGCACGCCCACCGTGAAGGGATGGTGGCTTACGTCGAGGCGGCCGAAGTTGGTGTCGAACCCCACTTGGACCATCATGGTTTCGCCAAGCGCGCGCTGCGCCTCCTCGGTAATGGCGCCGTCGAGCGGCAGGGGTGGTGGCGCCTGAGCTTGACGTTCGATGACCTCGGCGATCAGGCCGGGCAGGAAGGCGCGGACGTCGTCGAAGATCGTGTCGATGTCGGCGCTCGAGGTCTCCGGATCATAGGCGTCCAACAACGCGTCATAGGCGCTGCAACCGAAGACCGCCGCCTTGGCCGCCGCTTTCTCGCGCACCAGGCCGAGCAACGAGGCGAGCTTCGGCGCCAGCGCGGCGAAGTCGTCGTCCGCGCGCGCGCCGCGCCAGGCCATCTCGCAGGCCGTTCCCTCGCGGGTCAGCGCCTCCACCAAATCCGCACCGACGGCGTTCGCATGGCGCCATGCGCGGCGCATCTCCCGCAGGTTGGCGGACTGCCAGCCGTCGAGATTACCGGCCCGGCCTTCGGCCTCGTCGAGCAACGCTTCCAGCGCCGGGTCGGTGATGGCCTGATGCGCGATCACGCTCAGGGTCGCGAGCTGCTCGCCGCGCGCTTCGGCCCCGCCGGGCGGCATCATGGTCGCCGAGTCCCAATGCAGCACGCCCTCGGCCCCCCGGATGTCGGAGAGGCGCTTGAAACGTTTTTCCAGATCTTGGTAAGCGGTCATGACAAAAGATACTGGTGCGCCCGCCCCTAGGTCTCGTCCTCGGCGGGATCGGGGTCTCGGGAGTATAGAACGAAGATCACCAGCAAGGCCGCGGCAAGGGCGAACCAGATGAAGGCGTACTGCAGGTGATCATTGGGAATGTCGATGCGCGTTTGGCCGCCGATGGGAAATCCGCCCGGGTTGGGCGTATCGTCGGCGTCGAGCACCAGGGGCTGCAACGGGCGGCCGATGGTTTGCGCCATGGCCGCAAGGTCGGCCCAGAGCCAAAGGCCGCGCGCCGGGTCGTTGTCGGGGGTGAACCAGCCCTTTCGGGCCCCGGGGGTTACGATTCCCTCCAGGGTGAGCGTTCCCGCGATCTGGCCGGCGCCGCGGCGTGAGGAGTCCTTCAGGACCGCGGGCACCCAGCCACGGTTGACCAGGACGGTCTGGCCGGTGTCGCGCACGAAGGGCGTGAGCACCTGGACACCCACCTTGCCGCGCAGGGACCGTGCGGCAAGGTAAAGCTCCTGATCGTGCAGGAAGCGGCCCGTGACCGTCACGCGGCGCCACATCAGACCCTTGATCTCGGGCGCGCGCTCCGGCAACTCCAGGGCCGCGGCGCTGGAGCCCGCTTGACGTTCGTCGATGATGCCCTGTTTCCAGAACAGGCGCTGCACCTGCCAACCGCCCAGCCCGATGAGCAGGATAAACGTCAGCGACGCGAACAGCGCCGGCCAAAGGGCGGGGCGGAATCGGCGGGCCGGGGGCGCGGCGGCCGTCACGTCAGACGCTCTCACCTTGCCGAGGCTCTAACTTCCGCCCCACCAATAGATGGAGAAGAACAGGAACAGCCAGACCACGTCGACGAAGTGCCAATACCAGGCCGCGGCCTCCAGGCCGAAATGATGATCCGGCGTGAAGTGGCCGCGATGGGCCCGCAGCAGGCAGACCGACAGAAAGATGGTGCCGATGATGACGTGCGCGCCGTGGAAGCCCGTGGCCATGAAGAAGGTCGCGCCATAGATGTTGCCGCCGAACGAGAAGGCGGCTTCGGCATACTCGGTGATCTGAATCGCGGTGAAGGCGAGGCCGAGCAGAACGGTGATCCAGAGGCCGATCTTCAGGCCGCGATAGTCGCCGTGGCGCAGCGCATGGTGGGCCCAGGTTACGGTCGTCGACGAGGTGAGCAGGATGATCGTGTTGACCAGAGGAAGTTTGAAGGGATCGAAAACCTCGATTCCCGGCGGCGGCCAGACCCCGCCGATGGCATCCGTCGGAAACAGGCTCGCGTTGTAAAAGGCCCAGAACCAGGCGGCGAAGAACATCACCTCCGAAGCGATGAACAACACCATGCCGAAACGAAGGCCCACCTGGACGACGGGCGTGTGAGCGCCCTCGAAAGTCGCCTCCTTCACGATGTCGTACCACCACGACATCATGACGTAGCCCAGGATGGCCGCGCCCACGACAAACACCCAAAAGGTGATGTCGTGGAACCATAGAAGCAGGCCCACCGCCGTCGTCACCGCCCCGGCCGCGCCGGCAATCGGCCACGGGCTCGGCTCCACCAAGTGATAGTCGTGTGTCTTCGCGTGCGCCATGACAACTAATCTCCTGCAACGCGCCGGTCCGCGGGGGGCGGCGATTCAGCGGCGATTACCCTGTGTCTAACCCAAAGACCGTCACGGCAAACACCAGGACGACCAGCGCGAGGAGGCCCCCCAACGTGGTGAGGTTCTTCCTGCGGGCGCGCCGGTGTTCTTCGCTGAGGGTGCCGTCCGGCATGGCCCTAGGGATGTTCCTCCTGCGCCTGCGGCAGGTCTTCCATATTCGGCAGGTCTTGGTAGGTATGCCAGGGTGGTGGCGAGGACAGCGACCACTCGAGCGTGGTGGCGCCTTCGCCCCAGGGATTGGCGGCGGCCTTTTTGCCGCGCAGGAGCATGTCGGCCACCAGCCAGAGAAATACGAGAAGACCAATCGCCGAGATCGCCGAACCGGCGGACGCGATACGGTTCCAGCCCTCGAAAACATCCGGGTAATCGGGAATGCGGCGCGGCATGCCCGCGAGACCCAGGAAGTGCATCGGGAAGAACGTCACGTTCACGCCGATGAACATGAGCCAGAAGTGTATCTTAGCCAGGGTTTCGCTGTATTGGCGGCCCCACATCTTGCCGGCCCAGTAGTAAAAGCCCGCGAATATTCCGAACAGGGAGCCGAGCGACATGGTGTAGTGGAAGTGCCCGACCACGTAATAGGTGTCGTGCAACGCGACATCGAGGCTTGCGTTCGACAGCACGATCCCCGTCACGCCGCCAACGGTAAACAGGAAGATGAAGCCGATCGCGAACAGCATCGGTACTTTGAATTCGATCGATCCGCCCCACATGGTGGCGATCCAACTGAAGATTTTGATGCCGGTCGGCACCGCAATCACCATGGTCGCGGCCACGAAGTAAGCGCGGGTGTCAACCGAGAGGCCGGCCGTGTACAGGTGATGCGCCCACACGATCATGCCGATCACGCCGATCGCCACCATGGCATAGACCATGCCCAGGTAGCCAAAGACCGGCTTCTTCGAGAACGTCGATATGACCTGACTGACCACCCCGAACGCCGGCAAGATCAGAATGTAGACCTCGGGGTGGCCGAAGAACCAGAACAACTGTTGATAGAGTAGCGGGTCCCCGCCGGCGGAGGCATCGAAGAACGCCGTGCCGAAGTTGCGGTCCATCAACAGCATGGTGATGACGCCCGCCAAGACCGGCATGGCGAGCAGCAACAGGAACGCCGTCACCAGGATCGACCACACGAACAACGGCATCTTGTGCAACGTCATCCCCGGCGCGCGCATATTGAAGATCGTGGCGATGAAGTTGATGGCGCCCAGGATCGATGAGGCCCCGGCCAGGTGCAGCGCGAAGATGGCGAGGTCCACCGCCATGCCGGGTTGGCCGCTCGTCGACAGGGGCGCATAGACGGTCCAGCCGGTGCCGGCGCCGCCGCCGCCCGTGATCCCACCGTCGACGAACACCGACGCAATCAACAAACCGATCGCCGGCGGCAACAGCCAGAAACTGATGTTGTTGAGGCGGGGGAACGCCATGTCGGGCGCGCCGATCATCAAGGGCACGAACCAGTTGCCGAAACCACCGATGAAGGCCGGCATGACCATGAAGAAAACCATGATCAGGCCGTGCGCCGTGATAACGACGTTGTAGAACTGGAAATTGGCGCCGAAGAACTGCATCCCGGGTTCCGCCAGCTCCATCCGAACCAGGAACGACAATGCGGTGCCCACGGTCCCGCCGACGATCGCGAAGACGATGTACATGGTGCCGATGTCTTTGTGATTCGTCGAGAACAGCCAGCGCCCTATGCCGCGCGGCGGCGCGCCGTGATCCGCGGTCTCGTGTGCCGTTGCGTCGTGCGCCATGCCCCCTACCTTTCGCTACTCGGTATGAATTCGTGCCATGGCGTCTTCGCGCGGCAGGCCGCTGTGTTGGGCGTCTTCGCGCGGCAGGCCGCTGTGTTGGGCGTCTTCGCGCGGCAGGCCGCTGTGTTGGGCGTCTTCGCGCGCCATCACGTCTACAGGCAAACGTCCGCCGCGCGCGGCGATCTTGCGCGCCGCCGGCAATGGGTTGCGCGCGAACTTGGCTTGCGCTTCCACGACCCAGGCCTCGAACCGCTCCTTCGATACGGCCTCGACCACGATGGGCATGAAGCCGTGATTGATGCCGCACAGCTCCGAACACTGACCGTAGTAGACGCCTTCCCTTTCGATGCGGGTCCAGGTGGCGTTGATGCGGCCGGGCACCGCGTCGGTCTTGATGCCGAAGGCCGGAAGCGCCCAGGAATGGATTACGTCATCGGCGGTGATCTCGATGCGGATGTTGGTGTCCACGGGCAGCACGACGCGGTTGTCGGTCTCCAACAGGCGAAGCATGCCGTCTGCGAGCTCGTCGTCCTGCAGCATGACCGCGTCGAAGGTGAAGTCGCCGTTGTCGGGATACTCGTAGGTCCAGAACCACTGGCTGCCGGTCACACGCAGGGTCATTTCGGGTTCCGGCACCGCATCCTGGAAGAACAGGAGCCGGAAGGACGGCACCGCGATCACCGCGAGGATCAGGACCGGGACGATGGTCCACAGCACTTCGAGCAAGGGATTGTGCGTGGTCTTGCTGGGCACCGGATTGGCGCCCGCCCTGAAACGCACCATGACGTAGCCCAGCAGGAGCGTCACGAACACCGCGATCAGAATGGTGATGATCAGGACGAAAGTGTGAAAATCGATGATCCGCTCCATGATGGGACTTGCCGCATCGATGAAATAGATCTGCCAATCCGTCGAATACCCAATCGCCTGGGCGCCATCCGACTCTTGGGCGAAAGCAGCCCCCGGGGCGAAAGCGGCCGCGGCGCCGGCCATCCATGCCGCGACGCCGGGCACAAGCACGCCGGGGGCTTTCACAACGCGCATGGCTTGTCGGTCTCCCAATCCCTGCAACGGTGCACGCCAAACCGTTCTGTCCACCGGCACGCCTTTTTGATGGCCTGCCGGCGGCAAAACAAACACCCCCCGCCGCGGATTCCCGCGCGATTTGGGGCGGGACGCTACTACACTCCATGCTTGAAGAACAGGGAAAATGGCCGCCGCGCGTCCACGGATTGCGGCGGGGCGGGACGACCCGCGGACCGGGCCGGGGGGCCGCGAAATTTTCCCTTTATTTAGAAGGGCTTTCGGGCCGCCCGCGGCGCTTCGGTCCTATTTCACGCGCTCGCGTCAAAGTGCCGCACGAATGATCACAACTCGCGCCACACGGTGCAAGGCCGCCCGCGCGACCCCATATTGACTTGCACGCCCGCCTGACATTGCCGCCGCGCCGCGCCGCGCTATGATGGCCCACGCCTATACGATGCCGCGCCCCGCCGAACGGAGTCGTTTGATGACCGATACGCCCTCCCCGCAGGAACTTCTGTTCAACCGCACCGGCCTGGACGAGACCCGCGTGCAGTCGATCGTGGAGGACGCGCTGGCCGGCGCCGACGACGGCGAGCTGTTCCTGGAATACAGCCAGTCGGAGAGCCTCGCCTTCGACGACGGCCGGCTGAAAACGGCGAGCTTCGATACCCAGCAGGGTTTCGGCCTGCGCGCCGTGGCGGGTGAATCGACGGCCTATGCCCACGCCTCGGAACTCTCGGAGGCCGCCATTCGCCGCGCCGCCGGTACGGTCAAGGCGGTCAGGGCGGGTCATGGGGGCACCTTGGCCTTGGGCCCCTCGGGCACCAACCGCCACCTCTACGTCGAGGACAACCCGCTCGGCGCACTCGATTTCGAGGCCAAGGTCAAGCTCCTTCAAGACATAGACTCCTACGCTCGCCAAAAAGACCCGCGCGTGCGCCAGGTGACGGCCTCCCTGCTCGGCTCCTGGCAGGTGGTGCACCTGATGCGGGCCGATGGCCTGCGGGTCAGCGACATCCGCCCCCTGGTGCGGCTCAACGTGTCGGTGGTGGCCGGCGAGGGGGACCGCATGGAGACCGGCAGCCACGGCGTCGGCGGCCGCACCGGCTATGCCGCGTTCATTACGCCCGAGGCCTGGCAGGCCCAGGTGGACGAGGCCCTGCGCCAGGCGCTCGTGAACCTCGACTCGGTCCCGGCGCCGGCCGGCGAGATGACCGTGGTGTTGGGCCCGGGCTGGCCCGGCGTATTGTTACATGAGGCCATCGGACATGGCCTGGAGGGCGACTTCAACCGCAAGAAGACGTCGGCCTTCGCCGGACTCCTGGGCCAGCGCGTCGCCGCGCCCGGCATCACCGTGGTGGACGACGGCACCCTGGCGGACCGCCGCGGCTCCCTGACCATCGACGACGAGGGCACGCCGACCTCGCACACGGTGCTCATTGAGGATGGGATTCTCCGGGGCTACATGCACGACCGCCTGAATGCGCGCCTCATGGGCATGGAGCCCACCGGCAACGGGCGGCGCCAGAGCTATGCCCACGCGCCGATGCCGCGCATGACCAACACCTTCATGCTGTCCGGCACCCAGACGCGCGAGGAGGTGATCGCGGGCGCGAAAAAGGGCCTCTACGCCGTGAACTTCGGCGGCGGCCAGGTCGACATCACGTCGGGCCGGTTCGTCTTCACCTGCACCGAGGCCTACCTGATCGAGGACGGCAAGATCGGCGCGCCGGTGAAGGGCGCGACCCTGATCGGCAACGGCCCCGACGTGCTCACCAAGATTTCCGCCATCGGCGACGACATGGAGCTCGACACCGGCGTCGGCACCTGCGGCAAGGACGGCCAGGGCGTGCCCGTGGGCGTGGGCCAGCCCTCCATGCGGATTGACGGCCTCACGGTGGGGGGAACACAGGCTTAGGGGGGGCGGTACACACATCGCCTAAATGTAAGTTGACTCTTACGTAAGGATATGATTACATAACGTCGTCCCAACCGGCCATGGCCCAACCAAGACCGTGGCAAGCCCAGACTCGGAGGACAGCATGGCGTTCGAGCATCCGCTTTCGAAAAAGGGCCCCATCGCGGCCAAAGCCAGTCGAACATAAGGAGAAGCCCTCATCCTGAGGGAGGCGGCCAGCGGGAGCCTCGTCTCGAAGGACGAGGGCGAGGTCCACATGCTTCGAGACGTGCCCCTTGGGCGCTCCTCAGCATGAGGAGGTTTTTTGGGGCGGCTCCCATCCCGGCCTAGATCGGATCGGGCCTTAGTAGGAGAACTCCTCGAACACCCGGTCGATGTCGCCCTTCCAGGGGCCATGAAATCGCTCGAGCAGTTCCGCGGCGGGGGACCGGCCGGCCTCCACGATCGCGTGCAAGTCGTCGAGATAGCCGCGTTCATCGACGCCCGAGGCATCGATGCGCGCCCGCTCCTTGAGCCCGGCATCGGCAAGGCCGACCACTTTGCGCGCGAGGTCCGCGACGGTGCCATCCCGGAACGGAGTCTGCAGGGCGTGGCGCGGCACCTCGGCCCGCAGGGTGGCGTGCTCTTCCGCGGTAAAGTCCGCGATGAGATCGCAGGCCGCATCCAGAGCAGCGGGCGAATAGAGAAGCCCCACCCACAGGGCCGGCAAGGCGCAAAGCCGTCCCCACGGCCCGCCGTCGGCGCCGCGCAACTCGAGGAACTGCTTCATGCGCACCTCGGGGAAGAGCGTCGTGATGTGATCTTCCCAATCCTTCTTGGTCGGCTTCTCGCCCGGCAAGGCCGGCAGGCGCCCGTCGAGAAAATCCCGGAAGGACTGGCCCGAGGCGTCGATGTAGGTGCCGTCCCGGTAGACGAAGTACATGGGCACGTCGAGCGCGTAATCGACGTAGCGCTCGAACCCCATGCCGGATTCGAACACGAAGGGCAGGATGCCCGTGCGGTCGGGATCGGTATCGGTCCAGACGTGGCTGCGGAAGGAGAGGAAGCCGTTGGGCTTGCCCTCGGTGAAGGGCGAATTGGCGAACAGGGCCGTCGCCACCGGTTGCAGCGCGAGGCCGACGCGGAACTTCTTCACCATGTCGGCCTCGGAGGAGAAATCGAGGTTCACCTGCACGGTGGCGCTGCGGTACATCATGTCGAGGCCGAGCGATCCGCGGGTCGGCATGTAGGCCGTCATGATGCCGTAACGGCCCTTGGGCATGACGGAAATATCCTCGCGCCGCCACTTGGGCTGGAACCCGAGGCCAAGGAACCCGGCCCCGATCTCGGCGCCGACTTCCTTCACCTGCGCAAGGTGCCGGTTCACCTCGGTACAGGTTTCGTGGACGTTGTCGACCGGTGCGCCGGAGAGCTCGAACTGGCCGCCCGGCTCCAGGGTGATCGCCTGCGCGTCGAGGGTGAGCGCGATGACGTTGCCGCCCTCCTCGACCGGACGCCAGCCGAAGCGTTGCATCCCCTCCAGCATGGCGCGGATGCCCGGCATGCCGTCGTAGGCCAGCGGCCTCAGATCGCTGAGCCGGTAGCCGAATTTCTCGTGCTCGGTCCCGATGCGCCAGGCGCTCGCGGGCTTGTTCCCGGCCTCGAGGTACGCGACGAGGTCGCGCTTGCTCTCGACGGGAATCGCTGAGTCCTTGCTGAGCGGCGCCGACATGTCAGCCACACGTCCGCAGCTTGCGCCAAGCGGCGGCACAGGCGCGCCCCCAGCGGCCTGAAAGTCTCGTCATGGTGTAAACTTCACTCTTGAGATCGTTGATGTGCTTCGGGCCAGTATGGCAAAACCCCGCCCGGTTTCAATGGCAATAAAAAGATTGGGGCTTATTAGACCCGTGGGGCTTTCTCGTTGGGCTGCGCCCGGCCGCATTCAGGACGTTGGTCCTAGCCCAACTAGCCCCGCCAGTCGCCGAGCAGGGCCTGCCACAGGCTGAGCGCCGCGATGGCGGCGGTGTCGGCGCGCAGAACGCGGGGGCCGAGGGACGCGGCCACGACAGAACCATGGGCGCGCAGCCGCTTGCGTTCATCGGGCGAAAAACCGCCCTCCGGACCGATGAGAATGGCCCAGGGATTCCTATCCGGCGGCGCGGGAGCACTCCCCGGACCACCGGGCCCCAGAAGGCCGTCCAGAACATCGCCGAAGAGTTGGCCAACGCCGCTCACGACCTTTCCGGCCGTATCGGTGCGGCCCGTCAGGACGTCCGCGAGGGGCGGCGCCTCGCCCGACTCATCGCAAAACAGAAGCCGCCGCCCGCCGGGCCAATCGGCGAGTTGGTCGGCAAGCGGACGCGGCTCGATAATCTCGGGCACGCTCAAGCGTTCCGATTGCTCCGCCGCCTCGATGGCGATGGTGCGCAGGCGGTCGGTGTTCACCTTCGAACGCTGGGCGTGCTCGCTTATGACGGGCCGGATGCCGGATACTCCCAACTCGACCGCCTTTTCGACCATGAACTCGAAGGGGCCCCGTTTGATGGGCGAGGGCAGCAGCCAGAGGTCGCAGCCCTTGTCTTGCGGGCGGGTGCGCGCCTCAACGGCGAGCCCGCAGGTATCGCGCGCGGCGTCAATGATGCGCGCCGACCACTCGCCGTCGCGTCCATTGAAGAGGCGCACGGAGTCGCCCGTCTTCAGGCGCATGACCGTCAACAGGTAATGCGCGCGCGGCTTATCGAGTGTTAGCGTTCGCCCGCTCGACAATGGGCCCTCGACGAAGAGGCGCGGCGCGGCGCGCGTCATCGCCGCCGCGGATAGATAGGAGCGGAGCCGGCAACCATCTGATAAAACTAGACCATGACCGCGCCGCGCGATACGCCCCCGGACACGTCCCCAAACTCGTCCAAAGATGCACAGGTGAAGGATGCGGTGCGGGGCAACTGGGTCGACCGGTCGGCGCCGCCCTTCGCCAAGCCCTATCTGCGGCTCGCGCGCATCGACCGGCCCATCGGCACCTGGCTGTTGCTCTGGCCCGGTTGGTGGTCGCTGGCCCTGGCCGCGTCGGCCGGCGCGGGCCGGACCGACGGCTGGGCCCTGTTCGGCTTGCCCAACCCCGCGCTCCTTCTTCTGTTCGGCATCGGCGCCATCGCCATGCGCGGCGCGGGCTGCACTTACAACGACATCGTCGACCGCAAGTACGACGCCCAGGTGGAGCGCACGCGCGGCCGGCCCCTACCGTCGGGCGCGGTCAGCGTCGTGGGCGCGGGCGCGTTCCTCGCCTTGCTGGGTCTGATCGGCCTCGCGGTTCTCTTGTCCTTCAACACATTCGCCATCGCGCTTGGCGTCGCCTCGCTGGTGCTGATCGCGGGTTATCCCTTCATGAAGCGCATCACCTGGTGGCCCCAGGTCTGGCTGGGACTGGCCTTTAACTACGGCGCGCTGCTGGGCTGGGCCGCTGCGACGGGCGGGCTGTCGGCGGCGCCGGTCGTGCTCTACCTCGGCGGTATCGCCTGGACACTCGGTTACGACACGATCTACGCCCACCAGGACAAGGAAGACGATGCGCTGGCCGGGGTGAAGTCGAGCGCGCGTTGGCTGGGGCAGCGGACGCGGCCATTCCTCTACACCGTCTATGCGCTGGCTGCCGCGCTGATCGGGCTCGCGGGCGCCCTCGCCGGCGTCGGAAGCATCTTCTACGCCGGGCTCGCCCTCGCCCTTGCCCACCTTATGTGGCAGGCCTGGCGGGTCGATACGGAAAGCGCCGAGGATTGCCTGGCCAAGTTCCGCTCCAACAAATGGCTGGGCTGGATCGTCTTTGCGTCCATCGTCGCGGGCGGCGTGACGGCATAGGCGCCCGATTCGTTAAACCGGAACTTTCTTGTAACGCGGCAGGCGGATGCGGATGGCCGTCTCGCGCAGGGTGGCGCTGTGGGCGCGCCGCGCCTCGTCATCGCCGGTGACGTTCAAGATGAAGTCGTCCAAGCCGCCCGCGCCGTCCAGGTCCCGGTGAACCATCGCGAGCATCTCCGCGTGCGGTACAGCGAGAAGCGTCCGGTTCTGCGCCGTCACTTCTTCGTAGGCGACCATGGCGCCGTCGCGCGAAAGGGCGCCGTCGAGCGAATGGTAGACGTAAAGGCGTTCGGCCACGCCGACCCGGTCGATCATTGCGGTCAGGCCGCGTAGCTCGCCGAATTGGTAGGCGTTCTTCGACGGGGTCTTGCTCAACTCCGTCTTGTGCATGATGCGAAGCTGGCGCTTGGTCAGGTAGGTGACGAAGGTTTCCAGCACCGTGCCCTTGGACGGCGCGAGCATCGCCGGAATGGCGCCGTAGCGGGATAGCCGCGCCGAATAGACCACGTCGAAGCCGGGCAGGATGACCTTGAAGACGGGGATCAACTCCTTTGCCAGGGTCTTGGCGAATTTGCGCTTGAGCTGTTCGGGCGCCGCGTTGGAGCCATAGGCCAGAACCGGCGTGCGCTTCGCCATGTCGTTGACCTCATAACCGCGCTCGGTCACGACCTTGCCCTCGAACAGCAGGTAGCTGGCCTTGGGCAGATCGTAGGGATAGCCCTTGGCGCGGGCGAGCGTGTCTTCGCGCGAGTCCGTCATGGGCTATAGTCTAGCTTAGATTCCGCCGCTCCAAGCTGCTGCTCCCGGTCCCGTCACGCCCATGGCCTTTTCCTCCCTGAGAGATTTCATCGCCCACCTGGAATCGGCGGGCGATCTGGTACGGGTCACGGAGCCCGTCTCCACCTATCTTGAGATGACCGAGATCCAGACCCGCCTTCTGGCCGAACGGGGCCCGGCCGTATTGTTTGAAAAGACCATCGGGCTCGATGGCCGCCCGCACACGATGCCAGTGCTGGTCAACCTGTTCGGCACGGTCGGGCGCGTCGCCCGGGCCATCGGCCGCGAGCCCTCGGGCCTGCGCGAAGTCGGCGAGACCCTGGCCTTTCTGCGCCAACCCGAACCGCCGGGCGGCTGGCGCGAGGCGGCGGGCATGCTGCCGCTCCTGAAAACGGTCATGGCGATGAAGCCCAAGACCGTGAGCGCGGCGCCCTGCCAAGAGGTGGTGTGGACGGGGGACGACATCGACCTCGCGCGCCTTCCCATCCAGACCTGCTGGCCGAACGAGCCGGCGCCCTTGATCACCTGGCCCCTGGTGGTGACCAAGGACCCGGACAGCGGGTCCCATAACCTCGGCATCTACCGCATGCAGGTGACGGGACGGGACACCACGCTGATGCGCTGGTTGCGGCACCGCGGCGGGGCGCAGCATTTCGCCCGCTGGCGCGAAACCCACGACGAACCCATGCCGGCGGCGGCGGTCATCGGCGCCGATCCGGGAACGCTCCTTGCCGCCGTCACGCCGGCGCCCGAGAGCCTGTCGGAATACCAGCTCGCCGGCCTGCTGCGCGGCAAGAAGGTGGAGCTCGTCGAGTGCAAGACCGTTCCCCTACAGGTCCCGGCGCAGGCCGAGATCGTCATTGAGGGCCACGTCATGGCCGGTGAGGAGGGCGACGAAGGTCCCTACGGCGATCACACGGGCTATTACAATTCGGTCGAGCGCTTTCCCGTCTTCCGCGTCAGCGCCATCACCATGCGGCGCGAGCCCATCTACCTCTCGACCTTCACCGGCCGCCCGCCGGACGAACCCAGCATCCTCGGCGAGGCGTTGAACGAAATCTTCATCCCGCTGATCGTGCAGCAGTTCCCCGAGATCGTCGATTTCTGGCTGCCGCCGGAGGGTTGTTCGTACCGCATCGCCATCGTCAGCATGAAGAAGGCGTACCCCGGCCACGCCAAGCGGGTGATGATGGGCGTCTGGTCCTACCTGCGCCAGTTCATGTACACCAAGTTCGTCATCGTGGTGGACGACGACATCGACGCGCGCGACTGGAAGGACGTGATGTGGGCCGTCGCCACGCGCATGGATCCGGCGCGCGATATCACCATCATCGAGAATACGCCCATCGACTATCTCGACTTCGCCTCGCCGGAGTCGGGGCTCGGCTCCAAGATCGGGCTCGACGCCACCAACAAGATGCCGCCCGAAACCCACCGCACCTGGGGCACCAAGATCCGCATGGACGACGGCATCGTCGAGCTGGTGACGGAAAAATGGCCCAAGCTCGGCCTGCCCGGCTCGGGAAAGCCGATCTGGAAATAGGGCGCGGCCTCGCCGGGAACGGCCCCTCGCGGGCAGTTGAAGACCCGAGCGCGCAGGGCACTGGCGGCGCAGGTCCATCTTCCTATATGAAGGATTGGCGTGGCGGCGAATGCCCGGCGCCACCGGAACCTCGCCCAGGAACCTAAATAATGACCTCGGCCGACACAGCGGAACAAAACGCCCTCTCCTTTCTCAGCCAGCTCATCGAACGGGCCCGGAAGGCGGGCGCCGATGCCGCCGATGCGGTCGCCTTCGACGGCGCCTCGCTCTCGGTCAGTCGGCGCCTGGGCGCGCGCGAGGACCTGGAGCGCTCGGAAGCGAGCGACACGGGCCTGCGTGTTTTCGTCGGCAAGCGGCAGGCCATGGTGTCATCCACGGACCGCGGCGACGCCGCAATCGGTGAGCTGGTCGAACGCGCCGTGGCCATGGCGCGCATCGCGCCCGAAGACGCCCACTGCGGGTTGGCCGATCCCGCGCTGCTCGCCCATGGCGCGCAGCCGCTCGATCTTTTGGACACGGTTGAGCCTGACGTCGACGGCCTGTATGAGCGCGCCGCCGAGGCCGAGGACGCGGCGCGCGGCGTCTCCGGCATCACGAATTCGGAAGGCGCCCAGGCAAGCTGGTCGCGGTCCACGGTCGCGCTTGCGACCACCGGCGGCTTTACCGGCGCCTACACGGGATCGCGTCACGGCGTCGCCGTTTCGGTCCTCGCCGGCGAGGGCACGGACATGGTGCGCGATTACGAATATGCCGGCGCGCGCTACGAGAGCGATCTCGAAGGCGCGGCGGGCCTCGGTCTCCGGGCGGGGGAGCGCACGGTCAAACGGTTGAATCCGCGTAAAGTGCCGACGGCCCAGGTGCCGGTGGTGTTCGACATGCGCGTGGCCGGCGGCCTTCTGCGTCACCTTTCGGGCGCTATCTCGGGCCCCGCCGTGGCCCGCAAGACGAGTTTTTTGAAGGAGTCCCTGGGCCAAACCATTTTCGCCAAGGGCGTCAACGTGGTCGACGATCCGCACCGCAAGCGCGGCCTGGCGTCCCGCCCCTTCGACGGCGAAGGCGTCGCCAACAAGCGGCTCAACATCATCGAGGACGGCGTGCTCAAAACCTGGCTATTGGACCAGGCGTCGGGTCATCAGCTCGGGCTGCCGTCGACGGGCCACGCGTCGCGCGGCACGTCCTCCCCACCCTCGCCCGGCTGCACCAATCTCTACCTCGAGGCGGGACAGCAAAGCCCCGCCGAACTGATGTCGGACATCAAATCGGGGTTCTACGTCATCGAGCTTATGGGCATGGGCGTCAACCCCGTGACCGGCGATTACAGCCGCGGCGCCTCGGGCTTTTGGATCGAGAACGGCGAAATCACCTACCCGGTGAGCGAACTCACCATCGCCGGCAACCTGAAGGCCATGTACCTCAACTTGACGCCCGCGAACGATCTCGAATTCCGCCATGGCACCGATTCGCCGACCGTTCGCATCGAGGGCATGACGGTGGCGGGGGCGTAAATCCAGACCCCGAACGCCACGGCATCGCCGCCCTTGGACGATCACGAGCTCCTGCGGTCCGCTGTCCGCGAGGCCGGCGCGCTGGCGCTGAGCTATTTCGGCCGCGACATCAAGAAGTGGGAAAAGAAACCGGACGACCCCGTCAGTGAGGCGGACCTGGCCGTGGACGCCCTCCTCAAGGACCGCCTGTGCGGCGCGCGGCCCGGCTACGGCTGGCTGTCGGAGGAATCCGAGGACGATCCCGCCCGGCTCTCCGCCGCCCTCGTCTGGATCGTCGATCCCATCGACGGCACCCGCGCGTTCCTCCAGGGTAAGCCCGAGTTCACGGTTTGCGTGGCCCTGGTGGCGGATGGGGCCCCCATCCTGGGCGTCGTCTTCAACCCGGCCACCGACGATTTCTTCGAAGCCGTGCGTGGCGGCGGCGCGCGCCACAACGGCGCCCCCATCACCGTGACCTCGCAAGACGCGATCGCGGGCGCCAAGCTTTTGTCGAGCCGCCGGACCTTTCAGAAACGCGACTGGACCGACGCCGTGGAGCACGCCGAGTTCACTTTCCTGGGTTCGATGGCCTTCCGCCTCGCGCTCGTCGCGGCCGGCCGTTACGACGCGACGATCACGCTCGCGCCGAAAAGCGACTGGGACATCGCGGCGGGCGACCTGATCATCACCGAGGCCGGTGGGGTCATCACACAGGCCGACGGCTCGAACCTTCGCTACAACCGCCCCAGCGTGCGCCATCCCGACGTCATCGCCGCGGGACCGGCCCTACACCGGCGGCTCGTCGAGGGTCTGGCTGAGCGCCCGCTTCCGGCCTCATGAGGTCCTAAGCCACGCCTCCAAAGCCCTAACTAACGATGTGTACGGATTGTTTCAGCCGTAATAACGACGAACATTCGTCTATCGCGATGACCACGCCCCACCGCCCATTCATGCTCAATCAGCGACATGGCGACGTCGACACGTCCCGCAGCCTTTGATTCTCTGCACCTTTCGAAGCGAAGCAGGCTAAGGCTGCGAAATCGACGTTGGCCAATCCCGACTCTGCGCACGAACGATTTATAGTCGCCATCCATCGTAACCAAAATCGCGTTGTTGGCTTCGGAAACAGCAGCGACCAGCGTGTCGGGCGAGTTTGGGGCAGTCTTTTCGCGGAGACGTACAACTTCGTAATTATGTTTTTCGAGAGTTCTGGCAACTGATTCTGGCACGCATTGATCAACAAAGAATCTCATGCGTGTTAGGCCGCTTGTATGCCAGTGTGACGAAGCGCGGCTTCAACATCCTCTCTCGTCAGGTCCGGGTATTCTTCAATTATTTCGGGTATGGAATACCCGTCCTCGTGAAGCCGCTTTACTGATCCAACAGGAATACGAGTCCCGGTAATGACCCAGGCGTTTCGGACAATCGAACGATTGCGCGATACCTTGCCGTGCGAGTTCTTTGAGCGCCTGCTTAACCGAACGATACCTGCAGTTGTGTCTTCGATCACCATCTGAAGCGGGATGCCAAGAAGATACTGGCCGGAAATTATTTCCTCCGGCTCGCCGGTCTCTGGATTGACGAAAATAACTTTTCGATTGATGACAAATAGCGTCGTTTTTATCCAAAGATCGTCCTTTAGATGACTTAGCTTCTCTTCGACCTTT
>JADFIH010000194.1:2613-4668 GCA_022566715.1 Pseudomonadota bacterium | reverse complement strand
TAAAGAGTGGCGGCGGGATCCGAGTGCGCCTTGCCGTCAAGGCGACCGAGACGATCGAAGCCGACGCGAAGACCGTTCTGGGCGTCGAGGCCGAGCGCGTCCTCCAGGTCATGGAGCGGCTGAAGGCGGTTGCACTGGCGGAACGGACGGCGGCGCTGATCGTGCTCGGCGACGCACTGTTGCGCGCGTACGAAGAGCAAAAACGCCTGCGCAATTACCTCGACTACGACGATCTCATCATGCATGCGCGCGGGCTTCTCTCGCGCCCCGGTGTCGCCCCCTGGGTGCTCTACAAACTCGACGGCGGCATCGACCATATCCTGATCGACGAAGCGCAGGATACGAGCCCCGATCAATGGGATGTCGCGGCCGCGCTGGCGGAGGAGTTTTTTGCCGGCGAGGGCGCGCGCGAGGCGCCGCGCACGGTCTTCGTGGTCGGGGACGAGAAGCAGTCGATCTACAGTTTCCAGGGCGCGGACCCGGCGGCCTTCGAAGACATGCGCCAGCATTTCCGCGCGCGCGTGGAAGCCGCCCGGCAAACATGGCAGCCGGTCGCCCTGCTGCGCTCTTTCCGTTCGGCGCCTGCGATCCTGTCGGCGGTCGACGCCATTTTCGCGCAAGACGAGGCGCGGGCGGGCGTCACCGCGGGCGATGAGCCGATCCGCCACGAGTCCAACCGCATGGGCCAGGCCGGCCTCGTCGAGGTATGGCCGACCCTGAAGGACGAGGACGCGCCCGAGCCCGGCCCCTGGGAGCCGCCACTGGTTCAAGAGGTGGCAGTGCGGCCCGATACCCGTCTCGCCGAACGGATCGCCGGGCGCATTAAGCATTGGCTTCAAAGCGGCGAGATGCTGCCCGCGCGTGGCCGTCCGGTGCGGCCCGGCGACATCATGATCCTGGTGCGGCGGCGCAACGATTTCTTCGAGGACATGGTACGCACCTTGAAACAAATGGAAATCCCCGTAGCCGGCGCCGACAGGATGGTCCTCTCCGATCAGCTTGCGGTCATGGACCTTGTCGCGCTCGGCCGTTTCGTGCTGCTGCCGGAAGACGACCTCACGCTCGCCGTGGTGCTCAAGGGCCCGCTGTTCGGCTTCGACGACGCCCGTCTTTTCGATCTCGCCCATGGCCGGGGCAAAACCAAGCTGTGGGATCGTCTTAAGGAGCGGAGCCGCGACGCCGGCGACTTCGCGCGGGCCTTTGAGCGTCTTGCCGCGTTGCTAGCGCTGGTGGACTTCGTCTCGCCCTTCGAGTTTTTCGCCGGCGTGCTGAGCAAGGATGGGCGCAAGCAAATCCTTGGGCGGCTCGGCCCCGAAGCGAACGACCCGCTCGATGAGTTTCTCGCCCGCGCGCTCGCCTTCGAGCGCGATCACGTGCCCTCCCTCGAACGATTCCTGCATTGGCTCGAAGCCGGAGCGGCCGAGGTGAAGCGCGACCTCGAACAGGGCAACAACCAAGTGCGCGTCATGACCGTGCATGGCGCCAAGGGCCTCGAAGCGCCCATCGTGTTTCTGCCCGATACCTGCGCGACGCCGCACGCGCGCGAGCCCCTGTTGTGGGCCGATGACGGCAACGGCGGGCCGTTTCCGCTCTGGCCCGTGCGTGCGGACCTGGAGGAACGGGTGAGCCGCACCGCCCGCGCCGCCGAGCGGAAACGGCGCGACGAGGAATACCGCCGCCTCTTCTATGTGGCCCTGACGCGGGCCGAGGACCGTCTTTACATCTGCGGCTGGGAGACCAGGCACGGACGCGGAGAGGGCTGTTGGTACGATCTCGCCGCCACGGGGTTGATTGATTCGGGCCAACAGGTCGAAGTGGATTTCGGCGAGCCCGAGGGTCCGGTGCAGGTCTTGCGCATCGAGGGGGCCCAAAGCGTCCCCGCGCAAGAACGTGCAGCCAAGGCCGGCGAACGGCCGGTTGTGACCCCGCTGCCCGATTGGGCGTCGAACGCGCCGCCGGCCGAGCCCGTGCCTCCCAAACAAATCAAAAACTACTCTCTCGTCGAGGGAAGCACGTATCAGCGCGGCTGCTTTGATCCGTGCGACTGCCCGCTGG
>JADFIH010000194.1:0-2603 GCA_022566715.1 Pseudomonadota bacterium | reverse complement strand
GGCCCGCCGAGGATGAGCCGGCCGTACAGGCGCCGTTCGCCGAGGATGCACGGGCCCGCTACCGGCGCGGAACGGCTATTCATCATCTTCTCCAGACCCTGCCCGGTCTTCCACGGGAGAAGCGCGCGCGGGCGGCCAAGGCGTTCATGGCCCGTCCCGTCCATGACTTCGACGACGCCGAACAGGCCGACATCGTTTCCGAGACGCTTGCCGTTCTGGACGATGCGCGCTTTGCACGGTTGTTCGAACCCGGCGCGCTCGCGGAGGCGCCCATCGCCGGCCTCGTCGGCGGCTACTCGATTTCGGGCCAGATCGACCGGCTGGTCGTCGAGGATGACGAAGTTTTGATCGTGGACTACAAGACCAACCGGAGCCCGCCGGAGCGCGAGGCGGACGTGCCCGCCATCTATCTCCATCAAATGGCCGTCTACCGGGCCGCCCTGAGCAGGATTTATCCTGACAGGCCGGTGAGATGCGCGCTTCTCTGGACCCAGGGGCCGAAACTCATGGAACTGAGCGATTCCGTGCTCGACGGGGCCGCTCCTTGACGGGCCCGAGGGCGCTACCTAGACTCTTACGACAAGGGCAAAACCAGGGCCGATGCGTCCACCGCCCGAGCTCAAGAGTAAGAAGGAAATCCCATGGGCATTGCGAAGGTAAGCGACCAATCGTTCGAGGATGACGTCATCAAGGCCTCCGTGCCCGTCCTTGTCGATTATTGGGCGGAGTGGTGCGGCCCGTGCAAGCAGATCGCGCCCGCGCTCGAGGAAATCGCCTCGGAAATGGATGGCCGCGTGAGTGTCGCGAAACTCAACATCGACGAGAATCCCCAGACGCCCCAAAAGTATGGTGTGCGCGGGATCCCCACGTTGATGCTGTTCAAGGACGGCCAGGTCGCCGCGACTAAGGTGGGGGCGCTCCCCAAGGGCAAGCTGGTCGACTGGTTGGAATCCGTGATTTAGTCCGGTCCGCGCCGCGTTTGGCGTCGGTCGAAAGGGCGGAGCGCGAAAGCGCCCCGCCCTTTTTTCATTCGTCAGGTGACCGGTGGTCCGTTCCGTCTCAGTACGTCGCCGGCGAGATAGATCGAGCCGCAGATCAGCACGCGCGGCGACGGCCCCGCGCCCGTTTCCCGGGCGATGGCGCGCAGGGCATCGTCGACGCTGGTGCAGGATGTGGCGCTCGCGCCCGCGCGCGACAGTGCGCCGGCGAGCGCGTCCGGTTCGATCGAGGCGTCTTCGCCCGGAATGGGCACCGCAAAAACGTGTTCCGTGATAGGTGCGAGTGGCGCGAAGAAACCTGCCGGGTCCTTCGTCCGCATCATGCCGAGCACGAGGTAAAGCGGCCGCGCCGCGCCGCGCCCGCTGTTCCACGCCGTGAAGGTTTCGCCGAGGACGGCCCCGGCGGCGGCATTGTGACCGCCATCGAGCCAAAGCTCCGCGCCCTCGGGCAACAGATCGGCGAGCGGCCCGCCGGTCAGGTGTTGCAGCCGCGCCGGCCAGGCCGTGTTCGACAGACCCCGCGCCATTGCGCGCTCGTCCACGTCGAATCCGTCGAGCCGCCGCAGGCACGTGACGGCAAGGGCCGCATTCTCCGCTTGATGGACGCCGGGCAGGGCCGGGTGGGGCAAGTCGGCCGACCAATCGCCCGCGTGCACGGTCAAGCCAGCAGCTGAGGTTTCGAACCACCACCAATCGGCGTTTCTTTCCGGCCGGGCATGGGGCGCGAGGGGTGCGCCGATGCCGTCGGCAATCGCGGCGATGGCGTTGAACGCCGCCGTTCGCTGCGGACCGAGGACGGCCGGCACGCCCGGTTTGAGGATGCCCGCTTTCTCGGCGGCGATTTTCGTCAAGGTGTCGCCGAGGAACCCCATGTGGTCCATGGACACCGGCGCGATGACGCACAATCGCGGGTGCGGCACGACGTTGGTCGCGTCGAGACGGCCGCCCAGGCCGACTTCCAGTAGCAGAATATCCGCGGGGCTCCGCGAGAACGCGAGGAAGGCCGCCGCCGTGGTGATCTCGAAGAAGGTGACGGGGTCGCCCTTGCAGGCGCGCTCGCATTCCTCGAGCAGCCCGGCGAGATCGTCCTCGCCGATCAATCCGCCGGCGAGCCGAACGCGTTCGGAAAAGCGCACGAGGTGAGGCGAGGTGTAGGCCTGCACGGCGTAGCCCGCGGCGCCCAGCATCGCGCGCAGGTAGGCAATGACCGATCCCTTGCCGTTGGTCCCGGCGACATGAACCACCGGCGGCAGGGCGCGTTCGGGATGCCCGAGCTTGGCGAGCAACCGCCGGACACGTCCCAGCGACAGGTCAATGAGCTTGGGATGGAGCAGCGTCAGCCGCTCGAGAACGGCGTCCGTGGTCACCGGTACTAAGCGGTGGGCGGGGGCGTCTGTTCGGACTCGGCCGCGTCCTCAACCACCGCGTCATCCTCGGGGACGGCCTGCAATGCCGGCTCTTCGATTCCGGGGCCGTTGCCATCGCCAGGTGCGGGGGCGGGAACCGCGGCCTCGCCGTCCGCCGCCGCTTCTTCGAAGGGGACCTCGATCGCCGCGGGTTCCTCGCGCGCGCGCCGCGAATCGGTCAGCAGGCCGACGACGCGAA
>JADFIH010000193.1 GCA_022566715.1 Pseudomonadota bacterium | reverse complement strand
GTGCGCGACGTGGTCCACGGCCGCGAGGTGAAGAACAGGGATGCGCTCGCCAACCCCGAGGCGTTGGACCTCTACAAGAACCTTGCCGAGCTTCAAACCTGATGGTTAACGCGAAGCATGCCGGAGAGGCGAACCTAATCTTAATCGCGCGGCCCTAGACTCCCGCCCAGCTTGTTACTCGATAGGGCTGGGGAGGGGTCGCCGTGCAATCCTCGTCGAGCAGAGCGAACGAAAGAACGGTTTCGCGGGCGCGAACGCCGGTGAGCGTCACGGACGGCGACCTGGCGCAGGTCGAATCGCGATTCGATTCGCTTATTCCTGGAAGCGCGTGGTGCGGTTACGGCACCTGCGATGCCGAGGGCGCCCAGCGGTTATTGATTTTCGTCAATCTGGGCAAACAGCGCGCCATGACGATCACGCGTTTCAGTGACGCAAGCCACGACCTGACGGGCGAAGACGGCGCCGTCTGGCCGGACGCCGCCCTCGACGGGATCCTAAACTGGTTGGCGAAGATCGGTTCCACGGCCGAATAGGCAGACCCCTACTCCACCGCTCATTTGCCGCCGTCGCGCGGCGTAGCCGGATCGGCGCGTAACGCATCGACCACCGCGGCCTCGTGGACTGCGTCCTCGCGCGAGACTTCCAGAATCCACTCGCGGAATTTCCGCACCTTCGGTTGATTGGCCTTCGCCGCCGCACTGACGACATAGTAGGCGTACTTCCCGGGCAAGCTGAATTCGAAGGGGCGCACGAGTTCCCCCGACGCAAGGTACCGGGCGGCCAAGACGCTTCGTGCCAGGGCCACGCCGTGGCCCGCGGCCGCGGACTGCAGCACCAGATCGGAGAAGTTGAGCATCGGGCCGCGCGCCGTGTCGATACCGCTGACGCCCGCGGCAAGCAGCCACATGCGCCAGTCCACCACATGGTCGTCGTGCAGTAAGGTGTGGTAGCGCAGGTCCTCCGGGCGCTCGAGTGGCGGGCCGCGTTCTAGGAGCGCCGGGCTGCAGACCGGAAAAAGGTCTTCGTCCATGAGCCGGTCGACGCGCAGTTCACCGGGCCAGGCGCCAGGCCCAAACCGAACGCCGACGTCGAAGTCTCCCCGCATGAGATCGACGCGATCGTGGCTGGCGGACAACTTCACGTCGATGCCGGGGTGGCGCTCGGCGAACCGGGGCAGCCGGGAGATCAGCCAGGCGCCGGCAAAGGACGGTTGAACGGTCACCGTCAGCACCCGTTCGTCGTGGCCGGGGTGGACCTTTTTCGCGCTTTCCTCGATCCGGTCGAAGGCTTCCTGCAATCCGGGCAGCAACGCCTGCCCCGCCTCGTTGAGGGAAAGGGCGCGCCCGCGCCGGCGAAACAACCGCACGCCCAGATGATCCTCGAGGACCCGGACCTGATGGCTTATGGCCGCCTGGGTCACATGCAGTTCCACCGCGGCGCGGGTAAAGCTGAGGTGGCGGGCCGCCGCCTCGAAGCTTCGCAGGGCGTTGAGCGGCGGCAGGCGGCGCCCGGGGCCAGTTTCATGGATCATTAGAAAAACTAATGTAAAAGGATAGGAATCGTCATTTTGGAACCGCCTTGTATCCCACTAGATATATAGAATAACGGAACGAGACGCCATACGGCGGGCGCGAATTGATGAATTTTTCTCACGATAACCGGCGGCCAGGGCCGGGTCTTTGCGGTCGTGGCCCTGGTTTCCGCGACCGGCGCCTAGAGCAATATTTGTTTCCGGGTGTCGCGGCGTGGGAGGCCCCATTAGGCCTGCCGCGAACCCGCCCGACGCCGAGATTGGATGACAACAGAACGGACAACACCATGCTCAATTTCGTACGCTCCACTCCCACCGGCCCGCCTCACCGGCCTACGCCGCGCCTCCCGGGGCTGATCGCCCTGTGGTACTGGCGCTGGCGCTCGCGGCGCCAGTTGGCCTGCATGGACGACCGCATGTTGCGGGACATCGGCCTCGGCCCGCGCGGGCGGGTCCACGAGGCGCGCAAGCCATTCTGGCGGCCTTGAGCGGCTCGCTAACGGATCGACCTGGGGATCGCGGGGTACTGCACCACCAGGGTCACCGCGCGGACCACCATGAAGAGGAGGAGCGCGAGCCACAGGCCGTGGTTGCCCCACAACGGCATGAGCACCCAAACGAAGACCAGGAAGAATGCCAGTGAAACGAGCATGGCGTTGCGCAATGCGCGCGTGTGCGTGGCGCCGAGAAAAATACCGTCGAGTTGGAAGGACCAGATGGAGACCAGTGGCAAGGCAACGATCCAGGGCAGGAAGCTTCGCGCGGCGTCGCGAACCTCCGGCAGGTCGGTCAGTGCCTGAATGAGCAGCCAACCCAGCCCGCCATAGGCAAGTGTAAACAGCCCCGCCACTGCGAACGCCCATAGGGTGGTCGTTCGGACCACGCGTTTGAGCGCGTGCGCATCGCGGGCACCGAAGGCGCTGCCGACAAGCGCCTCGGCGGCATGGGCGAATCCATCGAGTCCAAAGGACAGAAGCATGAAGAAGTTCAGCAACACCGCGTTGGCGGCCAGAAGCGTATCGCCCTGCACGGCACCACGCGAAGTGAAGTAAGCGAACGCGCTGACCAATGCCAAGGTGCGGATGAAAATGTCACGGTTGACGCCGAACAGATGGCGCAGCCGCGCCGGATCGGCGATGCTGGCGCGCGACCAAGTCCCGCCCATGCGGCCGAGCGCGCGCGCGATCATGAAGAGGCCGAGCGCGGCGGCGGCGTACTCGGCGATGATGGTGGCCGCGGCCACGCCCTCGACTCCCCAGCCAAATTCCATGACGAACAGGAGGTCGAGCACGATGTTGAGGCCGTTCATGAACACCTGTAGGGCGAGGGCCGCCTTGGCGTTTTGCCGGCCCAGGAACCAGCCTAGAACGACATAGTTGGTCAGCGCCGCGGGCGCGCCCCAGATGCGGATGCTGAAATAGGTATCGGCCAGGCGCTCGACGTCGGGGCTCGCGTCGATCAGATTCAAGCCGAGCCAGCGGATCGGGGCTTGCAGGACGATGACGAACGCGGCAATGGCGAGGGCCAGGATCAGGGCCCGCGCCAGGGACGCCCGGACTTCCGAATCATCGCCCGCGCCCGACGCCTGCGCCGTCAGCGCCGTCGTGCTCATGCGCAGGAATCCAAAACCCCAGTAGATGTAGCTGAAGAGCAACGCGCCGATGGCGACCGCGCCGATGTAATAGGGTTGGTCCAAGTGCCCCATCACGCCGGTATCGACGATGCCGAGCAGCGGCACCGACATATTCGCCAGGATGATCGGTCCGGCCAGCCGCAAAACGCGCCGATTCCAGCCCGCCGAATCCGCCGCCCCTAGGGGCGGTGCCTTTTTTCCGGCTCCTGCGTCAGTCTCCATAATGCAGCTATAATTGCCTTGATCCGCTCGGACAAAAGGAAGCCCAAATAAACCAATGATGAAAGCTCATTTTCAGACCTTCGCCGCTTACAACGCCTGGGCCAACGCCCGGCTGTATGAATCCTGCGCCCGGTTGTCCGAAGCTGAATACAAAAAGCCCCGGCCCGCCTTTTTCAAATCCTTGCACGGCGCCCTCAATCATATTCTTCTCGGCGACCGCATTTGGCTGTGGCGGCTCTTGGGTGAGGCGCACGAGCCGCCGCCCCTCGATACGGAGCTTTATAAAGACTTGGCGAGCCTGCGGGCGGCGCGGATCGAACAGGACACCGCCATCTCCGCGTTCATCGACGGCCTGAACGAAGGCCAGTTCGCCAGTATCACCGTCTACCGCAACATGAGCGGTGAGGAGCATCGCGACCGCATCGGCGAAATTCTGGCCCACGTCTTCAACCACCAGACCCACCACCGCGGCCAAGTCCACGATCAACTGAGTCAAACCAGCGTGGAGCCCCCTCCGCTCGATCTCATCTACTTCAGGCGTCTTCGGGAACGCGGAGAAGCATGAGGTTGAGCCCGTTCAGCGCCCGGTAGACCGCGTCGAACCTCTTGTCGAAGTTTTTGTTCCCGGTGGCGCGTTTGATGGCGGCGAGGTTTGCGCGGCCGTCGACGTGCCGCAGGATCGAAGCCGCGCCTTCGCCCACGTCGAAGGTCAGCTTCAGGCCGCCGAATTGCGCGCTGATCGTCGTACCCCGGCTGAGTTTGCGCGCGAGCGCCGGACCGTCCGTGTCGATCAGGATGGGCACGGCGGCGGGTGATGGTCGCGCCAGGGCGTGCGCCCGCGCCTTGCCTTTCGCCACGTAGAAGACGTGGGTTTTCAAGTTGCCGCACAGGTTCTCGGCGAGGGCCGCGGCGCTGAGCCAATCGAGTTTGGCGAGCTTGGCCGCGCGGGCGCGCAACGTCTTGTCCTTCAGGTATGCCGCCGGGTCATAGCGGGCGGGTTCGACAAAGCTCACCAGCGTCAGGCCGGCGCCGCTCACGAACTCGGCCACCTCGGGCACCGTGTAAGCGCGGTCCCGGCTGTGCAGCAACAGATCGAACAGACCGGCATCATCGCCCGGGTCGAGACTAACCAGATCGGGATTGCGCCGCAGCCAGTTGGTCTCGGGAAGCGCCGCCAAAAGCCGCCGCGTGAGGCCGATCCGCTTCGCCGCGTCGTCGTTCGGCGCAAGCGCGCGCAGGGCCGCCTGCATCGGGTAGACCCCGGTGCGGCCAAGCGCGCCGTAGACCATCAGGCCCATCCCGCCGCC
>JADFIH010000192.1 GCA_022566715.1 Pseudomonadota bacterium | reverse complement strand
CGCCAAGGCGTGTTGATTGGAACCGGGATGACGCCCGCCTTGATCGCGCCCCAGAACACATGGAAGAACTCGGCGGAGTCCTTGATGACCATGACGACGCGATCGCCTCGCGCGAGTCCGAGGTTCGCCAACATGTTGCCGCACCGATTGACGTTCCCGGCGAGTTCGCCATAGGTCACATCGCCCTCAATGGAACGAATGGCGATTTTTTCGGCCCGGCCCTCGTTCAGGTGGCGGTCGACAAAGCGCACGGCGGCATTGAAGACCGGCGCGAACACCGGCGCCGCCGGAGTCGTCGAAGAATCGAAGCTGATCTCGTGATCGCGCATCACAGGTCCAGGGTGGGTCCGCCCTAGTGGAAGCGGACGTACTCGAAGTCCAGCGGCTGGCCGTGAATGCCGCGCTTGGGCGGGGCGATCCAACCGGCCATCTTGCCGGGCTCGGTAACGGGCTGCATCAGCGAGGCGACAAAATCGAAGTCGGCCTTTGGGGGAAGCCATTCATCGCGGCGGCGGTCCCACTCCTCGGCGCCGATGAGTTTGCCCTCGGGTGTCGCCTCAACGCCCAGGAATGTGCCTACGCCCCGGTTAAAGGCGAAGTTCGGCAGCTTGAACTCGAAATCGACGCCGTGCTCGCGGATGATCTTGTTGAAGCGCTGGATGCCGCGGTCGCTGTCCTTGGCGTAGTCGTGCCGCAAGCGCTCGTTGATCGCCGTGAGAGCCGAGATCTCGGTGCCGACGACCCTGTCGCCCTGGATCTCGGGCACCAGATAGACCGAGTCCGACAGCACATGGTCGTCGTCGATCTTGGACTCCTGATAACGGCCCTTGAGACCCATGGAATAATAGTTGGCCGCGTTGGTCGACTTCTCCTGCCCAAACAAATCCAGGCAGATCGAGTAGTGGAAGTTGATGAAGCGCTGGATGGTCGGCAGGTCGATCACGCCGAACGGTCGCACCGCGTCGGTATCGTGTTCCTTCATCACTTCGCAGGTGCGTTGCACGATTCGCGCGATGCCTGTTTCACCCACGAACATGTGGTGCGCTTCCTCCGTCAGCATGAAGCGGCAGGAGCGCGCCAAGGGGTCGAACCCCGACTCGGCCAGCGCCGCGAGCTGGTACTTGCCGTCACGGTCCTGGAAATAGGTGAACATGAAGAAGGACAACCAGTCGTCCGTCTTTTCGTTGAAGGCTTGCAGGATGCGGGGTTTGTCGGGATCGCCGGCGTGGCGCAGCAGCATCTCGTCCGCCTCTTCGCGGCCGTCGCGCCCGAAATAGGCGTGCAGAAGATAGACCATGGCCCACAGGTGGCGGCCCTCTTCGACGTTCACCTGGTAAAGATTGCGCAGGTCATAAAGCGACGGGCAGATCTTGCCGAGGCGGCGTTGCTGTTCCACCGACGCGGGCTCGGTATCGCCTTGCGTGACGATAAGGCGGCGCAGCTCGGCACGGTATTCGCCCGGCAGATCCGTCCAAACGGGTTCGCCCTTGTGAATGCCGAAACCGATCTTGCGGTCGGGTTCGGGCGGCGCCAGGAAGATGCCCCAGCGGTACTCCGGCATCTTGAGAAGGCCGTAGTGCGCCCAGCCACCCTCGTCGACGCTGATCGCGGTGCGCAGATACACGTCGTAGTTTGCGCTCTCGACGGGCCCAAGGTTCTCCCACCACTTGAGATAGGCGGGTTGCCAATTTTCCAACGCGCGCCGAAGCTTGCGGTCGCCGGCAATGTCGACGTTGTTGGGAATCTTCTCGTTGTAGTCGATGCTCATGGTCCTACACCCGTTTCGTGTCGAACTTGGCCTGATTGCCCGTCCCGTAAAGCTTGAGCGCACCTTCTTCGCCGGTCGCGTTGGGCCGTTGGAAAATCCAGTTCTGCCAGGCGGTGAGGCGCCCGAAGATTTTCGTCTCCAGGGTCTCGGGGCCGGCGAAGCGCAGACTTGCCTCCATGCCCGTCAGCGCGTCGGGCGAGAAGCTGGCGCGTTCCTCGATGACGATGCGCACCTCATCCTCCCAATCGATATCGTCCGGCGTGAAAGTCACGAGGCCCAACGCATCGGCTGCCTTCGCGTCGAGGTCGTTGCCGGATTCCGCCTTGACCGTCTCGACGTGACTCGGATCGGCGAGGAAACGGCTGTGCAGGCGCGTCAACCCATTGCACATGGGGAGAGGCCCAAAATTCATGCCGGTGGGCCGCACCACGGCGGGCGGCAGGTTACCGCCCTCGAAAGTTCCGTCCAGCATGTAACTGCGGTCCGCCGCCAGCGCGAGCTCGAGCAAAGTTCCGGTAAAACAACTGCCCGGCTGGATCAGGGCCACGAGGCTGCGCGAGGACACATCGATACGCTTGAACGTGCGCTTGAGGTACAACGTGATTTCGCGCACCAGCCAGTCGTCCTGGTTGGCCAAAAGGGACTCGTCCGCGGCCGCGACCATGTCCGGGGCGCCGCTGGTGCTGAGAATCCAGGTGCCGAGGTCGGGTTCGTTGAAGCGCAGATGCAGGATCAGGTCATCGAGCTCACGGGCCACCGCCAATGGCCAGAACGCCGCACCCTGGGCGTGAATGGCGCCGGGATCGCCGGGCGGCGCCTCCTTCGGCGCGTTCACGGTGATGGTGGCCGCCCGCATCGTCCGGTCGAGCGATGCGGTCACATTGTCATAGGTAATGCCGTCCTCGCCGATGTCGCGGCGTAGGGGCGTGAGCTCGATTCCCTTAACGCCGGTGGGCCGCTTCGATTGCGCGGCGAATTCGCTGGCCCGCTCGCGCGCCACCTTTTCCAGGCTCGAACGCGGCACCACCTCGTCGACGAGGTTCCAATCGACGGCGCGCTTTCCCTTGATGCCCTCGACCAAGGTGCAAAAGAAATCGGCGCGGTCGCGGCGCACGAGCCGTTTGTCGACCACCCGTGTGAGACCGCCGGTCCCGGGAAGTACCGCGAGCAAGGGCAGTTCCGGAAGCGAGACGCTGCTCGACCCGTCGTCGACAAGCATGATGTAATCGGCCGCGAGCGCCAGTTCGTAGCCGCCGCCCGCCGCGGTCCCATTGATGACGCAGATGTATTTCTGGTCCGAGTGCTCGGTCGCGTCCTCGATGCCGTTGCGGGTTTCGTTCGTGAACTTACAAAAGTTCACTTTGGCGCCGTGGCTGGACAAGCCCAGCATGCGGATGTTCGCGCCGGCGCAAAACACCCGGTCCTTGGCCGAGGTGAGAATAACGGCGCCGACCTCGGGATGTTCCAGACGCAGGCGCTGCACCGCGTCGTAAAGCTCGATGTCGACCCCGAGGTCGTAGGAGTTGAGTTTCAGCTCGTAGCCGGGATCGATTCCACCGTCTTCCTGAACGTCCATGGTCAAGGTGGCGACGCGGCCATCGATCCCCAGGCGCCAGTGCTTGTACTTTCCGGGATGGGTCCGAAAGTCGATCATTTGCGTTTCATTATTCCCGCGAATATCCCGAGGCTGAATTGGCCGCGTCCACCCGCCTCACGCCGAAGGTCCCTCGGAGCGGGACTGGATCGGCCGGCGGAAGTGGGGCTAAAGATAATGGGCCACGCCGAAACGGCGGCAAACATGGGTGGTCCATAGGGCTCATGGCCTGATACTATCCCATTATGTGGGATGAACTAACAGTTAATGTGTCCAACAATTTGAGTGCCCAACAATTAGCCGAAGCTCACGGCGCGGGCGCCGCGGGCGCCCTTGAGGCCGATCGGCACGGAATCGCTCGAATACCATGAGGAATCGAGCCTGTTTTCACATGGGGCCGAAATGAAGGCAGACAAGAAAGTCCCGGCCGCGCGCGTGCAGCGCAAGTCGGCCCGGCAAGCGAAGCCCCTCGAGGTCAAATTCGGCTGTCTGCCGGACTTGGTGGGCTATAACCTTCGCCGGGCTCAGTCGGCGGTTTTCCAGCATTTTGCCGATACCGTGAGCTCGCACGACGTAAGCCCCGGCCATTTTGGCGTTCTCGTGTTTATCGAGGCCAATCCGGGGATGAGCCAAACGATGCTGGCCGGGGCCCTGGGGGTCGACCGCTCGAGCATCGTCCCCGTCATCGATCACCTGGAGCACGGCGGGTTGGTTACCCGCCAGAAAAAGCCGAGCGACCGCCGTACTCATGAACTGCGGCTTACGGCCTATGGGGAATCCCGCCTCAAGGCGCTGAAAACCTCGGTCTTGGAACACGACGAGGAGATCGCCCGCTGTCTGAGCGCCGACGAGAAGCGGAACCTTATCGAGGCGTTGGGAAAGATCATGGGCCGCCTCGCCTGATCCAAGACGGTTGGCGGCCCATGAGCCGGAAGATACAGCCGGTCAGGCTTTAGTCGGGGCCATTACTCCCGCCGTGGCCCTGGCCGCCACCGTTATTTTGGCCGCCGCCATTGCCTTGGCCGCCGTCGTTGTCCGGGCCGCCGCCGTTACCCTGGCCGCCGCCGCCGCCGTCATCATCATCGCCGCCGCCCTGGCCGGTGATTTTGCCCTGGCCTTGTCCGCCGCCTTGTCCGTTGGCGGAGCCGCCACCAGTGCCACCTTTGTCACCGCCGCCGGGGTTCCCATTGCCGGGGTTGCCGGCACTGCCGGGGCTGTCGTTGCCAGGATCGCCGACGGAACCGGGCGGGCTATCGCCGGCATTTCCGGGAACACCCGCGGAACCGCCACCATCACCGCCGCCACCGCCACCGCCACCATCACCGCCGCCACCGTCACCGCCGCCGCCGCCGCCGCCGCC
>JADFIH010000031.1 GCA_022566715.1 Pseudomonadota bacterium | reverse complement strand
CTGGCCCTCGCGGTTGACGGCGCCGGAAACGCCCGGGTGGCGGCCTCGTCCGGATAACAGCTTCGTGGCGCGGCCCATTTTTCGGTCGCCAGGGGCCGCCGATTGGGGCAAGTTTGGTCCATGCGATCCTCCGATGATCAGGCCCAGGGTCTGGCGCCCCCGGCATTCGATGTCCTGGCGCCCCGCCAACAGACCGTGCCTTTCGTCTACGCCTCGCCCCATAGCGGCGATTATTATCCGCCGGCGTTCATCGCCGAGGCGAACCTCGGGCCCCTGGCGTTGCGGCGCTCCGAGGACAGTTTCGTGGACGAGCTCTTCGCCTCGGCGCCACGCCACGGGGCGCCCCTGTTGCGGGCCATCTATCCGCGCGTCTATCTCGATCCCAACCGCGAACCCTACGAGCTCGATCCCGGCATGTTCGCCGATTCGCTGCCGGACTATGTCAACACGAACTCCGCCCGGGTCAGCGTGGGCCTGGGAACCGTGGCGCGGGTTGTGGCGAACGGCGCCAACATCTACCGGCGCAAGCTTCTCTTCGCCGAAGCGCGCCAGCGCATAGAGCGCATCTACGTGCCGTACCACGGCGCGCTGAAACGCCTGCTCGCCGACACCGAGGCAGCCTTCGGCTGCGCCGTTCTGGTCGATTGTCACTCCATGCCCTCGACCGGCGGGCCGATGGATCGGGACTCGGGCCGGCCGCGCGGCGACCTCGTGCTGGGCGACCGCTTCGGAACAAGCTGCGCCCCCGTCATCGTCGACCTGGCCGAGCGCGTGCTTCTGGAGCTCGGCTATCGCGTGACCCGGAACGATCCCTACGCCGGGGGCTTCGTGACCCAGCATTACGGCCGGCCCGGAAACGGCGTTCACACGCTACAAATCGAGATCAACCGCAGCCTCTACATGGATGAAAAACGCATCCAGCCCACGCCGGGCATGGCGAAATTGAGCCGCGATCTCGATACCTTGATAGGCGCCCTCGCGGCGGTCGATGTCGGACGCCTGATACCGGCGAAACTGGCGGCTCAATAGGGGCCGCCCCCGGTGTCCGGATAAGGTCGCGGCCCGCGCGGAAGACGTTTCACACTAAAAAAGGGATTTGGCCACCCCGAAAAAGGGGTTCGGCACCATAAAAAAGGGGCCCGCCTACTTTGCAGCAGGCAGGGCCCGAGTTTAGGGAGGAAATACCCAGAAAGGGTACCCAGCATCGCTGGCATGCATATGCCGATGCTGCGGCACAAGATATAGTAGGTACGTCCCCCATTCTCAAAGCAAATATGGTTAACGTGCGGCAATCGAACGACACGTGTGGCGGGCCGGTCACACTTCCCAAGGCGCCAACGATTGGCATGGGGCGGGAGCGGACGGTCGGCCAGAAATTAGGCCAGTAACTGGAATTGGCACGCCGCTTGCGGTTGGACCCCCGAGGAAAGCGTTTAATCGTGACGGAGAAAACCGAAATGCCACGCCTTTCCACGCTTGGCGGCGTCATATTTGGGCTTGGACTCGCGCTCGCAGCGGGTCCCGCGGCTGCGGAAAATTCGCTGTTTTCCGCCGAAATCGGGGCCCTATGCCGGGCGTCGATCGCTCAGGCCGAGCGCGAGAACAGGATTCCGCGCCAGCTCCTCGCCGGCATCTCCCTGGCCGAAAGCGGCCGCTGGCACGTGGCCGAAAAGGAAAGTTTTGCCTGGCCGTGGACGGTCACATCAGGCAAGAAAAGCCGCTATTTCGAGAGCCGGGACGCCGCCATCGGGGAGGTGAAGCACCTGCTCTCGCACGGCGTTCGCAACATCGACGTCGGCTGCATGCAGGTCAACCTATACTACCACGCGGCGGCCTTCGCCTCGCTGGAGGAGGCCTTCGACCCGGCGGCCAACGTGGCCTACGCCGCGAATTTCCTGGTCCGCCTGCACGCCGAGACCCGGTCCTGGACCAGGTCGGTGGCGCGCTATCACTCTTCCACTCCGGCGCTCGGCAGCGCCTACTTCGTTCGTGTCAGCAAGCTGTGGCAGCGTGAACGGCACCGCGTCGCGGCCGAAAGGCGGCGCGAGATTCGGGCCGCCTACGAGGTCCGCAAGGCGGCGCGGCAAGCAAAGCGCCGCGCGCGGCTAGAGACCGTGCAACCGGCGTCGTCTTAGGGCGTTTCCGGTCCATCTGAAATCGCTCAGGGCTGCCGGAATCGCTCAAGGCCGCGAGGCGGCCCACCGGTTGTCCGGCGCGCCCGCGCAGGCGCGGACCGTAGGTCCGAAGCCGTGAGCGAAAAACTAGAGTGATCCCGGCCAAGCCGGAACCACCCTAAGCCTCGCAAGGTCCCCCCTGAGCAGACCGCGTCAGGCGGCTCCGCCGCCGCGCGCGTAATCGGCCAACCGTATAGGCTGGCGCTTGGCGCCCCAGGTGCCCGCCGGTCCTTCGATGACGCCGCTCATTTCGGCGCCGCAGGACAGGCATTTGCCGTCCCCGCTCAAGCGCCAGGTCGACAGCTCATACCAATCGCGCCCAATCAGCATGCCGCCGCATTGGTGGCAGTACGTGCTCGATTCCGGGCCGTCATGCACGTTGCCGAGGTAGACGTAGCGCAGGCCGGCCGCAAGGGCCGTGGCGCGGGCGCGGCGCAGGGTCGCGTGCGGCGTCGCCTCGGTTTCGCGCATGCGCCAGTCCGGGTGGAAGGCCGTGAAGTGCAGGGGTACATCCGGGCCCAGGTTATCCACCACCCACCGCGTCAGCGATTCAAGCTCCGCCTCGGAGTCGTTCTCACCGGGGATGAGCAGGGTGGTGATCTCGAACCAAACGTCGGTCTCCTGTTTGAGATAGACGAGGGTGTCGAGCACGGGCTGTAGGTGGGCCGAACAGAGCTTGCGGTAGAAATCCTCCGTGAACCCCTTGAGGTCGATGTTGGCGGCGTCGATGTGGGCGAAAAAGTCTCGCCGCGCTTCGGGGGTTACATAGCCCGCCGATACGGCCACCGAGCGAACCCCGTTCGCGCGGCAGGCCCGGGCCACATCCACGGCGTATTCGAGAAAGATCACGGGGTCGTTGTAGGTGAAGGCGATCGAGCGGCAGCCGAGCTCGGCGGCGGCCCGCGCCAGGGTCTCCGGAGAGGCCGCGTCGGCCAGGGTGTCCATCTCGCGCGACTTGCTCATGTCCCAGTTCTGGCAGAACTTGCAGGTCAGGTTGCAGCCTGCGGTGCCGAAGGAAAGGACGGGCGTTCCCGGAAGGAAATGGTTGAGCGGCTTCTTTTCGATGGGGTCGATGCAAAACCCGCTGGACCGGCCATAGCTCGTCAGCACCATGCGGCCCTGCGAGGCCGCGCGCACGAAACACAACCCACGCTGCCCCTCATGCAGCTTGCAGTAGCGCGGACATACATCGCATTGTATGCGTCCGTCCGCCAGGGCGTGCCAGTGCCGCCCCACCACCGTATGCGGGGACCGAACCACCTCTTTGGCTAGGAATTGCGCCATGTTTGATGAACCGGCGCGCAGGGAAATTCCCTCCTTGCCGCCTTATTCTCCGATTAACTATGCACCTATTATATAGGGACTTGTGGGGGTCCGTTCACGCTGGCGCCCGCGGGGAAGGACGCCCATGGTGACGCTTCGAACACGCCCGGATATCCGCCGGCCGGCGGTCGCCGGAACCTTCTATCCCGCCGAGGCCGCCGCTCTTGCCGCGCAGGTCGATGGGTTGCTGCGTGGCGCGAAGGGCGGCGCCGGCCCCGAGTCCCGCGATCTCGTCGCGCTGATCGCGCCCCATGCGGGCTACGCTTATTCGGGCCCCGTGGCGGCCAGCGCGTATGCGCGCCTGGCGCGGCGCCAACCCAGCTTCCGCAAGGTCGTTCTGATCGGCCCCGACCACCACGTTGGGTTTGGCGGTCTCGCCGCCAGCAGCGCGCGCGCGTTCGAGACCCCGCTTGGTCTGGTGCCGCAATACCGCGCCGGGGTGAACCGGGCGCTCGAGCTGCCGCAGGTCAAGATCTTGGATGACGCGCATACGCAGGAGCACAGCCTGGAAGTTCACTTGCCCTTCCTGCAGAAGGTTTTGGGCGACTTCGAGGTCGTGGCCCTTGTGGCCGGGCAGGCGTCACCCGAGGAGGTGTCGCAGGTCTTTGACGTCCTGCTGGATGATGACGAGACGTTGCTCGTCGTGAGCACCGACCTGAGCCATTTCCTCGATTACGAGACCGCGGGCCGAACCGACGCCGCCACCGTCGAGGCGATCTGTCGGTTCAAGGAGGATGATGTCGGCGATCGCGATGCCTGTGGCCGCGTTCCCGTTCGTGGGCTCATGCACTGGGCGCGCCGGCGGGGCCTCCACGCGGAAGCCCTGGACGTGCGCAACTCCGGCGATACCGCTGGCGATAAATCGCGTGTCGTCGGCTACGCGTCGCTGATTTTCACCCGAGGCGACGGCCTTGGGCTTGGTGAAGTGGCGCGCGCATCGCTTCTGGAGGTCGCGGACGGTTCGCTGCGTCATGGCGTTCTAAAGGGAGAGCCCCTCCCCATTGTCAGGGACCAGTACTCCACGCCGCTGGGCGATCCCGGGGCCAGCTTCGTCACGCTCACGCTCGACGGCCGCCTGCGCGGCTGCATCGGCAGCCTTACGCCCGAACGGCCGTTGGTCGAGGACGTGGCGGCCAACGCGTTTGCCTCCGCATTTTCCGATCCGCGCTTCCCGGCTGTCGAGGGCCACGAGGTCGATCGCCTTGGCATCGAGATCTCCGTGCTTGGCCCGGCCCTGCCCCTAGCCGCGGACTCAGAGGCCGATCTGCTGGCCGCCCTGCGGCCGGGCGTCGATGGCCTGATATTGCGCCGCGGTGAAAACCGGGCAACCTTTCTTCCGCAGGTCTGGTCCCAGCTTCCGGAGCCGGCGGACTTCCTGCGGCACCTCAAGAAAAAGGCAGGGCTCGACGCCGGCTACTGGTCCGAGGACCTACAGTTCTGGCGCTACATAACGGAGTCCTTTTCGCGGGAGGTACTTGGTGCTCCAAGTCCTCGTCAATAGAAAAAAGAACAAAGCGACGAGCCTGAAATGAAACGCAAATTCGGTTGACTCATTAATCATATGTTAGCAAGCTACTCGCGAATTATGACGCGGTTCATGCGTCGATTTTCCCGTCTGAATTTGCAGGGTGTCCGCTCTCATCTCCGAGCCATGCTTAAGAACGGCATAAAATTTGGCCGCAGCGCCAAAATTCGGGTTCCCGAGGTGATCTCCCTTGGGCCGTTGGGCAGGCCGGCCCTTCGCCGGCGCCTCAATGCCCGCTTCATGGCGGCCGGGTCGGCGTTTTTGGTCGCCGGGGTATTTCTGCTCGTCGCCCTCGTTCAGCCGCTGTCGCCTGCTGGCACCGAACGCCGCCTCGGTCCGTCCGTTGCCTTGGCCGAGACGCCGAAGGTGGATGTGGCGGCGGTGCTCGTGGAGGAACGCGCGGCCGCCGAGACCGGAACCGCCGGGAGTCGAACCCTCGGGGCGGCCGAGGAGGATGTGGCCGGCAGGGAATTCGAAGTCGCGGCTCTGAGCGAAGCTGCACGGCCCACGCTGGTGCGGCGGTCCGTGACGGTGAAAAAGGGTGGCACGCTCATGAAAACACTGATCGACGCCGGCACGGACCGCCGCCAGGCCGATCAGGCGATCGCCGCGCTGCAGAAAGTTTTCGATCCGCGCCGGCTTCAGGTGGGCCAGGAAATACTTATCACCTTGCAACGAACCGAATCCGGTGAGGAGCGCCTGTTGTCGGTGACGCTGCCTCTCAGCGCCGAACGGGAGGTCGCCGCGGTGCGGACCGAGGACGGGACTTTCGTTTCGGACGAAATCAGCAGGCCGCTGCGCCGTGAGTTGGTTCGCGTAGAGGGTGAAATAAACGACACCCTGTTCCTGGCGACGGGCCGCGCCGGCGTGCCGCTACAGATCGCGATGGAGGCCATCCGAATTTTCAGCTGGGAAATCGATTTTCAGCGCGACATTCAGAAAGGCGACCGGTTCGAGTTTTTGTTTGAACGGTTTTTCAGCGAGAGCGGTGAGGCCGTGAAGGACGGTAACGTCGTTTTTGCCTCGCTTCTCCTCAGTGGCAAGGACTTGCGCCTCTACAGGCACACGCTAGACGACGGATCGACCGAATATTTCGACCCGAGCGGGCAGAGCGCCCGCCGCGCCCTGCTCAAGACACCGGTCGATGGCGCCCGGTTGAGCTCGGGTTTCGGCCGGCGCAAACACCCGATCCTTGGCTATACCAAGATGCACCGCGGCGTCGACTTCGCGGCCCCGCGTGGCACGCCGATCATGGCCGCCGGCGACGGGGTCATCGAATACGCGGGCCGCAACGGCGCCTACGGCATCTACATCCGCGTCCGCCACAATGGCACTTACAAGACGGCCTATGCCCACATGCAGCGCCTCGCCAAGGGCGTGCGCCCGGGCGTGCGCGTTAAGCAAGGTCAGGTGATCGGCTACGTCGGATCGACCGGCCGCTCCACGGGTCCGCACGCCCACTACGAGGTGATAAAGGGGGGCAAGCAGATCAATCCGATGAAGATGCGCCTGCCGACGGGTGAGGTGCTGGCGAGCGGCGCACTCGACCAGTTCATGGAACGCCGCGGCGAGATCGACTCGCTGCTCGCGGACACACCGGCTCTTTACCAGACGGCTGGAAACTAGGGCGTTTCCGGTTCATCAGGAATCGCTCAAGGCTGCTGGAATCGCCCGAAGTTGCTGAAATTGCCCATGGCCGCGAGGCGGCCCGCCGGTTATCCGGCGCGCCCGCGCGGGCGCCGCTCGACATCAATAAATTGGAGCAAATTTATCCGAAGCGATTGAACCGCGCCGGTTCAATCACCTTCGATATTGCTCTAGGCTGAGCGCCCTTGCGGGGCGGCCAATGGCGAAGAAAACCCATATTGACCGGCGCGGTCTGCTACGCGGCGACTGGTTGCGGCCCGCCACACCAGGTCCGAGCTATACCCTGCGGCCGCCCGGCGCCTTGGCGGAGCGGGTGTTTCCGGTCGCCTGTACGGCCTGCGGCGCCTGCGCCGCCGCCTGCCCCCACAACATCATCTTCATGACCGGACCGCCGCAGATCGATGCGCAGGCGACGCCCGAACTGTTCGTCGACGTGGCGCCCTGCCGCCTGTGCGAGGACCTGCCCTGCATCGCCGCCTGCGAACCCCGCGCCTTGCGCCAAACGGCGCGCGCGGACGTCCGCATTGCCCGGGCAACCGTGCTGACAAAAAAGTGCTGGGTCACAAATGGAACCGACGAGGCTTGCGACAAATGCGTCGTGGCCTGCCCGCTAACGCCCGACGCGATCACGCAAGAGCCGGGGCGGGCGCCGATTATCCACTCGAACGCCTGCACCGGTTGCGGCCTGTGCTATGGGGACTGCCCCGTTCCAGGCAAGGCGATCCAGCTCAGCCAGCTTTAAGCGGCGGCTTCGATGGGCCGGCCGTTGACGACGAGGCCACCGTCGCCGGCCGAGACCGAAACCGATTCGCCGTCGGCGATGGCGCCTTCGATAAGCATGTTTGCCAGTGGGTTCTGCAACTGGCGCTGGATCACCCGTTTCAGGGGGCGGGCGCCGTAAACCGGGTCGTAGCCCACATCGGCGAGCCAGGCGCGCGCAGCGTCGTCGAGGTCGATGGCGATCTTGCGGTCCTGCAAAAGCGCGCGCAGACGCTCGAGTTGAATATCGACGATGCCGTCCATGTGCGCCCGCGTGAGACGATGGAACAAAATGATCTCGTCCAGACGGTTGAGGAACTCGGGCCGGAAGGCCGCGCGCACCGCCTCCATCACCTGATCGAGCACCGCGCCGGAGTCTTCTCCCTCGGGTTGGTTGGCCAGGTGTTCCGAACCGAGGTTCGACGTCATGATGATGACCGTGTTGCGGAAATCGACGGTGCGGCCCTGTCCGTCGGTCAGGCGGCCGTCGTCCAGCACCTGAAGCAGCACGTTGAAAATGTCCGGGTGCGCTTTTTCGATCTCGTCGAACAGAATCACCTGATAGGGCCGGCGCCGAACCGCTTCGGTCAGCGCGCCGCCTTCCTCGTACCCGACGTAACCCGGGGGCGCGCCGATCAACCGCGCGACCGCGTGCTTCTCCATGTACTCGGACATGTCGATGCGCACCATGGCGGTCTCGTCGTCGAACAGAAACGCGGCAAGCGCCTTGGTGAGTTCCGTCTTGCCGACCCCGGTTGGCCCCAGGAAGAGGAACGAACCGATCGGCTGGCTGGGATCCTGCAAACCCGCGCGGGCCCGGCGCACGGCATTCGAGACGGCGCTGACGGCCTCCTCTTGCCCGATCACGCGGGCGCGCAGGCCTTCTTCCATGTGGAGAAGCTTGTCGCGCTCGCCGGCCAGCATCTTGTCGACGGGAATGCCGGTCCAGCGCGAGACGATTCCCGCGATGTCGGCGTCGCTCACCGCCTCCTTGAGCATGGTTTCGCCCTGCGCCGCGTCCGCCGTGGCGAGACGGGTTTCCAGGTCGGGGATGACGCCATAGCGCAACTCGCCGGCGCGCCCCAGGTTGCCCTCCCGTTGCGCGATCTCAAGCTCGCCACGTGCCGCTTCCAACCGTTCCTTTAGTTTTTGGGCGCCCGCCAGCTTTTCCTTCTCCGCCCGCCAGCGCGCCGTCAACTCGGCGGAGCGCTGCTCCAGGTCCGAGAGTTCCGTTTCCAGCGCGCTCAGGCGGTCCTTGGACGCGGAGTCGTCCTCTTTTTTCAACGCCTCGCGTTCGATCTTGAGCTGGATGATGCGCCGGTCGAGTTCGTCGACCTCCTCGGGTTTGGAGTCGACCTCCATGCGCAGACGGCTCGCCGCCTCGTCCATCAGATCGATGGCCTTGTCGGGCAGGAAGCGGTCCGTGATGTAACGGTCCGAGAGCGTGGCGGCGGCGACAAGGGCGCCATCGGTAATGCGCACGCCATGGTGCAACTCGTACTTCTCCTTCAGGCCGCGCAGGATCGATACCGTGTCCTCGACCGTGGGTTGGGCGATATAGACGGACTGAAAGCGCCGCGCCAAGGCCGCGTCCTTCTCCACGTGTTTGCGGTATTCGTCCAGTGTCGTTGCGCCCACACAATGCAAATCGCCACGCGCGAGCGCGGGCTTGATCAGGTTCGAGGCGTCCATCGCGCCCTCCGCCGCGCCGGCCCCGACAAGGGTGTGCATTTCGTCTATGAAGAGGATGACCTCGCCCTGCGCCGCCGAGACTTCGGCGAGCACGGCCTTCAGCCGTTCCTCGAATTCGCCGCGGTATTTGGCGCCCGCCAGCATGGCGCCCAGGTCCAGCGCCATCAGGCGGCGCTCGCGCAGGCTTTCGGGCACGTCGCCGTTGACGATGCGCAGCGCCAGGCCCTCGACGATGGCGGTCTTGCCGACGCCGGGTTCGCCGATCAGAACCGGGTTGTTCTTAGTGCGCCGCGAGAGCACCTGGATGGTGCGGCGGATCTCCTCGTCGCGGCCGATGACCGGATCGAGCTTGCCGCGCCGCGCCTCTTCCGTCAGATCGCGGGCGTATTTCTTCAGCGCGTCATAGGACTCCTCGGCGTTCGCGCTGTCGGCCTTGCGGCCCTTGCGGATATCGTTGATGGCGCTGTTCAGGCTTTGCGGCGTTATGCCTGCGTCCTTGAGGATGGCGGCGGACGGCGTGCCGGTCGCGAGCGTGAGCGCAAGCAGCAGGCGCTCGGCGGTCACGAACGAATCGCCCGCCTTCTCGGCGATTTTCTCGGCGGCCTCGAACAGTTTCGCCGTCTCGGCCGCGATGTAGAGTTGACCGGCGCCGGAGCCATCGACCTTGGGCAGACCGTCGACCGCCTTTTCGATCCCGCGGCGCGCCTCGTCGGGCTGTCCGCCGGCGGCGGCGATCAGGTTGGCGGCGAGGCCTTCCTTGTCGTCGAGCAGAACCTTGAGGATGTGTTCCGGGGTAAAGCGTTGGTGGCCCAGACGCAGGGCCAGGGTTTGCGCGGCTTGGATAAATCCGCGGGAACGCTCGGTGTAGTTCTCGAATTCCATGGTCAGACCCCTATGAGCGGCAGTCTTTCGTAGAGCAATATTCGAAGTGCCAACGTGATTGAACCGGCCCGGCTCGATCACTCGGATAAAATTACTCTACTCCTCGAAATGCTGGAGCCGCTATATCCGTTCGGTGATCGCCACCGGAGAATTCAATGGGGCGATTCCACCTGAACGGATGCCGCTCCGGGCTCCCTCACGAGGCAAGCCCTGGACGTTTTTCCCGGTGCCTTTGGGGGGTGATTGCCCCGCCCACGGCCCAAAAAAAACAGGTTACATGGCACTATATATGGTGCGGGGCGGCGCGGCGGGCAAGCCAGAGGGCGCCTGTGCCGGCTAAATTTCACGCAGCGCAAAACGGCGCGCCACCGCGCCGGCGCGTTTAACGAGCCGCCTGTTAGTTGATGGTTTCGTCGGGGCCGGCGGAATCGTCGCCATCGGCCGCCGGTGCGCCGCCGCCGTTGCGTGGAGCCTCCCCGCCGCCGCCGGCTTCGAGGGACTCGTGATCGCGGCCATTTCCCCGGCCTCCCTGGCCGCCGTCGCTGTTCGCGCGTGCCGCCGCCTCTTCCTTGGCGAGGTTCATAATGCGGTAGTAGTGCTCGGCGTGTTGAAAATAGTTCTCCGCCGCCACCCGGTCGCCGCTCGACGTCGCGTCGTGGGCAAGGCCCTGGTACTTGTCGTAGACCTGTACCGCGGTGCCCCGCAGCTTGACGTTCGGGCCGTTGCTTTCATGGCTGCGATTCGGACCGCCGCCCCCTTGTGAGAAAGAACGCTTACCGTTGGGCCGCCCCGAGCGGCCCCGCCTCGAATTATTACCTTGTCTCATACCTTGGTTTCTCATGTGGTCCAGACCACCAGGGGCGCGCCACTCGCGTCCACCTCGCTAGAGGCCACAGCCGGTCCGACCGTGTTTTAATGCTTCGTTCGAGCTGTCGGTGGGATGTCGCTGGCTTGCCGGCCTCATCGGCTGGCGGCCCTCCCTTGCAACATCCGCAGAAAATCTAGTCCGGCAGCGGTTTCAATCCAACCCTTTTTTTCACGACTCCGCGAACATTGTCGCGAGGCTGGCAATAATGCAACGTTCGACCCCCCCCAAATCCCGCAGAATTCCGCGGATTTTTAACCCTTTCTCGGCGAGGAGACCGGCCACCTCGGCGGCCTGACCCGCGCCCACCTCGAGAAGGACGTGCCCACCCGGGGCCAATAGGGCACCAAGGCGAGGCGCCAGGCACCGGTAGGCCTCCAGACCGTCCGGGCCGCCCGCTAGGGCCTCCCGGGGCTCATAAAACGCCACTTCGGGCTCCAACCGCCCGATATCACCATCGGCAATATAGGGGGGATTCGCGAGGATAAGGTTAAAGGGACCTTTCAGACCATCCCCCCAATCGCTGGCGGCAAACCGGGCCCGGTGCGAAAAGCCCAGGGCCTGGGCATTGGCCTGGGCCACCCTGAGGGCGGCCGGGCTGATATCGGCGCCGACCCCGGTGGCCTGCGGGAGTTCCGAGAGCAGGGCCAGCAACAGGCAGCCCGTTCCGGTTCCGAGATCGAGGATGGAGAGGGGCGCGGCACGGTCGGAACAGAGGGTGAGGGCGGCTTCGACCAGGGTTTCGCTGTCGGGGCGCGGATCCAGCGTATCGGGCGTAAGGTTGAAGGGCAGGCTCCAGAATTCGCGCTGGCCGAGGATCCGCGACACCGGCTCGCGCCTCGCGCGGCGTGCAACCATCCCGCGATAGGCGGCGAGGCCGCCGCGTTCGACCGGGCCGCCGGGACGGCCGATCTGTTTTTCCCGGGGCACGCCGGCCGCCGCGAGCAACGCCACGGCGTCGCGCCGCGGCTCTTCGACGCCCGCCGCCGCCAGGGTCCGGGTTCCCTCGTCCAGGGCCCGCGCCACGCTGAGCGGGCGCGCGCGCTTCGACGTCCCCAGCTTCGACGTCTTTGGCGCCATCGCCTCAAGCATCGTCGCCAACCCGGGCCAGCCGCGACGCCTGATCGTCTTCGGTCAGGGCGTCGATCAACTCGTCGAGCGCCTCACCCTCAAGGATCTTCTCCAGGCGGTGGGAGGTGAAGTTGATGCGGTGATCGGTCACCCGGTTTTGCGGAAAATTGTAGGTGCGCACGCGCTCCGACCGGTCGCCGGTGCCGATCTGGCTGCGCCGTTCCGCGGCCCGGGCTGCGTCGCGCTCCTGCCGTTCGCGCTCATAGAGGCGCGCGCGCAGGACCTTCATGGCCTTGGCGCGGTTCTTGTGCTGCGACTTTTCGTCTTGCTGCTGAACGACGATGCCCGTCGGCATGTGCGTAATGCGCACCGCGCTGTCGGTCGTGTTGACCGATTGGCCGCCGGGGCCCGAGGCGCGGTAGACATCGATGCGCAAGTCCTTCTCGTCGATCTTTACGTCGACCTCCTCGGCCTCCGGGAGTACGGCGACGGTGGCGGCCGAGGTATGGATGCGTCCCCCCGACTCGGTCGCCGGCACCCGCTGCACCCGGTGGACGCCCGATTCATACTTGAGCCGCGCAAAAACGTCGCGGCCGGTGATGGACACCTGAGCCTCCTTGCAACCGCCGATGTCGGTCAAGGCGTGGTGCATGAGCTCGAACTTCCAGCCGCGCAGGTCGGCGTAACGCTCGTACATGCGCAGGAGGTTGGCCGCGAACAGCGCCGCCTCTTCGCCGCCGGTCCCGGCGCGGACCTCCAAGATCGCGTTGCGTTCGTCCGCTTCATCTTTGGGTAGCAGGAGCAGCCGCAGGCCGCGCTCAACCGCGGGAAGCCGTTCGCGTGTTTCCTCGAGCTCCTCCTTCGCCAAGTCACGCATCTCGGCATCGGAGTCGGCGTCCGCCAGGATTTCCTCGAGACCCGCCACTTCTTCGCTGACGCGCTTAAACTCGCGCGCCGCCTCGGCGGCGGGGGTCATCCCGGCATACTCCTTGGACAGGCGCACGTACTCGTCCGTGCTCAACTTCGCCTGGTCGGCCATGCGCGTCTGCAAGGCCTCGAACCTGTCCAGGATCTGCTGTATTTTTTCTAGTGAAATCAAAGTGGTAACAACAATCCGTTAGCGGTATTTTTCGAGCGCGCGGGCCAGGCCGCTGAGGGAGACGTCCACCTCCTCGCCCGAATCGAGGTCGCGCACCTTGGCCTCGCCGCGCGCCAGTTCGTCCTCGCCCAAAAACACGGCGGCGCGGGCGTTGAGCTTATTGGCCCGTTTCATTCTACGGCCCACGTTGCCGCGGTAGCCGAGTTCCACGGTGTAGCCCGCGTGGCGCAGCTCGTTCGCGATGCGTGTGGCCGGTTCCTCGCCCGCCTCTCCCACGGGGATGATGGCGATCGGGCGCCGCGCCGCGGGCGCGCCGTCGAGCAACAGGGCCAGGCGTTCGATGCCGCCCGCCCATCCCGTGCCCGGCGTCGGCTGGCCGCCCATGATCTCGACCAATCCGTCATAGCGGCCGCCGGCGATCACGGCGCCCTGGGCCCCCAACTCGTTCGTGACGAATTCGAAGGCCGTATGGCAGTAGTAATCCAGCCCCCGCACGAGCCGCCGGTTCACCTTGTACGCGACCTCAAGCGAATCGAGCCCGGCGCAAACCCCGGCGAAGAAATCGGTCGAGGCCTGATTGAAGGACTCCTCGAACAACGGCGCATTGGCCACGATCTTGCGGTCGCCTTCGTCCTTCGAATCGAGGATTCGCAGGGGGTTCCGCTCGAGCCGCACCTTGCTGTCGTGCGATAGCGCCGATTCGTGATCGCGGAAGTAGGAGACCAGAACGTCGCCGTATCGGCTTCGGCTCTCGCTGTCCCCCAAGCTGTTCAGTTCCAGGACCGTTTTTCCGGTAAGGCCGAGCTCCTCCAGAATGTGGGCAGCCAACACGATGACTTCAACATCTGCGTGCGGGTCCCCCGGCCCCAGCAATTCGACGCCGATCTGATGGAACTGGCGGTAACGCCCCTTCTGCGGGCGTTCGTACCGGAACATCGGTCCTTCGTAGTAGCATTTGAGGGGAAGGTTCTGGCTCAGCCCGCCGGAGATCAGCGCGCGGGCGACCCCCGCCGTCCCTTCCGGGCGCAGGGTGATGCTGTCGCCGCCGCGGTCCACGAAGGTATACATCTCCTTGGTGACCACGTCGCTCGTCTCCCCAAGCGTGCGCTGGAAGACCTCCGTGAATTCGAAAATCGGCGTGGAGATTTCGGCGTATCCATAGCGCAGCGCGACGCCCCGCGCCGTTTCCATGACGCGCCGGTGACGCGCCGCCTCGTCCGCCAAAATGTCGCGCGTACCGCGCACGGGCTGAAGGCGCAATGCAAGTCTCCTGGGCCGCTAGAGCAAATCCGGGTTGATCGGAATCGCCTATGCGATCCGTCAACCCGGAGAATTTGCTCTAACTTACTGATGTAGAGCGGATTCACAAGTTTGGACGGAACCGCGTCGTGGTCCCGGCCATACTTGATCCGAGCGAGAGCGTTTCCAGTTCACCTGGAATCGCTCAAGGCCGCAAGGCGGCCCGCCGGTTATCCGGCGCGCCCGCGCAGGCGCGGACCTTTCGGTCCGCAGCCGCGAGCGGCAAAAAGCTAGAGTGGTTCCGACCAAGTCGGAATCGCTCTAGGAGGCGGCTTTGAGGTGAGCTGGCTGGTTGCCCGGCGTTGCGTCCGCCAGGGTCGCGTCTGATTGCGGCGCCTGGGCTTCGATCTCGGCGGCCTTGGCCTCGACCAGTTCGACGATGTGATCGACGAGCGTGGCGTCCGTGATCTTATGGTCGGTCACGCCGTTCAAATAGACCATATGAGTGCCGTTGCCACCGCCGGTTAGGCCGATGTCGGTTTCCCGCGCCTCCCCCGGCCCGTTCACGACGCAGCCGATGATGGATAGGCTCATGGGCGTCGTGATGTGGGCCAGGCGCTGTTCCAAGACCTCGACGGTCTTGATGACGGGAAAAGCCTGACGCGCGCACGAGGGGCAGGAAATGATTTGCACGCCCCGCCGGCGCAATCCCAGGGACCTCAGGATTTCAAATCCCGCGCGCACTTCCTCCACCGGGTCGGCCGACAACGAAACCCGGATGGTGTCGCCGATGCCGGCCCACAGAAGCATGCCCAGCCCGATCGAGGTTTTCACCGTGCCGGAGGTGAGCCCGCCGGCTTCGGTAATGCCAAGATGCAAGGGGTAGTCGCAGGCCTCGGCGAGTTGCTGATAGGCGGCGACCGCCAAGAAGACATCCGAGGCCTTGACGCTGATCTTGAAATCGAAAAAATCCGCGTCCTCGAGAATGCGCGCATGGTTGAGCGCGCTCTCGACCATCGCCTCGGGGCAGGGCTCGCCATACTTCTCCAAAAGTTCCCGTTCCAGGGAGCCCGCGTTCACGCCGATGCGCATCGAACAGCCGTGATCACGCGCCGCCGCGACGACGTCGCGCACCCGCGCCTTGGAACCGATGTTGCCCGGATTGATGCGCAGGCAGGCGGCGCCGCTTTGGGCGGCCTCGATCGCGCGGCGGTAATGGAAGTGAATGTCGGCCACGATGGGCACGTTCACTTGCCGGATAATGGCGGCCAGGGCGCGCGAGGACTCTTCGTCGGGGCACGAGACGCGCACGATGTCGGCGCCCGCGTCTTCGAGCGCGCGAACCTGAGCCACGGTCGCCGCGACGTCGGTCGTCAACGTGTTGGTCATCGACTGGACGGTGATGGGCGCATCGCCGCCCACGGCAATATCGCCGACCTGAATCCGGCGGCATTGGCGCCGTTCGATATCGCGAAATGGTCTAACGCTCATGGTTCCAGGCGTCCCGCCATCCGGGCCGGTATTGGCCTGCCAAGACTTATCGAGACCTATATGGAAGATTTCCCGGCGTGCGTCAAAGGTCCCGGTGCGGCCCCCGTCCGGCCTGGCTGAGGGGCTGCCGCCGGGCGGCTCCCATCCCGGTCCGGCACCGGCAATCGGCCCGGCCCCGGCAATCGAAAGGACTCTACTGTGACGCGGCCCGGGCGAGGAGATCCGAAGGCTCCAGCGAAACGTTGCGCAGGACGGCGCCCGGGGGTCCGAGCGGGCCGATCTCCTTGCCGTCGACGATGATCTTCAGCGCGCCCGCGTTGCCCGTCATCATGACGAGATTGGGGCGGTTGGGGACCAGGTATTTATCGCCCACACGCAGGATGCGCGTCAGCAAGGTCTCCCCGGAACGGCCGCGGACCTGCACCCAGCTCTCAAGTTTGGCCTCGATAACGACGCGGGCGTCTTCATTAGCGGCGCCGAACACCTGGGGGACGTAACCGCCCGTGCTATTCAGCGCCGCGGTCTGGGGCCCTTGCGGAATCGGCGGCGGTACCGGGAAGCTTTGTACGGCGCCGTTGGCTGCCACTTCACTGTTCGTCAATTCGGAAATGCGCCGCGCCGCGGCAAGCCGAACCCTCTCCACTTCCTGGTTTGACGCTGCCGGTCGGGATACCGGCCGCAGATCGGCGACCTCGATCGTGCCGGAACGAGGCGCGGCGGAACGAGGCGCGGCGGAACGAGGCGGTGCCGCGACGGCGGCTTGAGCGTTCGCCAATTGCTCATCCGCGGCCGCCAATTGCCGCCGCTTGCGTTCCACATTTTGCGCTCGTTCGGCGGCCAGGAAGGCCGGTTCCGTTGGCGCCGCCCGAGGCTCCAGTGCGGCCAACGGGGCCAGCGGGGCTTGTTCGATCACCGAAGATGCGGCGAGCGCGGCCAACGGGGCCAACGGGGTTTGTTCGATCACCGAAGACGCGGCGAGCGCGGCCGTAACTTGCTCTTCCTCGGCGATCTCTTGCGCCGTGGGTGAGGCGGCCGTGATTCGCACGTCCTCACGCACCGGCACAATAACCTGCGGAACCGGCGGCAACTCCACCGCCGCGACTTGCGTTTCCTCGACCGCCACGGTTTCGTGAGGCTCGGCCGTGGCGTGCGGAGGCGTGGCGGACTCCGTCCGGACCGGGGTGGCCGCGGGCGCGGCGGCGGCTATCGTCTCCTCGCGCCTTCTCACGGGCGTTGGCCTTGCCGCAGGCGTCGGAGAGGCGCTAAGGCCACCGAACTCGTCGACCGGCCCGCTGGGCGTGGTCGTGCGCGCGGCCGGGGCGCCGCCGGTTACAGTCCGTGCGGCGGGCGCCGCGGGCCGTACAATGCTCGCCTGTTCCTCGGCGGGAACCGGTGTGGGCGCATCACGCGTTACCGCGGCGGCCGGGGCTTCTTCGGGCGTCGGAGCGGCCAGGGTCTCTTCCGGCGCCAGGGCGGCCACCTGCTGCTCCTCCCGCTGACGGAGGGGGAGAGCGGGCTCGCTGATGGCCTCCGCCACTTGCGCTTCCACGGTCGAAGCCACCTGCGGCGCCGGCGTGAATGGGGCGGGTATCTGGGTTTGCGCCGCGCCGGCGATCAACGCCTCTTCGGGCGGGCCGATCGGCGCGATCTCCACGCTCTGCACGGGAGCGGCTATTCCCGTTGGGCTCTGGCCCCCCGGTAGGCCTTGTCCGGCCGTGTTGGACGATGCCGAGTTGTCGAGGATGGCGGCGAAGCGTTCAGGGACCGGTGAAACCACTTCCGCGTTTTGCTGCTGTCCGCCGCTGATGACGTACCAACCGGCGTAGACGAGGCCGGCCAGCACCAAGGAGCTCGCGAGCAACCGGCCCGTCGGCAACCGCCCTTGATCCATCGGCGAGGGAAAGGCAAGCTTGGTCTCGACGCGCGGAAGTTCGGACTCCGACTTGTACTTCGCGATGACCGATTTGGGGTCGAGTTCGAGGTATTCGGCGTACGAGCGGAGGAAGCCGAAGACGTACGCGCCGCCCGGAAGGTCGCTGAATCGGCCCTCCTCGATCGCCTCGAGATAGCCCTTGCTGATGCGCAAGTTATCGGCGACGGCGGCGATGTCGACACCCGTCTCCACACGCGCAGCGCGCAAATCGGTGCCGATGCCCTCATAGGGGCCGTCGTCGTCCGATGGCGAAACTTCGCGTAGGTAGAGACGAGGAATTGTCTTTCCTTCAGCCGCAGTTGTGTCGTCTGGCGTAACTCGTTTCGTCATAGCTCACACCGCCAAAGCAGGCACGCTTTGGTCCTCGCACTCCACGAACCGGGCCGATCGGGGAGACCCTAATCGGCCGGCGAAGAGGTCAGGTATTTTTCCAAATGACTGCGGTCACAGTCCTAGAGGCTCCTCCCTGCCTGTCGGTGTCCGGTCTTGGCGCCGGCATATTCTTGGCGGCACTTACGAGGTACCGCGAGCGTTGAACGATAGTGGTTATCCACACTCGTCCGCAGACGAAATGATGCACAAAACTCTAGCATACGCAAGGGTTTAAATGATGAATCCATGGTCGCGCGCGAAGTTGCGTAGCTTGTCTCGCAGGGAATGGTCCGAAAGATCGTACAAGGTCTCGATGTAGCCTTTCAGAGTCCCAAATTTGACACTCCGAATCATTAGTTTGACCGGCCCAATTGCGCTCGGAGGGAGCGAAAGCGTCCTCAATCCGAGCCCGATCAGGGCCATCGCCTCGAGGGGCCGGCCCGCCATCTCCCCACAAAGGGAAAGACTTACGCCCGCCTCTTCGCATTGCAGGACAATACTCCGCAATAGGTTAATAAATCCCGGCGATAACGTGTCGTAACGGTCCGCAAGGCGCGGATTGCTTCGATCACTGGCGTAAAGAAACTGCATCAGGTCGTTACTGCCGATCGAGACAAAATCCACTAAAGATAGTATTCCGCGCAACTGCCAGATCAGAGATGGGACTTCAAGCATGACCCCGACCCGCAGGTCCCGGGGCGGATCGATATGCCGGCTCGCCAGGCGGTTGAGCTCCATGTCGAGCAGGCGCCGCGCCGCGCGAAACTCCGCGACCTCGGCGACCATCGGGAACATGACCTGAAGCTTCCGGCCGCTGGCGGCGAGGAGTAAGGCGCGCAGCTGCGTACGCAGGAGGGCTGGCCGGTCGAGGCCGACGCGGAGCGCGCGCCACCCCATGGCCGGGTTTTCCTCGGGTTCGGCGCCGGACTCCGCATAGGGCAGAACCTTATCGCCACCGATGTCGAGGGTGCGGAACAGCACGGGCGCGTCGCCTGCCTCGTCAAGCACGCGGGCGTAAAGGTCGCGCTGCACGTGCACGCCGGGGAACGACGGCTGCACCATGAACTGCAACTCCGTGCGGAACAGTCCGATACCCTCGGCGCCGGTCTCCTTCAGTCGTGGAAGGTCGAGCAGAAGCCCCGCGTTCATGTGCAGGTCGATGCGGCGGCCGTCCGTCGTCTCGGCGGGCAGATCGCGTTGCGCCGCATACTCGACGCGCCGCTGTTTGAGGGCCAGCACGTTTTCTTCGTAGGACTGGAAGACGTCCTCGCCGGGCCGCAGGTAGGCGAGGCCCTGGCGCCCATCGACGATGATGCTGTCACCCGCGAGAATCCGGTCGAGCACACCCGTGAGCCGGCCCACCATCGGGATGCCCAGGGCGCGAGCGACGATGGTCACGTGGGCATTCGGCGAGCCTTCTTCCAAGAGAACGGCTTGCAACTTGCCGCGGTCGTAGTCGAGCAGTTCCGCCGGGCCCATGTTGCGCGCGATAACGATGGCGTTGTCGGGAAGCCGCTTGGCGGCGGCGGTGGTTGGTTGTCCGCTGAGGTGCCGCAGCAGGCGGTTGGAAAGATCCTCGAGATCATGTAGGCGCTCGCGCAAGTACGCGTCGGGGGCCGAGGCCATGCGGGCCCGATGATCCATTTGAACGCGTTGCACGGCGGCGTCCGCCGTGAGCCCCCGTTCGATCGCCTCGCGGATTCTCGAAAGCCAACCGCGATCCTGGGACAACATGCGGTAGGTCTCCAGTATCGCGCGGTTTTCGCCTTCCAGGCTGGCCCCGGTTCCGGCCAGCATCCCGTCGAGCGCCTCGCCGAGCTCCGCCAAGGCGCGGTCCAGGCGCTCGACTTCGTGCAGCGGGTCCTCGGCGATCAACTGATGAACCTCGACCGGCGGTTCGTGCAAGACGGCGATACCCCGCCCGAGGCCGTCGGACAGGGATGTGCCCTCCATGCGCTGCGGCAGGGTGACGTTGCCGTCGGCCTCCTGCAACTCGCTTGCCGGGACAAGCTCGCCCGATCCGACGAGTTCGGCGAGCACCATCGCGATGGTCTGTAGCGCCTCGACTTCGTCCTCGGTATAGACGCGCTGGGCGCGGTTTTGCACGACCAGAACCCCGACCACGCGCCGAGACCACAGGATCGGAACACCGAGGAGCGAGTGGTAGGGGTCTTCCCCTGTTTCCGGCCGAAAAACGAATCGCGGATGCGAGGGGGCGTCGCGCAGATTGAGCGGCCGGGCGTGGGCCGCGATATCGCCGACAATGCCCTCGCCCAGGCGCAAGCGCGTGGCGTGTACGGCATTTGGGTTGAGGCCGTGGGTCGAAAAGAGTTCGAGGACCTCGCCGGCCCGTGTCAGGTAGACGGAGCAGACGTCGGTGGCCATGTCGCGGGCGATGGTGTGCGTCACATCGTCGAGGCGTGACTGAACCGGTCCGCCCGCCGCCATCACTTGCCGCAACCGGCGAAGAAGGACGCGCGGCCCCGCGCTGTCGCCGGGGCTCATAACGGCTCCATCACCGGGTCTGCGGCGCGACGCTCTCGCTGTCCTGCCGAACGTCCGGCTGCGATGGTTGCTTCGTGGCGCCGGGGCTGGCCCGCGCCGCCAGCGCATTTACGGCCTGCCCGACCAGTTCGGCGATGATTTCGGCGGCGCTCTGTTCCCTGGTCACCAAGCCGACGCTCTGTCCGGCCATGACCGATCCGCCCTTGACGTCGCCGTCGATGACGGCGCGCCGCAGGGCGCCGGCCCAAAAGTGTTCGATCTCGAGTTGCGCCTCGGTTTGGGTCAGGTCGCCTGCGTTGAAACGGTCGATGACGTCGCGCTGGACTTCGAGAAAGCGCTTGGAGGCCTCGTTGGCGAGCGCGCGAACCGGAATAACCGGGAACCGCGCGTCGAGCTGCACCGACAGAACGGCGTCCCGAGCGTTCGCCCGGATGAACGCCTTCTTGAAGTCGGGATGGGCAATCGACTCGGTGGCGCAGACGAAACGCGTCCCCATCTGCGTGCCCGCCGTGCCCGCCT
>JADFIH010000191.1 GCA_022566715.1 Pseudomonadota bacterium | reverse complement strand
CGTCGTCGACGTCGCCACCGGCTCGGTGCTCGGCACCATCACGGTGGGCCCGTGATCGTCCTCCCCCGCGCCGTGGTCACCCACATCGCCGAGGCCGCCGAGGCCGCCTACCCGGACGAGTGCTGCGGCCTTTTGGTCGGCCGCGCGGAGGCCTCGGGAGACCGCCTCGTCAGCCGTGTCGCGGCCAGCCCCAACGTCGCCGAAGGGAACACCCGCGACAGCTTTCTCGTCGATCCGAAGATCCAGTTCGACCTCATGCGCGAGCTCGGCGACGGACCCGAATGCATCGTCGGCCACTACCATTCCCACCCGGACCACGGGGCGGCGCCGTCCGAGCGCGACCGCCGGTCGGTATTCTATCCCGACCACGTCTGGGTCATCGTCGCCGTCGACGGAGGCCGCGCCGGCGACATGACCGCCCATCTCTTCGACACCGGCCGCGGCCGGTTCCGGGAAATCCCGTTGCGGGTTACGGGCTGACGGCCCTATCCTCGGCGCCCCGAAAGGGGGGAAGGATCCTCCATGAACTTCTGCAGCGACAACACCACCGGCGCCGCGCCGGAGATTCTGGCGGCCCTCGCCGCCGCCAACGACGGCGCCGCCATGCCCTACGGCAACGACGATTTCACCCGCCGCGCCGAGGCCAGGATCGCCGAGGTCTTCGAGACCGAGGCCGATGTCTTCCTGGTGGCCACGGGCACGGCCGCCAACGCGCTCAGTCTCTCGGTGATGACGCCGCCCTTCGGCGCCGTGTTCTGCCACGCCCGGTCCCACATCCAGTGCAACGAGTGCGGCGCGCCCGAGTTCTACAGCGGCGGCGCCAAGCTGGTCCCGTTGCCCGGCGACGACGGCAGGATCGCCGCCGGTGATCTGCTGGCCGCCCTGGCCGCCCACGACCCCGGGGTGCATCACGTCCAGCCCGCCGCGGTCAGCCTGTCCCAGTCCACCGAGGCCGGCACCGTGTACTCCGTCGACGCGGTGCGCGCCATCGCCGGCGTCGCCCATGACCACGGCCTGAAGGTGCACATGGACGGGGCGCGCTTCGCCAACGCCCTGGTCGCCCTCGGATGTTCGCCGGCCGACGCCACGTGGCGGGCCGGCGTCGACGCCCTCAGCCTGGGGGCGAGCAAGAACGGCGCCTTCGCCGCCGAGGCGGTGGTCCTGTTCGACCGCGCCCTGGCCAAGTCCTTCGCCTACCGGCGCAAGCGGGGCGGCCACCTGCTGTCCAAGGGACGCTTCCTCGCCGTCCAGTTCGAGGCCTATTTCGCCGACGGGCTGTGGCTGAAGAACGCCGCCCACGCCAACGCCATGGCGGCGCGCCTGGCCGACGGCCTTGACGGCGTGCCGGGGGCGGCGCTGCACCATCCGGTCGAGGCCAACGAGGTCTTCGTCTCCCTGCCCGAGCCGGTGATCGCCGGCCTGCTCGACGACGGATTCCAGTTCTACCGCTGGCAGAGGGAAGGCGCGACCCTCGTGAGACTGGTCGCCGCGTTCAACACCCGCGCCGAAGACGTCGACGCCTTCGCCGCCGCCGCCCGGCGCCACGCGGGCGCGGTGCCCGCCCGGCAAGGCACTTGATCGGTAACGGGGATTCCTTGTAAAGGAAGGGGCTTCGCCGGGTCCCCATCGTCTAGTGGCCTAGGACATCGGCCTCTCACGCCGAAAACGGGGGTTCGAGTCCCCCTGGGGACGCCAGTCTTTTCAATGGGTTGGATGGTCAGGCGCCGGGCTTTCAAACTCCCGGGCCGGGGGTTGGGAGGCCTGGGGTTCGGAGGTCGGGAAGTTCGGGGACGCGCCCGCAGAAGCTCCGGCAAAGGCGGGGGAGGCGGCGTGAATGGCGGGCTACTTTTCACCGCCATTATGCTCTCGGCAAAATTCTTCCGCGAATTGTTTGAAGAATTCCGTTTTTTCCTCGTTGGAGAAATCCGCTTTGTCAAGTAATCGGACGATTCGCGCGAGGGTCTCTTCTCGGTACGACTTAAAATTCGCAACGGGCCATACGAGCTTGTTGAGAATGAAAAATCCGATCAAAATAAATAGATACGAAATGACGATCAAAAACATCGGCACTATTACGCTGATTGCTGCAAGAGTTTGGAAAGTATTCAACGTAACAAGCAAAAGTCCGATCCCTCCTAAAATCCAAAGAACGCAAACGGCGCACGTCGCAATTAACCTCGGGGTGTCTTCCCGAAGGTCTTCGACTGTCGAGGCCCAAGCAGCAACCCGGCGCGCGCGGCGAATCGCGTTGTCTCGGCTCAGAGCGGCCCACCGGTCAGCGAAGAAGCGTTGCCAAAGCCAACCAATCGCGGCCACGGCACTCATGAAGGCGAGGGCGAGGCCTATCCAATTCCAAACAGGCGGCACCGGCGGAATATCTAGGTCGGGCATGGCGGAACGGTTTTATCACAACCCTGGATGTTTGGGGAGCCTTGGCTCGCGCCCCGTGGGGCCGGTGCGGGGCTGCTGGCCGGGGATGGCGCATGGGCGCGGGTCCGCCGCCGGCCCCTTGTTTCTTAGAAAGCACCCCAAGGCGACACCGGGGAGCGTTCACCTTTCAGCGACGAGACTTTTAACTTGATCTTATGTGCGCCCCCAACTTGCCATCGTGAATATACTTTGGATCGAAGTCTGCAATGGCGTCCAGCGGGTCGATCGGATCACCCCAAATCCGCTGCCGCTCGACCGCCGCCAACTCCCAGAATTTTGCGAGCGCTGACGTGTTTGCGAAATGAGGCCATAGAGTGTCGTCGCCCACGATTCGGGCAAGGGCTGTTCTCGCGATATGCTCGACGATCGCTTCCTTCTTTACGAGATCGAGGCGTATCGCACGATCGAAGCTTTCCAAATATCGGTTCTCGTGGAGATGCTCTACGGCGCTTCGGATATCATAAAGCTCGCCCATCATGTCGTGATGACGCGGGCCGATGAAAAGTTCGGTTCTGCTCTTGAATTGCCGCTTAGTCTCCCCAGCGTTGGGTAAGATTAGGCCATCGATGCAGCGGCAGTATTGGTGAAGCCGATCAAGAATATCTCCATTCGTGCGCGCCTCCGTATAGATATGCAGGGTCCTAAACAACCGCCAATGGCCGCCAGCCAGCGGTGTCGTGGCCAAAGCGTCAAGCTTCTCCCCGAGTTGTGCGGCTAGTCGGATATCCTCAGGCACTACAGGCGGATATCGCCGGAAAAGGCAAGGAACAGGGGAGTCAAAATGCTGCTGCTGACGGATGTCTATCTCTCCGTCTCGCCGCGAGCCCGTAAGCATGACCGGCCTGTGCGCGGGCGCAAAAGTGTTTGCCAGTAAAAGGCCAACGTAAAAGTTCCAAACGCGTTGTTGCAGTTTCTGGTTTTCATCGTCCAGAACGTCAGGCGTCAACGAAGCCAGCTTGCTGAGCAGGAACAGATTGCAGTCTTCGACCTCTTGGGCGCGGATACTGCCAAGCCACTCCTGCCAATGCGGAGGGACATTGAATGGCGTGTCAGCTAATACCCAGAGGTTAGGAGCAATCTTTCCCGGCGGAATGTGTCCGTCAATTTTGACGTTAAGACCTACAAGGGCGTATTTCTCCCCGTCCTCGATCCACACCGCAGAATCTCCGCTGGTCATTGAGTCGGCCTTCAAATCTTTACCTGACGCCCGGACGCTCGCGTTAGAAAACTAACCGGGTGTCCATTTTACCACCCTTTCCTGACATTTGGGCCAGCCGCCAGCGATGGCCGGAAAGGGTCAATCCCGGTAGTTCGCCGAATTCGTTACGGTTGACCGGTGTGGACCTGTGAGCGGGGGTCCGCCGCCGGGCCTGACCAGCCCCCGGTTGCGGATTCCGGACTGGAAATTACGCCCGTCGAGTGCTACACTCCGCGCGCGGTTAGGTCCTGGAAGCCGCAGGAAACCTAGCTTTTTGGGCACTGGCTTGCGATCCCCCTGCGGGACGCCAGTCTTCCCGCTTCTCGCATTTCTTCCGGACGGTATTTCCTCGATCGGGAGACCAACGATGATCTCAGTGCGGCGCGCCGAAGACCGCGGCGTGGCGAAGCGCGGGTGGCTCGACAGCCGCCACACCTTTTCCTTCGGCGATTACCAGGACCCGGACCACATGGGCTTCGGCACCCTCAGGGTGATCAACGAGGACGAGATTCAGCCCGGCCAGGGTTTCGCTACCCATGGCCACCAGGACATGGAAATCGTCACCTATATCCTGGACGGCGCGCTGGAGCACAAGGACAGCATGGGCAACGGCTCCGTCCTCCGCCCGGGCGAGGTCCAGCGGATGTCGGCCGGCACCGGAATCGAACACAGCGAGTTCAATCCCTCGCCGACCGACCTCGTCCATCTGCTGCAGATCTGGATCCTTCCCGAACGGACGGGCCTGGAGCCGGGCTACGAGCAAAAGAGTTTTCCGGAGCACGGGAGGCGCGGCACGCTGCGGCTCGTCGGCGCCCGCGACGGGCGCCATGGCGCGCTCACCATCCACCAGGACGTCGACCTCTACGCGACGATCCTGGAGGGCGGCGCCGACGTCACCCACGCCCTGCGGCCGGGCCGCAAGGCCTGGGTCCAGGTCGCCCGCGGCACCGTCCGGCTCAACGGGCAGCCGCTTTCCCAGGGCGACGGAGCGGCGATCTCGGATGAAGGGACCTTGACCTTCACCGGGACCCCGGATGCCGAGGTCCTCCTGTTCGACATGGGGTAGGGCGGCACCAACGGGATCTAGGCGCCGAACCCCCGGCCCGCTTTCCGGTATTCCTC
>JADFIH010000030.1 GCA_022566715.1 Pseudomonadota bacterium | reverse complement strand
CGCCGTGCCCGCGTCCTTCAGCACCCGAACCTCTTCCTTCACGGTCACCTGACCCTCCCGCGCCGTCGCGGCCGTGTTGTTGAGCACCCGGACCTCTTCCTTCAACGTCACTTGGCCATCCTGCGCTGCCGTGACCGTGTCCTTCAGCACCCGAACCTCTTCCTTCAAGGTCACCTGAACCTCCCGCGCCGTCGCGGCCGTGTTTTTGAGCACCCGGACCTCTTCCTTCAACGTCACTTGGCCGTCCTGCGCCGCCGTGATCGTGTCCTTCAGCACCCGAACCTCTTCATTCAAGGTCCCCTGACCCTCTCGTACCGTTGCGGCCGCGTTCTTGAGCACTCGAACCTCTTCCTTCAAGGTCACATGGCCGTCCCGCGCCGCCGTGGCCGTGTTCATCAACACCCGGACCTCTTCCCTAAGCGCCTCGACATCGCCCGCCAAGGCGCCGATCGCGCTTCGCATCTCATCACCGCGCAGGTCGCCCGCGACGGTTTGGATATCGCTTTTCACCGCCTCCAGTCCGGTCCCCAACTGAATCTCGATTCCGCCGATGCGGGTCGTCTGCTCGAAAATACTCTCCTGTATCACCCGTTTCGCGTCGCGCAGGTCCGTGTCGAACTTGGCCTCGATCCTCTGGCTCTCGATCGACAGGTCGGCTATTCCGCGCTGCACCTCCAACCGAAGTGCCGTCACCAGCTGAACCAGGCAGACGACTCGCTCGTCCGGCGAGCCCTCGGAGCAGGTTTCCTGGGAGGCGGCGCCATGGACAGGCACGAGAAGAGCTAAGGCAAATGCGGTTCCCAACAACGATCCGGTCAAAGATTTCATCTCTTGAACCCCTTGAATCAGGCAAATCCGCGCGCACTATTCGCCGCTACGGCGAATAGATCAAGGGACGGATGGTGTTTGCCGGGAACGCGGAGGCTCGTCAGGCGGTCTGCCGGTGTTTAATCGCCGCGGAGCCGGATGTTTTAGCGAGCCGCGACCGCATGTCTTGAAAGGAGTCGGTGCTGATCTTACGGAACGAGCGCTTTCCGATCACCAGTTCCAGCAGACGCCCGAAGAGGCCGTACTTCATGCGGTAATCGAAGGACATGCGCACGGTGGTTCCGCCGTCGCGTGGCGTGAGGTGGTAGGTCAGCTCCATTTTCTCGAGCGGGTAGGGATAGTCCGCGGCATCCGCGTCGGCCCGCGTGCCAAGGGCGCGCCCCTCCTCCCATAGGAAACAGGTCTCGGTCCAACTTTGCCCCTTCAGGTTCGTGCAGCGGCTGACGCGCCCGACGCCGCCCTCGCCGGACAGAATCTCGGCGCCGGACAGGTGCGGCAGCGCCTCGGCGGCGGCGGCAATGTCGATGACCACCGGCCAAACGTCCTCGGGCAGGGCGGCGAAATGATGTTCGAAATCGTGACGCGGCATCGACGCCTCCTAGGCCCTGGAGCGGCGCAGGCCGAGGTACTGAAACAAAGCGAAGTCCGCCACCGCGACGGCCACGAGACCAACGAGCCATTTGCCCCCCGTGCCGAGCAGGTCGGGGAAACCAAGGACAATGACCGCGCTGGCGGCCACCCACGCACCATCGGACGCCACCGTGAGCCAGGCCTCGGCGCGGCTCAGTTGCGGGCGGCGAAGGTTTAGGCCGATTAGGCCCGCGAATCCGAGCAGGCCCGCCCCGACGACGATCAGCAGCCAGGGCAGCCCCAGACCCATGAACCGGTCCAGTGGGCCGGACAGCACGATCATGGCCGTCCCCGATAGGCCGGAGAATATGGCGTTGACGGCGAGGGTCCGGCGCAGCAGCGCGTCCGGCCTGGGCGCGGATTCTGAGAAGCCAGTGGATATGGTCATGGGAAGCTCCCGGGCTAGAATCGGTCAAAACGTGGCCCGAGGATGGCGCCTGGAGGGAAGCGCCGCAATTACCTCCGAGGTAATGTAACGGGCACGGGGGCCTGTTAAGTTGCCTGTCTCTAGAGCAATGGAGGCGTCAATGTCCGATCCCGCGTCCGATCCCGCGACCAATCCGGCCGCCACAAGTCCCGTGGGCGGCATCCTGAAGCAATGGCGCGGCCTGCGCGGCCTGAGCCAGCTCGATCTGGCGCACGATGCGAACACGTCGGCGCGCCATCTGAGCTTTGTCGAGACGGGCCGGGCGCGTCCCAGCCGGGAGATGGTGCAGCGCTTTGCCGAGGCCTTGGATATGCCCCTGCGCGAGCGCAACGCCCTTCTCACCGCGGCGGGGTTCGCGGCGGTCTACCGCGAGAGGCCGCTCGACGACGATGCCATGGCGCAGGCGCGGCATGCCCTGGAGCTCATCCTCAAATCGCATGAGCCGTTCCCCGCGTTGGTCATGTCCCGCACTTGGGATCTCCTCGTGGCGAACCAGGCGGCGGGCCGCCTCATGGCTTGGCTGGGGGCCGGGAACGCGCCCGCGGGCACACCCCCGAACGTGCTTCGCCTGCTGCTTCATCCCGACGGCCTGCGCCCCTTTATCGTCGACTGGGAGACGGCGGCGGCAAGCCTCATTTCGCGGGCGCGGCGCGAGGATGGACCGGCCCGCGACGAGGCGATGGCGAGCCTATTGGATGAGGTCCTTGGCTACCCCGGCATCCCCCGGAAATGGCGCGCGCCCGATTTCGACGCCGAGGTTCCGCCCCTTTTACCGCTGACCTTCGAGAAGGACGGCGTACGCTCGTCCTGGTTCACGACGATCGCCACCTTCGGCACGCCGCAGGACATCACCCTTCAGGAACTTCGGATCGAGAGCTTCTTCCCGGCGGACGAAGAGACCGAAGCCGCCGCCCGGGCGCTGGCGGACCAGGACTGAGGGCCTAATGCACCCGCCGGCGGCGCGGCCCGCGCGTGGGCCAGGACTGGCCGTGGGTTTCGTCGAACAGGCTGGCGAGCTGGTCCACCATCGCGCCGCCCAACTGCTCCGCATCGACGATGGTGACGGCCCGGCGGTAGTACCGGTTGACGTCGTGACCGATGCCGATGGCGATGAGTTCGACAGGTGAGCCCGTTTCGATCCCGGTGATGACCTCGCGCAGATGGCGATCGAGGTAGTTGCCGGGGTTGACCGACAAGGTGCTGTCATCGACGGGCGCGCCGTCTGAAATGATCATCAGGATGCGCCGCTGTTCGTGCCGCGCCAGCAGGCGGTTGTGCGCCCAGATCAGCGCTTCGCCGTCGATGTTCTCCTTCAGAAGGCCCTCGCGCAGCATCAGGCCCAAGCTCCGCCGCGCCCGCCGCCAGGGCTCGTCCGCCGATTTGTAGATGATATGACGCAGATCGTTGAGGCGGCCCGGGTTCATTCCCTTGCCTTCGGCCAGCCAGCGTTCGCGCGCCTGCCCGCCCTTCCAGGCCACGGTGGTAAAGCCGAGAATCTCAACGTTGACGCCGCAGCGTTCCAACGTGCGCGCCAGTACGTCGGCGCACATGGCGGCCACAGTGACCGGGCGGCCGCGCATCGAGCCCGAGTTGTCGATCAGCATGGTCACCACCGTGTCCCGGAAATCGGTCTCGCGCTCCTGTTTAAAGGAGAGGGAGTGCATCGGGTTGATGACGACGCGGGTCAGGCGCGCGGAATCGAGCAGCCCCTCTTCGAGATCGAATTCCCAACTCCGCTGCTGCTTGGCCAGGAGGCGGCGTTGCAATCGATTGGCGAGCCGCCCCACCGTACCCTGCAGATAGTGCAGTTGCTGGTCGAGGTGGCGGCGCAGGCGGCCGAGCTCGTCCGCGTCGCAGAGGTCGGTCGCTTTGACGATCTCGTCGAACTGGGGCGCGTAGGCGCGGTAGGCGTCATCGTTACGGCCTTCGGCTAAGTCGGGCCATTCGTTTGGCCGGCTGCCCGGCTCCCCGTCACCGCTCATGTCCCGCGGCTGGGCCTCGGTGCTTTCGCCCAGGGGCGAGGCGGCGGCGTCCTCGATATCACCGTCCAGTGCGTCCTCGCCGATCGATTCCATGGCGCCCGTGGCCGAGCCCTCGGCGTCGTCCGACTCGCCCTCGCCGTCGAACTGCTGGTCGGAGTCCTCGCCGGTTTCGGGGTTGTCCTGGTCCTGTTCGAAGGCGTCTTCGTCGGCGAGGTCCAGGTGCGCGATCAGGCGCCGCGACAAACGGGAAAACGCCGCTTGATCGGTCACCGCCTTTTCCAAATCCTGGAGGTCGGCGCCGGCGCGTTCCTCGATGGTCGCGCGCCAGATATCGACAAGCCCGCGCGCCGCATCGGGCGGCCGCGCGCCCGTCAACCGCTCGCGCAGCAACATCCGGACCGCATCGGCAAGCGGCGCGTCGGCCTGGCTGGTCACGTTGGCGAACCCAGATGTCTCGCAAAAGTCGGAGAGCGCCGCTTCGAGATTATTGGCGACACCCTTCATGCGCCGCGACCCAAGGGCCTCGACGCGGGCCAATTCAACCGCGTCATAGACGGCGCGCGCCGCCGCGTTGTCGGGCATGCGCGCCGCATGAATCTTGTTGTTGTGGTGGCGCACGCGAAGGGCAAAGGAATCGGCGACGCCGCGAATGCGGCTCACCTCGCCCGGCGGCAGGTCGCGCGCGGGCAGCGGCAGGCGTGCCTCATGCCCTTTGACACCGGGCGATTCGACGCCGAAGGAAACGTTTAGCTCGGAATCGCGCGCCAGCGCCCGCATGGCGGCCGACACCGCCCGTTTGAAATTATCGGCCGGGTTGCGCGGCTCATCCACGCCCTAGTGGCTCCGCTCCCTGGCCGCCGCCTCGGGAAGGTCGTCGCCGAAACAGCGTTGAAAGTACTCTGCAATCAGGGACCGCTCGATCTCGTCGCACTTGTTCAGGAAGGTCAATCGGAAGGCGAAGGACAGGTCCTCGAAGATGTTGTTGTTTTCCGCCCAGTTTATCACCGTGCGCGGGGACATCACGGTCGAGATATCGCCCGCCATGAACCCGGCGCGCGTCATATCGGCGACCCGGACCATCAGGCCGATCGTGCGCCGGCCTTCTTCGCTATCGTAATCAGGCACATTCGCCAGCACGATATCGACCTCGGTATCATGCGGAAGGTAGTTCAGCGTGGCGACGATGTTCCAGCGGTCCATCTGGCCCTGGTTGATCTGCTGTGTGCCATGGTAGAGGCCGGTGGTGTCGCCAAGGCCGACGGTGTTGCTGGTCGCGAACAACCGAAAGGCCTGATGGGGGCGAATGATCCTGTTCTGGTCGAGCAGCGTAAGCTTGCTGTCGGCCTCGAGCACGCGTTGGATTACGAACATCACGTCGGGCCGGCCTGCGTCGTATTCGTCGAAAACCAGCGCCGTCGGCGTTTGCAGCGCCCATGGCAACAGTCCCTCGCGGAACTCCGTAACCTGCATGCCGTTGCGGATCACGATCGCGTCCTTGCCGATAAGGTCGATGCGGCTGATGTGGCCGTCGAGGTTGATGCGGATGCAGGGCCAGTTGAGGCGCGCCGCCACCTGTTCGATGTGCGTCGACTTGCCGGTCCCGTGGTACCCCTGGATCAACACCTTCCGGTTGAAGGAAAATCCGGCGAGAATCGCCAGCGTCGTGTCCCTGTCGAAGCAGTAGGCTTCGTCGACCGGCGGAACATGCTCGCTGGTCTGGGAAAACGCGGGCACCATCATATCGGTCTCGAGTCCAAAGACTTGATTGACCGACAGGTTGAGGTCCGGGAGGTTGTCGGCGCCCTGCCATGCGTCGGCGCCGGATTCGGATGCTGCCATTAACCAAACTTCCCCATACCTGAACTTACATGGATGCGATTGAACGGTGCGGTACGGTCTTTAAGCGTAACCCGCCGACGCCAGAAACGAATATGCCGCGTTGATCACCTTCAAACGTTCCTCCGCGCTCTTGCAGCCGCCGTTGAGATCGGGGTGGAAGCGCTTCGCCATTTTCTTGTAACGCAGCTTTACGTCCGTTGCACTCGCCACTGAGGTGAGATCGAGCACGGCCAGGGCCTTCCGGATAGGTGGGCTGGCCTCGGGCGGCGCGGGCTTGGCACCATTGCCCCGGTTGAAATGCGACGTCGCCCCTTGGAACAGCCCTAGGTCGTCGTGAAGGTATTCGAAACCAGCGGCGCCATGCCTGCGGGCGCCATTGACCCCCATGGCCCAGGTCGGGCGGTGCCAGGTATTGCTTGAATGCTGATAGGCCTCTATCTCTTCTTGTGACATCCCTTGAAAGTAGTTCCATGCCCGGTTGTACTCTCTGACATGAGCCAAACAGAACCAAAGGTAATCGCGCAGGTCGCTGCGTGATTTCGGCGCCCGGAACTCGCCGGTACCTTCGCAATCCGGATGATCGCAGACACGAATGTCGGCCTCATCCTCGTCGAATTGGAATTCCTTCATGGCAAGGAAAGTATGGGGTTTAGACTAACGGCTGACAAGGCGCGACGCATTGTGAGACACCCAAGGGGAGGTTCGGCTATTCGAAGAGGTATTCTCGCCGAACACGACCGATGTTACTACCAAAACGGCGATCCAATGGAGCACCCATAATGACCCTCACCCCTGTAAAAGACACCATCCAAGCCAAGCTCGAAGCGGGATTATCCCCCGAGTCCATTGAAATCGTCGACGAATCCGACCTCCATGCCGGTCACGCCGGGGCGCGGGAGGGCGGAGAAAGCCACTTCCGTGTCGCCGTCGTCAGCGGCGAATTCGCCGGAAAAAGCCGAATCGAACGGCAACGCCTCGTTTATGCGCTCCTCGCCGCGGAAATGGCCGGGCCGGTCCATGCGCTTTCCCTGACGACCCTAGCACCAGGCGAATCGACGAAATAGATTTTCAATCGCGTTCTCATGTGCTATTTCGCGGTGCCTTGACACTTCAGTTGCAAAAGTTTTTCTGGATTACCGCAACTTTCACGAGTATGTTTGGTATTTTGGAATAACTCTTATCGTTGTCATACTCAGTTCCGCAACTGTTGGTTAACATGTTGGCGGAGGCACCGTTTTCTTGCGGTCGAGCCCTGCTTGGTTCGGGTCTCTTACGGGTAAGAAATTATGAGTTCGCTGATTATCCGGAACGTTCGTGTAAGAGGAAAGCGAACCAGCGTTCGCTTGGAACAAGCCATGTGGGACGCTCTGCTGGAGATATCCGGCCGCGAGAACCGAACGGTCGACGAGATATGCACGCGCGTCAGCGAGAACCGGCTGGAGACCGGGTTTACCGCGAGCTTGAGGGTGTACATTCTCAACTATTTTCGCGACGCCCTGCGCGCCAGCGAAAAGGGCGGCCGCGTCACGGCCCGGACGCAGGACTGACTCCTGCCCCAAGCCCGATCCCCATAGGGCGTTTCCGGTCTAACCGGAATCGCTCAAGGCTGCAAAGCGGCCCGCCGGTTATCCGGCGCGCCCGCGCAGGCGCGGACATCCTTAATTCATCCGAGATTGGCCGGTCCGCAGCCGTGAGCGACAAAAGCTAGAGTCGTTCCGGCTAAGCCGGAACGACTCTAAGGCCGGAACCCTTTAGGACGATCAGACGCGGAAAGGACAACGCCGCGAAAGAGAGCGCCGCCGAAACGGCGCTGGCGGTTGCCCTGACGAGACCGCGGTATCTTCAGAGTTGGGCGGTTTCGTCGGTTCTGGGTTTCATTACGGTCAGGCGAAGCATTGTTATTTGATTGCGCTGGCGGCGCAGGACTTCGAATTTTCGGTCGTGGAAGTGGAAGACCTGTCCCACCTCCGGAATCGATTGCGCCTCGTGGATGACCAGCCCGGCGATGGTCGTCGCTTCCTCGTCCGGCAAAGCCCAGTCCAGGTCGCGGTTGAGGTCGCGGATGGTGACGGCGCCATCGACGATGTAGCTGCCGTCGGCCTGCCGGCGCACGCCGCGCACCGCCACGTCGTATTCATCGGAAATGGGCCCGACAATCTCCTCCAGAATGTCTTCGAGGGTGACGAGCCCCATCAGCGCGCCGTATTCGTCGACCACCAAGGCGAAGTGCTGATGCCGGGCGCGAAAGGCGCTCATTTGCTCCAAAAGATTGGTGGTTTCGGGAACGAACCACGGCTCCTTCGCCGTCGCTTCGATGTCGATCGCCGAGGAATCTCCCCCCTGCTCGTTGACGGCGCGAAGCAAATCCTTCACGTGAAGAACGCCGACGATGTTCTCCCGCTCGCCGCGCCACAAGGGAATCCGGCTGTGGGGGCTGGCGACCACCTGCCCGATAATCGATTCGGCGGGTTCGTCGGCGTCGATTGTGAGACAGTTCTTCCGGTGCACCATGATCTCGGAAACCTCCACGTCCGACAGATCAAAGATTCCCGTCAGCATGTCGCGCTCGTCCTTGACGATTCCGCCTTCGTCCGTGTACAGGCGGATGGCGCTCCGGATTTCGTCTTCCGCGGAAATCATGGTCCCTCGAAAGCCCTTCTCGACTCCGAACAGCCGCAGAATTACGCGTACGATGCCTTGGACCAGCAGAACGACCGGCGCCAACAGAAACACGATCATCCGCACGACGGGGGCCACGAACAACGCCGTCGACGTGGGATGGCGCAGGGCGATGGTCTTGGGCAGCACCTCGGCGAATATCAAGATCAGCGCGGTCATGATGACGGTGGCGTAGGCCACGCCCGCATCGCCGAAAAACCCGATCAAGACGCTGGTCGCCAACGCCGACGCAAGAATGTTGACCAGGTTGTTGCCGAGCAGGATGGAGCCGATCAACCGCTCGCGCGCACCGATCAGGCGGCCGACGACGCGGGCCCGCTGGTTTCCCTCACGCTCGAGGTGCGCGATTCGCGCGCGTGCGGCGGCCGTAAGCGCCGTCTCCGAGCCCGAGAAGAACGCGGAGAGGACAAGCAGAATAACGATCGCGATGATCGAAATGATGAGGCTCGTGTCCATCGCCAGCGCCTAGGCCGCAAGGTCCTGACGTAGAACAGCCATGACGTCCGCCTGGGTCACGTCGCTGCTCAAAAAAGCCTTGCCGATCCCGCGGACGAGAACAAACTGCACCACGCCTTGCCGGCTCTTCTTGTCTTGGGTCATGCGCCCGGCGATGCGGTCCATATCCCAACCGGTTTTGACCGAACGCAAGGTCGTGGGCAAACCCATGGCCGAGAGATGGCGTTGGACCCGCGCCGCATCCGCTCCCGGGCACAACCCCAGGCGCGCCGACAGCTGAAAGGCCATCACCAGCCCCACCGCCACCGCCTCGCCGTGCAGCAGGCTGCCGTCGTATCCGGCCTCGGCTTCAAAGGCGTGGGCAAAGGTGTGCCCAAGGTTGAGCAGAGCGCGCTGGCCTGTTTCGCGTTCGTCGGCCTCGACGACGCGCGCCTTGGCGCGGCAGCTCTCGACAATGGCGTGCTGGCGGGCGTCGGCGTCTCCGGCGGCGGCGGCGGGACCGTTCGCCTCGAGCCAAGCGAAGAACGCCGCGTCCGCAATGAGACCGTATTTGACCACCTCGGCGTAGCCGGCCAGAAACTCCCGCTTCGGCAAGGTCTCGAGAACGTTCACGTCAACGACCACGAGCCGCGGCTGGTGGAACGTCCCGATCAGGTTCTTGCCCTGGCGCGCGTTGATGCCGGTCTTGCCGCCCACGGCGCTGTCGACCTGGGCCAACAAGGTGGTCGGGACCTGAACCACGCCCGTGCCCCGGCGCAAGATACTGGCGGCAAATCCGGCGAGATCGCCCACCACACCACCGCCCAACGCGATGATGCAATCGCCGCGTTCGATCCGCGCGTCCAGGAGTTGGTCGAGCACGCGTTCGAGCTGAGCGAACGACTTTGAACCCTCGCCGGGGGGAACGATGATCTCGGTGCAGGCGATGCCGGCTTCGCGGAATGCGCCGCGCAGGGTGGCGAGGTGCAGGTTCGCCACCGTTTCGTCGGTGATGACGGCGGTTTGCGGCCGGGCCAGGTGCGGCCCGACGATCGCGGCTGCGTCGGCAAGCAGACCCCCGCCCACGAGAATGTCGTACCCGCGATCGCCCAGACCGAGGGAGATGACCGTGTGGCTGCTCATTTCCATTCGTTGGCTGATTCGCGATGGTCGAGTCGGGGCGGCATTGGCGCATCGCCAATGCCGCCACGGGAAGGTGTCATGGACTGACTTTATCGGCCTCCCTGGACCTCGCTTCCGCGCGCTCGCGCAGCATGCTCAGGATGTCCTCGACCACGGCTTCCGCCGCGCCGTCGCCGCTGTCGACCGTCAAATCGGCAAGGGCGTAAATGGGGTCGCGCTCCAGCTTCAAGCGCTCCAAGATTTCCTTGGGATCGCCCTTCCTGAACAGCGGCCTCGAATCGTTCCGGCGGACCCGCCGCACCAGCACCTCGACGTCGGCGCGAAGCCAAACGGAGATGCCCCGCTCGGCAACGGTCTCCCGGGTGCGTTCGTCGAGGAAAGCGCCGCCGCCGGTCGCGAGCACGTGCACCGGTCCTTGCAGCAGCCGGCGGATCACCCGGTGTTCGCCGTCGCGAAACGCCTGCTCGCCGTGAAAGGAGAAGATGTCCTCTATCGAGCACCCGGCCGCCTTTTCGACTTCTTCGTCGGCGTCGATGAATCGGAGCCCGAGCCGTTTGGCGAGGCGGCGGCCAATCGTGCTCTTACCCGACCCCATCAGGCCGACAAGCACGACCGTCCGGTCCGCGCTCGGGGTGCGCGGGATTGGTTTCTTGTCACTCATGGGCGGTACGGACGGCTCAATCGATCGTGGGGTGATGAAGGGGAGCGTCTAATCCAAAGGAAGCGGGCACTAAACTGCCGCAAGATTGCCATAATTCGTTTATAGTATAACAGCTTCACGAAATCCCGGCGCAGTAAAGCCGCGACGAGACTTAGCGCGCCTAATGTCCAAACTATCCCTATATGTAATCGCTCTTTTCGTTACGGCTATGGTTGTTGGGATAGTTTTTCTCGCGAACTGGAACATTCCGGCCCCTGCTCAAGGTATCGAGAGGGTGATCGATAACGACCGGTTCCCGAAATAGCCACGCATGATCCTAGTCAAATCGCAGGTAACAGGTTCCTGGCGCACGCGCCGGATCGTTGTCCTTGGGTCCCTGGCGGTTCTCGCCATGGCCTGGCTTGCCGCCCCGCCGGCCCAGGCGCAGGGCGATACCACCGAGGAAAGGGTGGGGGCGCCCGTACGCCTGTTCCCGCCTCGGGACGACGCTAAAAAGGAAGACGACGAGACGGAAAAGGTCATCCTGAGCCAGCCCCTTACCGGGACGGACAAGAAGAAAGAGGGCGCCGGGGTGCAGGTTTCCCCCCTGCAAGCCCTAGACCCCTCCTCCGTCGGACTGATCGGACCCGAAGAGGGGGGGTTCGGGCCGGCCTTGTGGGCGGGATCGGAGCGCGCGGAAATCGAGGCGCTGCTCCCCCGCATTCCGGTGGGAACCGTATCGCGCGCCATGCAGCGGTTGACGCGGCGCCTGTTGATTTCCACCGCCCCCGTGCCCGCGGGGCAGCCAACGGTACCGAGCCTGCTTGGGTTGCGGGCCGAGCGGTTGTCCGCCGCCGGAGACATCGCCGCCGCCGAGGAACTCATCCGCTTGGCGCCGCCGCAGCTCGCGGATCCTTTGATCGCGAGGGTCGAGGCCGATGGCCTGTTGCTTTCCGGCGACAATAACAGCGCGTGCGCCCGAATCGAGTCGGTGGTCGCAGGCGGGAGCAACGAGCCTTTTTGGATTAAGCGGCTGAGCTTTTGCCGGGCGCTGAACGGGGAAATCGCCGCCGCGCGGCTCGCCGCCGACCTCTTGCGCGAATTGGGGGAGACGGGCGACGACGCCTTTTTCACCCTAATCGCCGCGCTGAGTGGCGATTCCAGCGCGTTTGTCGTTAGCCTGATTGATCCAACGCCGCTCCATCTCGCCATGCTGCGTGCCGCGAGACAGAACATCCCCGCGGACTCGGTCCCGGGCGCCGGTCCCGCCATCCTTCGCGCCATCGCGTCCGCGCCCAATGCCGAACTGGACGTCCGGCTGGAGGCCGCCGAGGCCGCCGAGGCCGTGGGTGCGCTCACGTCCATGGCGCTCGCCCAAATCTACGCAAGCGTCATCTTCTCGGCCGAGGAGACCGCGAGCGCCGTCACCATTGCCGAAGAGTCGCCCGGCCCCAGGGCCAACGCCCTTCTTTTTCAGGTGGGTCAGATTCAGACCGTACCGGCGGCACGGGCCGAGGCGTTACGCGCCGCTTGGCTGGTCGGACGCCGGAACGGCGGATTCATGACCTCCGCCCGGATCAGCCAGAGCGCCCTGCGCTCCGTCAACCCCGAGCCGGACCTCGCCTGGTTTGCCGGCGATGCCGGACTGGCCCTTTTGGCCGCGGGGGAGACCGAGTTGGCCCGGCGCTGGTTCGACATGGCGCGCGACATGGCCTCTGAACAGCAACCCGACGCCGCCAAGGCTGTTCTGGACCTTTGGCCGCTGTTGCAGATCGCAGCACAGACCGATCCGATCCGCTTCCTGCCGGAAATCGTCTCCCCGTGGTGGGAGGGCCAGCAGGAATTGCCCGAAACGCGGCGGCTGGAGAAAGCCAGCCTGATCTACACCCTGTTCGATGCGTTCGATTACCCGGTGCCGGCCGCGGACTGGATCGCGCTACTGGACGGCCCGCTTTCGACGGGCGCCAGCATACCCTCAGCCGCGGCTCTGCGGGGCCTGCGGATCGCAACTCGCGGGGGACGCATCGGCGAGACCGTGATCTACGCCCTGTTGATCTTGGGCGACACCGGTCCAGCGGGCGTGAGCCCACAAACGCTCGAAGAGGTAGTCCGCGCCTTACGCGCGGTCGGCCTCGATGAAGATGCGCGGGCCATCGCCGTGGAAGCCGTGCTCGCCCGCACCCTCTAAGGAAAGCCGGGACGTTGGCGGAGGGGCGGCACGCGGGAACGCGGCGCGAACCGCGCGCCAATAAACGCCGCGCATGGCATCCGCACGTCGACGCCTTTCTCGAAATGCTGTTGGCTGAACGGGGCGTGGCGCGGAGCACGATCGAGGCTTATGCCAACGACCTGTCCGATTTCGGCGGCTTCGCGGAACGCCGGCGCTCGGGCGTATCGACCGCCGATACCGCTCTGATCCGGCGCTACATCGCCGGGCTCACGCGCTCGGGCGCGGCGCCGGCCACCAGCGCGAGGCGCCTATCCGCCCTCAAGCAGTTTCACCGCTTCCTTTTCGCCGAGGGTCATCGCAGCGATGATCCCTGCGCCTCGATCGGCGCGCCGCGGCGCGGCCGGACCCTGCCCAAAATCCTCAGCGAGGACGAAGTCGGCAACCTGCTCGAGGCCACGCGCCGGCGCGCCGGGCCAGGGGGCGCACGCCTGACCGCGCTGTTGGAGACGCTTTACGCGACGGGCCTGAGGGTGAGCGAGCTTGTCTCCCTGCCGCTCGGCGCCGCCAAGAACGAAGAACCGGTGCTGCTGGTCCGCGGCAAGGGCGGGCGCGAACGCCTGGTGCCCCTGGGCGAGGCCGCGCGCGACGCGCTGCGGATTTACCTGGCCGCGCGCACCGCCTTTTTGCCGGACGGCGCCCCTTCGCCGTGGCTGTTTCCGTCACGCAGCCGGTCGGGCCACCTGACGCGCCAGCGCTTCGCTCAACTTCTCAAGGGGCTCGCCGAAGATTGCGAAATAGAACCGAGCCGCGTTTCGCCCCATGTGCTGCGCCACGCCTTCGCCTCGCACCTGTTGGCGCACGGCGCCGACCTGCGCGTGGTACAGGCCATGCTCGGTCACGCCGACATTTCGACCACGCAAATCTATACCCACGTCCTCGAAGAACGCCTCGAACGCCTGGTCCACGACCACCATCCGCTCGCACCCCCTAGGCGCACCTAGGCGCGTTGACAGGCCGGGCGTGGCTACGCATGGTCGCGGCGCCGTCGCGCTGGAGGGCCAGCTGATCGACATGGCCTCGATTAAGCAAGCCCAGGTCATCGTCGGCAAGGCCGGCGCCATCGAGGGCCGGAAATAAGGGTTCCGCCGCCGTTAGCAAAGGCTTAAGCCTAACGCCGGGTGTGGCAAATTTGGCCGGAGGGCCTTTGGTTCCCCCGCGAATCCCCCCATATGTTAGGAAGAACAGGCCGCCATGAACACCTTCCTCGATTTCGAAAAACCCGTCGCCGAGCTCGAAGGCAAGATCAAGGAGCTGCGCCACCTGTCCGAGAAGGGCGACGTCAATATCTCGGATGAGGTCGGGCGGCTTGAGGATAAAGTCGCGCAGGTGCTGGCGCAGATCTACGGCAAACTCACGCCGTGGCAGAAAATGCAGGTGGCGCGCCATCCCGACCGGCCCCATTTTCTGGCCTATGTCGAGGCCCTCATCGAAGACTTCACGCCGCTCCACGGCGACCGCCGCTTCGGCGACGACAAGGCCCTGATCGGGGGCCTGGGCCGTTTCCGCGGCCGCGCCGTCATGGTCATCGGCCACGAGAAAGGCGGCGATACGGCGGAGCGGGTCGAGCACAACTTCGGCATGGCCCAACCCGAGGGTTACCGCAAGGCGGTCCGGTTGATGGAAATGGCAAGCCGCTTCGGTCTGCCGGTCCTGACTTTCGTCGATACGCCGGGGGCGCATCCCGGCATCGGCGCCGAGGAGCGCGGACAGGCCGAAGCGATCGCGCGCTCGATCGAGGCCTGCCTGAAAATCGAGGTCCCGCTGATCGCCTCCGTGGTGGGCGAGGGCGGCTCGGGCGGCGCCATCGCGCTCGCCACCGGCGACCGGGTCCTGATGATGGAGCACGCCGTGTACTCGGTCATCTCGCCCGAGGGCTGCGCGTCCATTCTGTGGCGTAACCCGGCGCGGGCGCGCGATGCCGCCGAGGCGCTCAAGCTGACCGCTCCGGACCTGCTCGAGTTGCACGTCATCGACAAGGTTGTCACCGAGCCGCTTGGCGGCGCGCACCGCCGGCCCGACGTGGCGATCGACGCCCTCGGGGATGCCATCGCGGACTCCCTCGACGAGATGATGGCGCAGGACCCGCAGTCCTGGCGCACCCAGAGACGCGAAAAGTACCTTGAGATGGGCCGAATCGGAGTGCATTGACATGAGACGCCGCTCGAGACCCCTATCCAGATTTCACGCCATGCGGCGCCTTGCCTTTACCGGCGCCCTCGTCGCCGCGGCGCTGATGGTCGCGCCCGGTGGCGCGCTCGGCGCTAGCGTGGCCGGTGGCGCGGGCGGCGCCAATGTAAATTGGCTTCCCGAAGTCGAGGGCGCCGAGCGCGTCGTGGTCCCGGGCGACGGCTTGAAGCTGGTGGGGTATCTGTTCCGGCCCGAGGTGGGTCATGAGCCGGCGCCCGCGGTCGTCATCCTGCACGACGCCTTCGGCGGCAGCTGGCAGATGGCGAATTTCGCCCGCTCGCTCGCCAGCGAGGGTTACGTCACCTTGGCCCTGTCCATGCGCGGATCGTCCGGTTCGGACGGCGTTGCGTCGTGCGGAGCGCGCGACCCGGCCGACGTGGCCGAGGCGGTGGCCTGGCTCGGCGGACTCGAGGGCGTCGACCCGACCCGGATGGGCGTCGTGGGCATCTCCGAAGGCGGCCGCGTCGCCCTGATGGCCGCCGCCCGGAGCCATCTGGTGCGTTCGGTCGTGGCCTTCTCGCCGGAGACCGATATGGTGCGCCTGCGCGCCACGACGCAATTCTACGGCATTCCCGAGTATATCGACACGGCCTGCGCGCCTTTCGGCCTGAGTAATATTTCGCCGGCCAATTTCGCCCCGAGCATCCATGCGTCGGTGCTGCTGGTCCATGGCGACGACGATATCCGCGTTCCGGCGGAACAAAGCGTGCTGATGTACGAAGCGCTCGAATCGGCCGGCAAGATCGCCGACGTGCGTTTCCTCCGGGGCGCCGGCCACACCTATCGCGAACAGGACTGGGCGCTGGCCTGGCCCTGGACCCTACAGCACCTCAAGAAGACCCTGCGCGCCCGTTAGCATCGTCCCGACTTGGTCGGAACGACTCTAGGATTTTGTCGCTCACGGCTGCGAACCTACGGTCCGCGCCTGCGCGGGCGCGCCGGATAACCGGCGGGCCGCCTCGCGGCCTTGAGCCATTCCAGCAGCCTTGAGCGATTCCAGGTGAACCGGAAACGCTCTGAGGACGCTTCACCTTCCGCCCGCTCCACGCTTGGGCGGCCCGCCCGACCCGCCGGCGGGACTCAGGCCACCTTACCGTGACACTGCTTGTATTTCTTGCCCGTGCCGCAGGGACAGGGCGCGTTGCGCCGCACTTTGCCCCAGGTCGCCGGATCATCGGGATCGAGCTCCGGCGGCTTGTTGTAGGTCGTCTTGGGCCGGGTCAGGGTGGTCGTCCCGCCGGCGCCGACCTCGTTCTCGCCGGTAATCGGATCAGCGTGACTTTCGTGCATTTCCTGCGCCTGCGCGGGACCGCCCGCCACCGCGGCGGCCTGTTGCGGCTCCTCGACGCGTAGTTCGAGATGGCAAAGCGCCGCCGTCACGGTCTCGCGCAACTGGTTTAGCATGCCCTCGAACAGGTCGAACGCTTCGGACTTGTATTCGTTGAGGGGGTCCTTCTGGCCGTAGGCGCGCAGGCCAATGCCCTGACGCAACTGATCGAGCCCGAGCAAGTGTTCCTTCCAGTGCTGGTCGAGCAATTGCAAGAGCAGGCTCTTCTCGACCATCCGCCAGATTTCCGCCGTGTAACGGCTGACCTTCTCGGCCATCTTACGGGTGACGGCGTCGGTGATGCGGGTCTTGATCTCCTCGTCGGCGATGCCTTCTTCATCCGCCCATTCGTCGATCGGCAGATCGAAACCGAAAACGCGCTTGCACTCCACCTTCAGGCCTTCCGTCTCCCACTGCTCGGCATAGGCCTTCTCGGGGATGTGCTTGGCGACCAACTCGTCGATGATCTCCTCGCGCATATCGACAACCGTTTCGGAAACGTCGGTCGTCTCCATGAGCTCGATGCGTTGCTCATAGATGACCTTGCGCTGATCGTTCATGACGTCGTCGAACTTCAGCAGGTTCTTGCGGATGTCGTAGTTGCGCGCCTCGACCTTCTGTTGCGCTTTCTCCAGGGCCTTGTTGATCCACGGGTGGATGATGGCCTCGCCTTCGCCGAGGCCGAGCTTGCGCAGCATGCCGTCCATGCGCTCGGAGCCGAAGATGCGCATGAGATCGTCTTCCAGAGATAAAAAGAACTTCGAACCCCCGGGATCGCCTTGCCGCCCGGAACGGCCGCGCAACTGATTGTCGATGCGGCGGCTTTCGTGGCGCTCGGTGCCGATCACATAGAGACCGCCGAGGTCCAGTAACTTCTTCTTTTCCTCGCCAACCTCCGCCTTGATCTTTTCAAGGGCTTGGTCGCGTTTCGAGCCGTCCTCCATCTCCCCGAGTTCCTGCGAAACGCGCATCTGCACGTTGCCGCCGAGCTGAATATCGGTGCCGCGGCCCGCCATATTCGTGGCGATCGTCACGGCCCCGTCCCGCCCCGCCTGGCCGATGATGTGAGCCTCTTGCTCGTGGTAACGGGCGTTCAGGACGTTGTGCGGAATTTTCTTTTTCTTCAGCGCCGCCGACAGGAGTTCGGACTTTTCGATGGAAACGGTGCCGACCAGGGTGGGCTGGCCGCGCTTCTGGCAATCCTCGATCAACTCGACGATCGCCACGTTCTTTTCCTTCGTCGTGCGATAGATCTCGTCATGCTCGTCCACGCGGATCATCGGTAAATTGGTCGGCATCTCCACAACGTCCAGCTTGTAGATGTCGGCGAACTCCGCCGCCTCGGTAGCGGCCGTGCCCGTCATACCGGCGAGCTTGGGATAAAGCCGGAAGTAGTTCTGGAACGTGATGGAGGCGAGGGTCTGGTTTTCCTGCTGGATGAAGACGCCCTCCTTCGCCTCCAGCGCCTGATGAAGCCCTTCCGAATAACGCCGGCCCTCCATGGCGCGCCCGGTAAACTCGTCGATGATGACGACCTTATCGTCCTTCACGATGTATTCGGTGTCGCGCGCGAACAGTTTGTGCGCACGCAGCGCCTGGTTGGCGTGATGCACGACCGAGACGTTTTCCAGGTCGTAAAGCGAGTCGCCCTTTAGCAACCCTGCCGCGGTAAGCAACTCCTCCATTTTCTCCACGCCCTCATCCGTCATGACGACGGTGCGCGACTTTTCGTCCTTTTCGTAGTGTTCCTCGGACAACCGGGGGATCATCTTGTCCAATTGGCCGTAGAGGTCCGAGCTCTGCTCGGTGGGGCCGGAAATGATCAGCGGCGTACGCGCCTCGTCGACCAGGATGGAGTCGACCTCATCGACGATGGCGAAGCTGAAAGGACGCTGGACCATGGTGGCCAGGTCGAACTTCATGTTGTCGCGCAGGTAATCGAAACCGAATTCGTTGTTGGTGCCGTAGGTAACGTCGGCGCCGTAGGCCTCGCGCCGCTCGTTATCGTCGAGCCCGTGCACGATGACGCCGACCGAGAGCCCGAGAAACTTGTAGATCGCGCCCATCCATTCGGAGTCGCGTGTGGCCAGGTAATCATTGACCGTCACGATATGGACGCCATTGCCCTCGAGCGTGTTCAGATAGACCGCCAGGGTCGAGACCAGGGTTTTGCCTTCACCGGTTTTCATCTCGGCGATCTTGCCCTGATGGAGGACCATTCCACCCATGAGCTGCACGTCGTAGTGGCGCTCGCCCAGGGTCCGCTTCGCCGCCTCACGAACCGTCGCGAAGGCCTCCGGCAGCAGGTCGTCCAGCGACTCTCCCCCTTCGGCGCGGGCGCGGAAGGCGTCGGTGCGGGCGCGCAGGTCCTCGTCCGAGAGCTTCTCGGCCTCGGCCTCGAAACCGTTAATCTCATCAACGGCCCCTTGCAGGGTCTTGACGATCCGGTCGTTGGCGGTGCCTATGAATCGCTTGGCGAGCGATCCGAACATGCTCTACCTCGGAGTTGGAGGGGTGGCGTCTACCCGGAAACGGAAGGAAGAGCTTGACACATAGGTTCGGGCCTCGGGTCTGTCAACGACGCCTTCAGTGTAGCTTGCGGCTCGCCTGGTCTTCCTTCCCGCCGGGCCGGATCAGGGGCTTCAATCCTGCGTGATAAGGGGTTTCCTGGTTTCCCCAATATCTCCCCGTCCATGGCATAGTAGGTTTGAATGCGTTGGCCCGCGAGGGCCCGGTCCCGCCGCTCGAACCCAATGAGGCCAAATATGACCCTCACCGGCATCCGCCCCCGGGCAAAGGGGGCCCTGGCTGCGTTTGGCCTTCTGCTCGGCCTGGTGGCTCCGGCGCTGCTTGCCCCGGCGGCGGCGCAAGAAGAGCAGACGGACCGCGGCGAGCTCCTTATCGCGACGGTCGACGGCCAGGAGATCCGGCAGGCCGACGTGAGCGCGTTTGTCGCGTCCCTTCCGCCTCAAACGCAGCAGCTACCCAGCGAACAGTTGTTGCCGCTGGTCCTCCAGGAACTGATCAACACCAAGATTCTGGTCAAATTGGCGCGCCGCGACGGGCTCGACAAAGGGCCCGAGTTCAAGCGCCAAATCGATTCCGCGGCGGAACAGATCCTGCGCCAGATTTTTCTGGAACGGCTCTCCGAAGCCGCCGTGAACGATGAAGCGATCCAGAAGTATTATGACGAGAACATCGTATCGGCCGAGGGCGACGTCGAGGTGCGCGCCCGCCACATCCTTTTGGAAACCGAGGAAGAGGCGCTCGCGGTCGTTGAAGAGATCGAGGGCGGCGCCAATTTCGAGCAGCTTGCGCGGGACCGCTCGACCGGCCCCTCGGCGCCCGCGGGCGGCGACCTTGGTTATTTCACACGGGAGGCCATGGTGGCGCCCTTTTCCGAAGCGGCCTTCGCCATGACGGCCGGCGAGGTCTCGGCGCCCGTGCAAACGCAATTCGGCTGGCATGTCATCAAGGTCGAAGACCGGCGCGAGACGGCGCCGCCGCCCCTCGAGCAGGTGCGGGACGAGATTACCCGTCAGTTGTTTCGCGAAGTCGTCCAGAACGCCATCTCCAGCGAACGCGAGAACTCCCAGGTCGTTCTATACGACTCGCTGGGCAATCCCCTGGAGGCCGAAGAAGAGCAATAGGCGCGAAGACTGGGCCAGAGTCGTTCCGACTTGGCCGGAACGACTCTAATTTTTGTCGCTCACGGCTGCGGACCGAAGCGTCCGCGCCTGCGCGGGCGCGCCGGATAACCGGCGGGCCGCCTCGCGGCCTTGGGCGATTCCAGCAGCCTTGAGCGATTCCAGCAGCCCTGAGCGGTTCCAGACGAACCGGAAACGCCCTGGAAGACGGGATTGCGCCGCCGCGGGACGGGCCTAAACTCCCGAGTTTTCAGGATTAGCAAAAGTTAAAACCCGTTTATTCCATTATTATATTCAATAACTCCCGAAAAATCTATATTATGGTGTCGTGAGGATGGATTAAGTGACCAAATTTTCCCTGAAGGAGATGCCGGAGATTTTCGTCTCGGAGACGGGTATTTCAAAAGCGGTGTCCGAGGCGGTTGCCCGCGGGAAGCTTAGAAAGCTTGCCTCACGTCTTTATACGAAAAATCTCGATGAAGAGCCGGAAAAGATCGTCAGGCGCAACTGGTACTATCTCATTACCGGGTATTTTCCGGACGCCCTGATCAGCGATCGCACGGCGATCGAGAACGAACCGGCGGCGGACGGATCGATCTTCCTGATTGCGGCGAAGAAAAGAGATGTGGAACTGCCCGGCCTCGTGTTCCGGCCGCGCAAGGGCCCCGCGGCTCTTGAGAGCGACCGGCCTTTTATCGGGCGGGCGCGCCTGGCCTCAACGGCGCGCGCCTACCTCGAAAATATGCGGCCCTCGCGGGCGCGGAGCGGCAAGGTCGCCCGCACACTGTCACGGGCCGAAATGGAGGAACGCCTCGACGCGATGATCCGGCGCCAGGGGGAGTATGCCGTCAAAATGTTGAGGGATGAGGCGCGGCGGCTGGCGCCCGTTCTGGAACTCGAGAAAGAAGGCGAGGCGTTAAGCGAACTCATTGGTTCCCTGTTGGGAACGAGCGAAGGCAGAGCGCGGAGCGCTCTTGGAAAAGCGCGGCTGGCGGGAAAACCGTTCGCGCTGCTCGGCGTCAACAGCGACGCCGGCTTCGTGGGATCGTTCGTGCTCAACGAATACAACTTCGACATTCTTCGGCCGCCGACCAGTTTTCAGGATATTCTCGACGGCCGGGCCTTCCGCGGCGGAGCACAACGGTTTCGGTTGGAAGCGGTGCCCGGCAATATCGTCAGCCGTTATC
>JADFIH010000029.1 GCA_022566715.1 Pseudomonadota bacterium | reverse complement strand
CCGTAGAGCTTGTGCGCCGTCCCCGCCAGATCGTCGACCAGGATGGTGCGGCTCTCCCCGAATTCATCCTTGAGACCCCGCGCGCGGGCGCGTTTGTCGGCGTCGGTCTTGTGCTGCGTCACTTTCTGGCCGGGGTGGGCCTCGCGCACGTAGAGCACGAGAAACCGCACGTCCGGATAGGCCCGCGCCAGGCTTTCCATCCCGCCCCGGCGGCTCTGATAAATCGGGCAAGTGACGCTGCCCATCTCTAAGACAATGGGTCTTCCAAAGAACGACGAGAGTGGCGCCGCCTCCCCATCGAGCGTGGTGGCCGTAAAATCCGCCGCCTTGGTCCCCACCGCCGGGCCGCGGAAATTACCGAGGTCGTAATGGCCCGCCTCGAAGCGCTCGCAGTTATAGGAACCGGTCATGGGTCGGCCTCGCTCTCGATACCCCGAGGGTCTCAATGCCCCAGGTCTTAGCGCAATATCGTGTGAGAGACCATACACCCCCTAGGTGTTTGATCCGTCATCGACGCAGGTGCGGCGTGAGCGAGTCGAGGTCTAGGTTGTCGAGGCAACGGGTTGACGTTGATCGCCGGCCCGCCCCCTTAACCCTCGGCGCGCAGGGCCTGGGCCTCTTCGCTGATGGCCTGGAAGACGCGGCCGATGTAGCCGTCGCGGCGTTCGGTGCGCTCGCCCTCCACCGTTTCGTCGGCGCGGTAGGCCTCGATGTCGGCGCGGCTGACGCTGCCGTTCGCGTCCAACAGCCGCTCCATGGTGTCGAGCCGGTCGGCCAGCACCGAGACCTCGGCGGTCAGCGCCACCACGACGCCGTAGAGCTGGTCGAGCCCCGGGTCCTGGAAGAAGGTCATCCGCTTGCCCTTGTAGGCGCGCGGCAGTTCGATCTTATCGGTCATTCGGGTCCTCCCCACGGGTCCTGTTGCAAAAAGGGCCGGACACCCAGGCCCGGCCCTTAACCTTTTTCGGAACAATCCGCTTGTCAGTCCTTCCAGCCGCCGAAGGTGAACCAGACGGCGCCGTTGCCGTGGTCGCGCCGGTCGGTGGACTTGCCCTTGGCGTTGGCTTCGAAGTCCGCCGCCGAGGTGGAGCGCCAGTTCGGAATGCGGAACTGCACATAGTTCTGCGCCGGAAAGCCGCACGAGGCGATGGCCTTGGGAAAATCCATGTCGCGGAAGGCCTGATAGTGCGGCTCGTTGTTATAGTAGGCGTCCCAATCGAGATAGAACTCGTAGTAGTCGTCGACCTCGGAATTGGGCGGCAATTCCATGTGCAGCATCAGCCCGCCGGGCTTCAACATGCGGTAGCACTCCGACACGATCCGCTTGGTCGAGGCCACCGAGACCTCGTGGAAGAAGAAGCTCGACGTGATGAGGTCGAAGGTGTTGTCCTCGAAGGTCGGCGTTTCCGCGTTCATCTGGTGGAAGTGCACGGTCTTGCCCTCGGCCTCGGCCCGGGCGTGGGCATAGCGCAGCACCGGCGCGCCCACGTCGATGGCGTGCATCTCGGCGTCGGGGAAGACGTCGAGATAAGGCAGCGTGTTGGCGCCCGCGGTACAGCCGAGGTCGAGGATTTTCTTCGGCTTGAAGTCGGGATAGGCGAGCGGCAGGAAGTGCGCGATGGACCGGGCCACGTCGCCCTTGGCGTCCATGCGGTGCGGCAGGCCGCCGGAAAAAACCGTGGTGCCGTGGTGATAGAGCGCCCCTTGGGCCACGTCGTCGTCGGTGTATTCGGTGTGAAAGCACCCGGGCATCAAATGCACGTCGAGGCCCGTGACCTCGCGCGGGATCACCACGCCGGCGTCGAGTTCGAGGCTGCCGCCGAACGGATGCTCCGCCGCGACTCCTTTTGCAATGTCAATCATCTCGGGTAAGCGCCGTTCGACCGCCGGCTGCACCGACCACCAGGTCATTTGTTGGGCGGTATGGCGCAGCACGCTCCAGCCCTGGAAGATGGGCTCCTTGAGCATGGCCTTGCGGATCTCGCGGCCGTTGGGTGTCTTGCCGTTGGCCTTCTCGTAGGCCGGACCGACGCGCTTCTCGTAGACCGTTTTCATGTCCTGCGCCAAATCCATCAAAATGCGCTTGCGCAGGATCGAAGTGAACCGCGCGTAGTTCACCTCATCATGTGTCAATTCAAAAGCGTCCGTTATGCTTTTAACGTGTGACATTAATCCCTCCTCGGCGGCGCTGCGGGAGTCTAGCACAACAGAGCCTCACCGCGCAGCCGGGATGGGCCACGCTAACCGATGGTTAACCTTACATTGCGGAGGGTGAACGGAAGGCGAATGAAGGCCCAGGAGCGCAATCGATTTAATGAAGCGCCGGCGCCTTGAGGCGGTCGGAGCGGTCGCCCGAGTGCACGACCACGTCGAAGGTGTGTCCGTCGCGGGCAATAGAGAGCGGCACGTCGGCGCCGGCCCTGCCGACGGCCCAAATGCGGCGGTACATGTCGGCGAGATCGGCAACCGGTACGCCGCCGACGGCGAGCACGAAGTCGCCCACCTTGACCCCCGCCTTGTTCGCCGGCCCATCGTCGACCAGCCCGGCAATCGCCAGCCGCTGCTCGGCCTCCATGGTGAACATGCCGAGCCAGGGCCGCGACGGCCGGCTCATTTCCCCCTGGGCCGTCAGTTCGTCGAGGATCGGCTTCAACAGATCGATGGGCACGAACATATTCTGGTCCGAATCGGCGTCCCCGTCGCCACGCTGGATGAACAGGGAGCAGATGCCGAGCAACTCACCGCCGCGGCCGAACAGGGCGGCGCCGCTCCAGTCCGCATAGGTGGGCTCGGTGAAGATGGCGTTGTCCACCAAGTACTCCCAGTACCCGGCGAACTCGCGGCGCGAGATAATGCGCGCCTGTACCGCATCGGAGGCGTTGCCGTAGCCCACGATGACGACGGAATCGCCCTGAGCCGCGCTATTGGAGTCGCCCAGGCCCACCGCCGGCAAGCGCAGGGGCGTCAGGGTTTGGACCAGCCCGAAGCCGGTCTCCTGGTCGTTGGCAAGCACGTGGGCCGCCGCGGGCCGCCCCTCGTGGTCGATCACCCACACGGATTCGGCCTCCATGACAAGGTAGCCGATGGTCAGGATCAGGCCGTTTTCGCCGATAACGACTCCGTGCCCCATGCGCTCGGTTCCCAGGATCGACGCCGTGTAGGCATCGTCGGGGATTATCGTGCGCACCGACACGATCGAAGGCAAAATCCGGCCCACATCGATGGAGACGTCGGGCGCGTTGGGCTCAACGACCATGGTTCGATCAAGGCCTCATTATTGTGTCTAGGGTAGCGGCTTCACCCGATAGGGCTTGGTGCGTTCCAAATCGGGGAGTCCCAAATCGCAGGTCCCGCAAGACCTGAGCCCGGCGCCGATACCCGGCGCCACTCCGACCCATATCGTCGCAAGACCCCACGATTCAAGGAGTCTTTTGTGCGGCACGTCGTCACCATTCGCACCGTAGGCATTGGATTCGTGGGTTTGGCGCTGCCTAGGTCCGCTTTTTTCCCGCCGCTTTGCCTTTGGCGCCATGCGATGGCCGGGGCTTACGGCGGCTCAGGGCACGTGCCCGCACCGCGAGCTCCTGACGCAGGCCCTGGAGCTCCCGCGCTTCGAAGCGGAGATCCTTCGCGCGGTCACTCGGGCCGCTCCGGTCGATTTCGGTTCTCATGGTCTCGATAATCCTGACGAGCGCCTCCCCCGCCTCGCGAAGCTGAGCGGGTCCTCGATAGTCCAACACGACGTTCTGGTTCATCATGAGGTCGGAATAGGCGGCTTCGTCTTTCTCCCTCAGCTCTGTGAGACGGTTGTCGAGCTCCTCCCAGGCCTCGCGCCAATCGTCAAGGACCGACGCACGGGTGCGTTTGTGCCCCTTCGCGCGATCTTCAAGCTCGACCATGATGCGCACGAACTGCCAGGTGCCGATCTCGAGTTTCATAGCGGCGACTCGCTTTCCCGCCGCTCAGCGCTTGCGGCGTCGGTTCTCGAAGTCGGGATCCCAATCCCGTGGCACCTTGAGGTTCAGGGGATAGCCGTAGGTGTAATCATAGGACGGATTGATGACGTATTTGCGGTCGAACTCGATCCAGTTATAGGGCTCGCCCGAGCGGATGATGTGGGGCCAGTCGGGGTGGGCGAACAGGGGCCGCCCCACCGCGACCAGATCGGCGGCGCCCATCGCGATGGCGCGCTCCGCGTGCTCGCCCTCGGCGATACCGCCGTTGGTGATCATCGGCAGCCCGCTGGCCTCGCGCAGCACCTTGGGCAATGGAACGTCGGAGTTGGGATCGCGGTTGTCGTCCCAGCCGAAGCTCGACCAGTGGATTGCGTCTATTGGCGCATTTTTCAGGGCCTCGCCGAGTTCGCGCGCGTATTCGACGCCGCGCGGCCAGGCACCCGGGAAATCATCGACGCCGTCCTGGGAGAGGCGCAGGGTGATCAGCTTGTCCGGCCCAATCGCGTCGCGCACCTTCCGGCAACACAGGACCACGGCCCGCAGATTGTTCTCGGCGGAGCCCCCGTAGTCGTCGGTACGGTGGTTTTGCTTGGGGTCGATGAACTGATAGTGCAAGTAGCCGTTGGCGCCGTGCACCTCCACGCCATCGAAGCCCGCCTCCATGCCCCGCGCCGCGCCCTCGGCGAAGCCCTCGGCGATGCGCTCGATCTCGGCCACCGTGAGTTCGCGGGCGGGCGGGAAGGTCACCTTGGGCCAGGGCGGTTGCAGGCCCCGGTTATGCATCTCCTCGTCGGTATCGGTGTAGAGCACCGCGCCGGCGCTGTGCGTGGCGCTGGGCGCGACGGGCGACTCCCCTTCATAGAACGTGCGCGGATCGGCCACGCGCCCCGCGTGGACGAGCTGCAGGATGATGTAGACCCCCTGCGCATGCACCGCGTCGACGATCTTCTTCCAGGCCGCGACGTGCTTGGCGTTGGCGATGCCGGGCTGATTCAGGTAGCCGATTCCGCTTAACTCATCATTGTAGTAGGACGCCTCGCAGAAGATCATCGACACCCCGCCCCGCGCCCGGCGGGCGTAGTAGGCGGCCATCTCGTCGTCCGGCGTGCCGTCGTCCTCGGCCGCCTGACGGGTCAGCGGCGCCATGGTGATACGGTTCTTGAGGGTCAACTTGCCCAGTTTGAACTCAGAAAACAGGTTGGGAAATAGGTCCGACGGCATCGCTGTTGCGCACTCCCTAAGGTTCAAGATGTTGGATGGTTTCGCTCAGGCGGGGCCCTAGACTAGCCTCCCGGTGCGTTCCTGAATAGCCCTCCAGAGGTTCGGACATCGGCGCCGGCTCGTGGCTCCGCCGGCTTGCGTTTGAGCGTCAAGTCAGTAGGCTAGCGCCGCAATCCGCCGCGATCCTTTGACGTTCCTGAGCGCAACGCGGTGGGGTCGTGTGCCGCCCGGGCGCCGGATGCGCCGGGCTTCAACTTAGGGGTGGGAAACTATGGCGAAGATCGGCGTGGACGTGGGGGGGACGTTTACGGACCTCGTGTTGGAAAAGGGTCCTCGTGACGTTTACGTGCACAAGGTTCCGAGCACGCCCGAGGATCAGTCCATCGCCGTTCTGAGGGGCATACACGAGATTTGCGAGGTCGCCGGGGTCAAGCCGCGGGACATCGAGATGATCGTTCACGGGACGACCATCGCGACGAACATCACCCTCGAACACAACGGCTCGGACGTGGGCATGCTGACCTCGCGCGGCTTCCGCGACATTCTCCATATCGCGCGCCACAAGCGGCCTCACAACTTCTCGCTCCAGTTCGAGGTGCCGTGGCAGTCGAAGCCCCTGGTGCGGCGCCGCAACCGGATCCCCATCACGGAACGCGTGCTGCCGCCCGAGGGGACCATCGACACGCCTCTCGATGAGGACGAGGTGCGCAAGGGCTGCCGCCTGTTCAAGGAACGGGGCATCGAGTCCGTCATCATCTGCTTCATGTTCTCGTTCTTGAACTCGAAACACGAGTTGCGGGCAAAAGCGATCGTCGAGGAAGAGATGCCCGGCGTCTACATCTCGACGTCGTGCGAAGTCGTCGACGTGATCCGCGAATACGAGCGCTTTTCGACGACGGCGATGAACGGTTATGTCGGACCGAAGACCGCGCGCTACATCCGCAACCTTGCCGACAAACTGCGCGAAGAAGGCGTCAAGGCCGAGCTCCGCGTGATGCAATCGAACGGCGGCGTCGCAACGGTCGACATGTCCAGCGAACGTCCCGTCACGATCCTCCTGTCCGGGCCGGCGGGCGGCGTCATCGGGGGACGCTGGGCTGGCGCCTTGTCGAAGGAGAAGAACCTCCTGACGGTGGACATCGGCGGCACGTCGGCCGACATCAGCACCATCCCGGACGGCCGCATTCGCATCATGAATCCGCGCGACACCTACGTGGGCGATTATCCGGTCCTGGTGCCCATGATCGACCTCACCACGATCGGCGCGGGCGGCGGCTCCATCGCTTTTATCGATGAGGGCGGCGCCTTCCGCGTCGGGCCGAAATCGGCGGGCGCCGATCCGGGACCCGCCTGCTACGGCAATGGCGGAACCGAGCCCACCGTCACCGACGCACAGGTCGTCCTGGGCCGGCTCGACGTCGACCGTTTCCTCGGTGGCGACTTGCCGATCGACGCCGATCTTGCGGGCCGGGCCATCGACGACAAGATCGGCTCGAAGCTGAAGATGAAAACAAAGGCCGCGGCGCTCGGCATCATCCGGGTGATCAATTCGAACATGGCGCTTGCCATCCGCGCCAATTCGGTGGCCCGCGGGTACGACCCGCGGAACTTCGGGTTGATGGCGTTCGGTGGCGCGGGGCCGCTCCACGGCGTTGCGCTGGCTCAGGAGGTGGCCGCCAAGGAGGTCATCATTCCGCCCTCGCCGGGCATCAATGCGGCCATCGGGCTTCTCGAGACCGACATGCAGTACGAGTTCACGCGCTCGGCGCCGCTCATCCTCGAGGGCGCGGCCAAGAAGGATTTCGACCGCGTCAACGCGGCGGTCAAGAAACTCGAGAAGTTGTGTAGCGAACGCCTTTCCGCGGACGGCATCCCGAAGTCCAAGCAGGTCTTCAGCCGAATCGCCGAGTGCCGCTATCACGGTCAGGGCTTCGAGTTGCGTGCCGAGTTGCCGAAAGGGCAACTCAACGAAAAGACCAAATCCGTCGTGATCGACAACTTCCACGCCCAGCACAAGCTCGACTACGGCTATACCTTCGGATCGGACCAGGTGGAGATCATGACGTTGCGCGTGATCGGCATCGCCAAGGTCGAACCCTTGACCTGGCCCAAACTCAAAAAAGCGCCCACGGGCCGGGCCAAGAAAAAGACCCTCGACGAGGCTTTCCTCTATTCCCGCAAGACGACGTTCGACGACGGCAAGACCGTGGATACGCCACGCTTCAACCGCGATAAGCTGCTTGCCGGGCACAGCCTGACCGGACCCGCGGTCATCATCCAGCACAACTCGACGACCCTGGTCCCGCCGGGATACCGGGTCCGCGTTTCGGATTTCGGCAACCTTCACATCGCCGCGTCGTAGACCGCATCCAGCGAGGAGACACGAGTAATGGCACGCAAAACCACCAAGACCGGCTCCAAGGCGTCGAAGCGGACCACGCGGACGGCCACGGCCCGCAAGACGACCACGCGTAAGACGGTTGCGCGTAAGACCACTGTTCGGAAGACGGCCACGCGCAAGACGGCGGCCAGGAAGACCACGGCCCGCAGGACTGCCGCCCGCAAGACCTCTGTTCGAAAGACGGCTGCGCGCAAGACTACGGCGCGGAAGACTGTGGCCCGGAAGACGGTCACGCGCAAGACCGCCGCCAAGGCCGCCAACCGGCGCGCCGCCGGCAAGGCGCGGACGGCCAAACGGACGACCGCAAGGCCGGCACGGGCGAAGAAGGTCAAGGACATCGATCCCATCACCTTGCAGGTGATCGGCGGCGCGCTGCACACGGCGGCGAAGGAAATGGGGCACGTGCTCTACCGTATGTCGTTCTCTTCGATTATCCGGGAATCGGAAGACCTGGGCGCCGGCCTGTTCGACGCGGATTTCAACACCCTGTCCGAATCGGATTCGACGCCGCTGCACATCGGCTCGATCCCTGGATATCTTCAGGGTATCCAGGACACGCTCCAGGACGGCGAGTGGTATGAGGGCGACATCGTCATTCACAATCACCCCTATCACGGCGCCAGTCATAGTCCGGACATTCTGATCGCCATCCCCATCTTCTGGGAAGGCGAGATCGTCGGCTTCTCCGCCAACACCGCGCACCACATCGACATCGGCTCGGCCACGCCGGGACTCATCATCGATATTCCCGATGTCTTCGCCGAGGGCATGCTGTTCGCCGGCATCAAACTCTACCGCAAGGGTGTTCGCAACGAAGGCCTGTGGAAGTTCATGGGCAACAACAGCCGTATGGCGACCATGCTGCGCGACGACATCGAGGCGCAGGTCGCGTCCGCCCGCCTCGGCGTGGAACGCTTCAAGGACCTGATCCGGCAATACGGCCTTGCGACCCTGCAGGCCGCATGCAATCAGTTGATGGACTACACCGAACGCATGATGCGTCAGCAGATTCGCAAGATCCCGGACGGTGTTTACCACTCGGAAGGTTGGCTCGACGACGACGGCCGCAACCGCGGCAAGCGTCTGCGCGTGAAAGTCGCGGTCATCGTCAAGGGCGACAACGTCACCGTCGACCTTACGGGGTCCGCCGACCAGGTCCCCACCGGCTACAACGTGCCCTTCGAGGGCTCGACCAAGGTCGCGGTCTTTTGCTGCTTCCGCTCACTCCTGCTCGATCAGGCGATGTCGGAGGTTTATATCCCGCAGAACCAGGGATCGTTCCGGCCCATCAAGGTCATCGCGCCAAAGGGCTCGATCTTCAATCCGAAGTTCCCAGCGGCCGCGGAAGCCCGCTTCACACAGTGCCAGCGGGTGATCGACTGCATTATCGAGGCGCTCGCGCCGGTCTTGCCTGAACGGGTCACGGCGGGCAATTCCGCGTCCCTCTCTTTCATCGCCTATGCCGGCTTGCGGCCCTCCGGCGATTACTGGGTCTTCCTGGAGGTCAACGAAGGATCGTACGGGGCACGGGCGACATCCGATGGCCCCGACTCCATCGACAACCTGATGTGCAATACGCGCAACAATCCGCTCGAAGACCTCGGCATGCATTTACCCATGGTGTGCGAACGCTATGAGTTGCGTGACGACGTTATGCCCGGCGCGGGTAAACACCGGGGCGGCATCGGCGTGGTCAAGGCGCAAAGGGTTTTGACCGCGGGCTCCATCACCCACGAGTGCGACCGCCATACGGATGTGCCGAAGGGCATCTTTGGCGGCGCGGCGGGCGCGGTCGGCAAGGTCCAGCAGTACAACTTCAAAACTCCCGGGGACGTGAAAGACCTGCCGGCGAAATTCTCCGGCGTCGATATCGACGCGGACGACGTCATCGCCTTTTACGGTCCCTGCGGCGGGGGCTACGGCGATCCGTTGGAGCGCCCGGCGGAACAGGTGCTGGACGACGTGCTCGACGATTTCTGCACAATCGACCAGGCGTTGAACGCCTACGGCGTCGTCATCACCAACGCCATGCAGATCGACAAACCAGCCACCTCGGCACGCCGCGCCGAAATGGGGAAGGTCGCGGCCGAGTAGATCGGGCCCACCGCGACTCAACCCGGGCCGTTTGGGGGGAGCAACAAGAATGGCCGTTAAGAAAGGCCGCAAGGCCCGCGCCACTCGCAAGAACGCCGCCACTCGCAAGAACGCCGCCACTCGCAGCAACCCGGCCACTAAGGCGACGGGCAAGAAGATCGATCCCATCACCCTGCAGGTCATCGGGGGCGCGCTCGACACCATCGCCAAGGAAATGGGGCATGTGCTTTACCGCATGTCCTTTTCCTCGATCATCCGCGAATCGCAGGACTTGGGCGCCGGTTTGTTCGACGCAAACTTCAATACCATGTGCGAATCGGATTCGACGCCGCTGCACATTGGTTCCATTCCCGGGTATTTGCGCGGAATCGAGGAATGTCTCCAGGACGGCGAATGGCACGAGGGCGACATCGTCATCCATAATCACCCTTACTATGGCGCGAGTCACAGCCCGGACATCTTGATCGCCATTCCCGTCTTCTGGAAGGGCGAGATCGTCGGCTTTGCCGCCAACACCGCCCACCACCTCGACATCGGCGCGGCCACGCCCGGCCTCATCATCGACATTCCCGATGTCTACGCCGAAGGCATGTTGTTCGCCGGCGTGAAGCTTTACGAGAGGGGCAAGCTCAACGAAGGACTCTGGCAGTACATCGGGTACAACAGCCGCGTCGCGCAGCACGTCAAGGACGACATTCAAGCGCAGATCGCCTCCTGCGAATTGGGCGTGCGCCGTTTCCTGGAATTGATCGAGAAGTACGGCAAGGCGACGGTTCTAAACGCCTCCGACCAGTTGATGGATTATTCCGAGGCCATGCTGCGCAAGCAGATCGCCAAAATTCCCAACGGTGAATATTTTGCGGAAGGGTGGCTCGACGACGACGGCCGCAACCGCGATATTCGCCTGCCCATCAAAGTGTGCGTGCGGGTAAAAGGGACCAGCGTCGAGGTCGATCTCACGGGCTCCTCCGATCAGGTGCGCACCGGGTACAACGTGCCCTTCGAGGGGTCCACCAAGGTCGCGTGCTATTTTGCCTTCCGCGCGCTGCTTATGGATACAGCGACCACGGACAGCTTTATTGCGCAGAACGAGGGGTCCTTCAGGCCGATCACGGTCATCGCGCCCAAGGGGTCGATCTATAATCCCGAGTTCCCGGCGGCGGCGGAGGCGCGTTTCACGCAGATCAACCGCGTCATCGACCTCATCATCAAGGCGTTGAGCCCGGTCATCCCAAACAACGTCACGGCCGGCAACTCGGCCAGCGTTTCGGCCATCGCCTATTCGGGCCTGCGCCCGAGCGGCGATTACTGGGTATTCATCGAAGTGAATGAAGGCGCCTTTGGCGGGCGTCCCTTCTCGGATGGACCCGATTCGATCGACAACCTGATGGTCAACACGCGCAACAACCCGCTCGAGGACCTCGGCATGCATCTGCCGATGGTGTGTGACCGCTACGAACTGCGGGACGACGTGATGCCGGGCGCCGGGCGGTACCGGGGCGGGATCGGCGTGGTCAAGTCCCAGAGGCTTCTCAGCCCGGGATCGGTCACCCACGAGAACGACCGCCACACCGATGTGCCCTGGGGCGCCTTCGGCGGTCATCCGGGGGCAACTGGCAAGGTCGAGCTTTTTAACGTCCGCGACCCGCAGTCCATCGAGCAACTTCCCGCCAAAATCTCCGGGTTCGATCTGCAGCCGGGCGATGTTTTGTCGTTCTTCGGCCCCTGCGGCGGGGGCTACGGCGATCCGTTGGAGCGCCCGGCGGAACAGGTGCTGGACGACGTGCTCGACGATTTCTGCACGGTCGAGCACGCCCTCGATGCGTATGGCGTGGTCATTACCGAGGGTCTGAAACTCGACCATGGGGCCACGGCGTTGCGCCGCGCCGAGATGCGCGACATCGCCGCTGAATAGGGCGCCGCCGGGCGGGTCTTAACGCGCCACGCTTTGCTTGGGTGTGTGTTCCTTGACGTGGGACGCGATCGCCGCCGCGACCTCCGCCGGATGCGTCAAGGGCGACATATGACCGGCCCCGGAAACGACCCGGTGGGTGGCGCGCGGCAATGCTCCCACCATCAATTCACTCATGCGCTTGGGCGCTTTGCGCGTCTCTTCTCCCGTCAGGACCAGGACCGGCAGGTCGACCGCATCAAGGGCGAAGGTTTCGGTCGCGGTGAATGCGACGCCGCGCACCTCCATGCCTATTTTTCGGGCCAGAGCGACCAGTCCGGCGTGGGCCTCCGGCGGGAGGTTGTCCCAGGCCCCGTCGGCGTTCCAGTAATCGACGAACCCCTTTAAGGCCCCCTTCGCGTCAGCCGCCTCCATGGCCGCAAGGAAGCCTCCCGACACCTCCACCAACTCGGCCGCCGCCTCGACCGAGCCGCTGGCGCGCAGAAGGTCCGCGACGACGGGCTCGATGAGCGTCAGGGACACAAGATTCGGGGCCGTCCGCGCCACCAGCAGGGCAACCGCCCCGCCATAGGAGTGCCCCACCAGATGGGCGCCCTCCCCGGCCAGTTCGACCATGGACGCGACGATCTCCGCGTCCTGATCAAGGGCCCCATTGGAATCCTCCCGCGCCGGGCTGGACTTGCCGTAACCCGAGAGATCAGGCGCGAGGCACCGATGCCCGGCGCCAAGGGCGTCGATGGTGCGCTCCCATTGGCCCGCGCCCATGCCGGAACTGTGCACCAACACGACGACGGGCGGCCCGCCGCCCCGGTCGAGATAACCGATCGTGTTGTCCGCCGTTTCGAGCAGCTTCATCCGCGGACCCTCTCATGCAAGGAAGGTCAATCTATCACGGGCTGTTGCGGGCGGCCACGCCAGCCCACCGCGAAGCACGCGCACAAAAAGAAGGGGCCGGCGAACCGGCCCCAGGAAGTTTTGGAGAACGACGCCCCTATGGAAAGAGGGAAAGGATGGAGCGCGGCCCCGCGTTGGCGATCGCCAGGGAATTGAGGCCGAGCTGTTCCTTGACTTGATTGAGGGCAAGGTTCGCGGCCTCTTCGCCTAGGTCGGCGTCGACCAGATTGCCGATGCCCGCCCTGAGGTTGTCGTGAATCTGCGTCGTGAAATCGTTTTGATCCTCGAGGCGCCGCGCCGATGATCCGAGTTGGGCCAGGCTCGAGGTCGCGGAGTTGAGCGCAGCGTCGATCGCCGCCAGCGCGGTTTCCGCGTCCGCTTCCGTCAGCAAGGACAGGGTGTCGACACCCAACCCGCTGGCGCTTAGATCCTGCGCGCTGACCGTGATCGTGCTGCCGTCCTCGGCGCTCAGCACGAACACGTCCGTGGCCCCCGAATCGATGAGATTCGTTCCATTGAACGAGGCCGTGGATACGATGGTCGACAGGTTCTCGCTCAAGGCCGCGAGGTCGTTATTCAGGGCGGTTCGGGCCGACCCGTCCAGCCCGGATTGATTCGCCTGAACGATCTTCGCCTTCATCTCGATAAGAAGGTCGGACACGGTTTGACCGGCCGCGAGGGCCGTCGCCACCGTCGATTCGCCGGCCGACAACGCACCTTTGACCGCCGTCGCGCCGGCGACCTGGCCGCGCAAGGCCTGGGCGATGGCATAAATCGCCGCATCATCCTTCGGGCCGTTGATCTTGAGCCCCGTGGAGATGCGTAATACCGTTTTCTGCAGTTCCCGCTTGGTGCGGTTGAGTTGCTGAACACCTAGGTCCGCCCCAGGATTTGTGTTGATCGATAGCGCCATTTGAAACCTTCCTCTCAGTGGGCTTCGATCCTTTGCCGGGGCATTTGGCCCGCGGTAGGACGTGCTGTGGCGATCCCCCATTCAGGTAACTGGATTCCACAATCTCACGCGGCACTTCTGCGCCGCCCCCTATAGATGCCCTAGGGTCCACATGAAGTCAAGTAACTAAGTGATTGAAATATATCGTAAAACTTTAGATAAAATACGAAATAATTTGAGCCGATTTTCGCCGACGCCCGGACTCCCCCGGGAACGCGGCCCTCATAGGGTGAACGCCGGTTAACCCTAGATTGCAGCAGCCACCCCCTGAGCCGTTATTTTTTGTTGGCTTCGGCGCGAAGATCGACGCGCCGGATCTTGCCGGAGATGGTCTTTGGCAGGGCTTCGCGGAAATCGATCTCGCGCGGGTATTTGTAGGGCGCCGTGTGCCCTTTGACGAAGTCCTGAATTTCGCTCTTAAGCTCCTCCGATCCCTCGACCCCGGGAACGAGCACGATGTAGGCCTTAACGATTTCACCCCTGAGCTCGTCGCGCTTGCCGACGACCGCCGATTCCGCCACCGCGGGGTGTTCGAGCAGGGCGCTTTCCACTTCAAAGGGACTGATGCGGTAGCCCGACGAGGAAATGATGTCGTCGGCCCGGCCGACGAACCAGACATAGCCATCGGCGTCCTGCGTCGCGGTATCGCCGGTGTAATACCAGCCATTGCGGAAAGCGCCGGCGTGCGCGCCCTCGTCGCGGTAATACCCGTGGAACAGGCCCGGCGGATAGGGCTCGGTCAACTTGACCGCGATGTGTCCCACCTTGTCTGGACCCACGACGCCGCCTTCGTCATCCACGATCCGCACGTCGAAGCCGGGCACCGGCTTTCCCATGGATCCCGGCCGGATCGGCAAGCCCGGATAATTCGCCACGATGTTGATGGTTTCGGTTTGCCCATAGCCGTCGTGCACCTCGGTTCCCGTCGCCGTCTTCCAGGCGCGCATGGCTTCGGGATTGAGCGGCTCGCCGGCGCTCAGTGAATGCCGGATGGAGCTGAGATCGTATTGCTCCAGGTCGATTTGCGAGAACAGGCGGTAGATCGTGGGCGGCGCACAGAAAGTGGTGACGCCCAGCTTTCCAATAAGCCGCAGGTGCGCCTCCGCGTCGAAGCGCAGGTCCCCGTCGTAAAGGACGATGGTGGCGCCCATCTGCCAGGGCGGGAACAACATGCCCCAGGCCGCTTTCGCCCAGCCCGTATCCGACAGGGTCCAGTGAATGTCGGACTCCTTCAGGTCCATCCAATACCGGCCGGTGAGGACATGCGCCCAGGCGTAGGCGTGATCACGCGGCACCATCTTGGGCATCGCGGTCGTGCCCGAGGTGAAGTAGATCAGCATCATGTCGTCGGCGCGCGGGCCGCGTAGGTCCGCGCGGTTCAACTCGTCGCTTGCCGCGGCGCACGCCGCCTCGTAGCTCGTCCACCCGGCGTGTTCCCCGCCAACGACAATAAGGTGCTCGAGCGTGGCGCACGCGCCGCGAATCTCCTCCAGCTTCTCAACGTGCTCGGCCGTGACGATGGCCAGCTTGGCGCCCGCCTTGTTGATCCTGTAAGCGATGTCCTTAGCGGTCAGCAGGTTGGTGCCCGGCATCGAGACGACGCCCACCTTCATGCAGCCGATCAGGACTTCATACCAGGCCGGTATTCGGGGAATGACGACGAGGGCGAAGTCGCCTTTGCGCGCGCCCAGGGCGTTGAGCACGTTGGCGAAGCGGTTCGATGCGCGGCTGAGGTCCGAAAAGCCGTGGCGTTCGATGCGCTCGCCGCTCCGGTCCACGGCGATGAAGGCCGTCTTGTCGTCCCGCTCGGCACGGGCATCGATGACGTCGAAGGCGAAATTGTACGTCTCGGGAACCTCCAGCGGCAGCGGCCCAAGGTCTTCATACCTGTTCATTTTTGGCAGTTCGATCATTGCGTCCTTCCCGGCCGCCGCGCCGGTCACAACGCCTTCAGCGTTTGCCCGTCATCCAGCGTAATAACGCTGCCCGTAATGAAACTCGACGCCTCGCTCACCAGGAGCATCAAAACGCCGTCCATGTCCGCGGGCCGGCCGATCCGGCCGCGCAAAAGGCCGGCGATGTGCGCTTGGCCGGCTTCGGACCCGAAATGCTCCCGCGTCATTTCGGTCTCGATGTAGCCCGGCGCGATGGCGTTGACCTGAATGTCGTAGCGCGCCCATTCCAGGGCCATTGCCCTGGTCATTTGAACCACCGCAGCCTTGGACATGCAGTAGATCGACAGGTTCGGCAGCACGGCCTGCGCCAAGACCGAGGCGATATTGACGATCTTACCGCCCGCCCCGTGGCGGATCATCCGGCGCCCCACCTCCTGCGCCACCAGCCAGGTGCCTTTGACGTTGGTGTTCATCACCGAATCGAAATCGGCCTCGCCGAGCTCGGTGATCCATTTCTCGACCGAAATACCGGCGCAATTGACGAGAATGCCGAGTGGGCCGAGCTCGGTTTCGGCCGCCTCAACCGCCTCGCGGACGCTGGCGGCATCGGTGACATCGACGCGGATCGGCATGGCGCGGCCGTCGAAGGCCGCGATCTCGCCGGAAAGCTCGGCTAACTTCTCGACCCGCCTGGCGGCCAGCGCCACTTTCGCACCGGCCCGCGCCAGGACCAGGGCGGTCCGCCGGCCGAGGCCGCTCGAGGCGCCGGTTACGAACGCCGCCTTGCCTTCGAGATTTTTTGGCAGAAAATTTGGCGGAATAGATGGCGGAATGTCGGGTGTGGTCATGGGACAATTTTCCTCACGCGGCGCGAACCAAAGCGGTTGGCCCAGAAATCCGCCAATTCCTATTCTAGCCGCACCGCAACAAATTGTTAACTAACCAGCACTACGCTCGGCCCGCTGCATCCCGCTTTAAGTGAGGCTTCATGCCCTTTTCGGCCCGCGTCCTGGTCCTCGACACGGACAAGTCCCATCCGCTTTCGATCGATGAGCTGCTCGACGCTCACGGGTATTGCTCCATGCACGCCAGTAGCATCGAGGATGCGGCGAGGATCGCCGAAAGTTCCTACCCGGACCTGGCGGTCGTAAACGCCACCACCAAGGATTTGAACGGCGGGGGTCTTATCCAGTCCTTGAAGAAGGCTTGGCCGGCGGCGCATATGCCGCTCATTCTGGTCGGGGACCACACCGATGCGGAGCAGCAAACCCTGGACCTGGTCGAAGGCATGGCGGATTTTCTGCCCAATCCGTTCAAGGATTACGAGCTTGCCACCCGTCTGCGATCGCTCGCGCGTCTAAGCACCATGCAGGGTGAGCTCGCCCGCCGCCACGAGACGGCGCAGAAATTTGGCATCAACCAGCCCTCCCGCGTCGACCCGCCCGGACTCAACGGCGGCGACGCGATCGTCCTGCTCGCCCGCAAGCCGGAGGACGGCGAAGCCATTACGAAGGCGTACGCGGACCACGCGAAGCTCGTCGTCGTCGATAGCACCTACGCGGCCATGACGCACCTGTCGACGGGCCCCGCCGACGCCCTCGTGGTGGCGCTCGGCGCGGATGACAAGGAGACGGTCGAGTTTTGCTCCTACGTCCGGCGCAACCCCAGACTCTACAACCTCCCCATCCTGGCCGTAACCGACGAGGCCAACGGGATCGACCTCTCGGAAATCTACGTTGCCGGCATAAATGAAGTCGTCATGCGGCCCCTGCACGAGGCCGATTTACGGATTCGCACCGAGGCTCTGATCCGTCAGAACACCTACCGCATCGCCATGCGCGGGGAGTTCCGCGAACTGCGTAACGCGATGACCAGCGACGGCTTGACCGGTCTGTACAGCTTCGGATTCCTGCACGAACATCTCGCCGATCTGATCGCGGACGCAAAAAAGCGCGAGAAGAATCTGACGGTGGCGTTCTTCGACGTTCAAGGTCTCGAGCACGTCAACCGGGAGTTCGGTTACTCCGGCGGCGACAAGGTCCTGCGCCAGGTCGCCGCCATGCTTGGCAGCCTCGTGCGCGGCGAGGATGTGCTGGGACGCCACGGCGGCGACCAATTCTGCGTCATCCTGCCCGATACCAGCCTGGAGCACGCACAGCCGGTCGTTCAGCGCATCGCCGGGGTCATTACGAATACCGAGTTCGCCGTGGTTGAAGACGGCGAACCCATTCAGGTCACTTTGAAGGCCGGCGTCGCCGCCCTCAAACCCGGGGAGACCGCGGAACTCCTGATTGGCCGCGCCGGTAACCTCGCCCGCCGCGTGTAACCCCTCCATTTACCGCCAAGAATCAATCGCCTCCGCCTAAAGTGATGTGATTTAGGTCGCCGCGGTGGCGGCCGTTGCCTATGCTATAGGCATGCAGATCGACATCATTTCCGACACCATCTGTCCTTGGTGTTTTATCGGCAAGCGGCGGCTCGAGGCGGCCCTCGCCCAACGGCCTGACCTTGACCCCACAATCGAGTGGCATCCCTTCCAGCTCAACCCGAACACCCCCGTGGAAGGCCTCTCCCGCGAGGAATACATGCGCCTGAAGTTCGGCGGGAAGGATTATCCCAAGGGGTTCGCGGACTCCATCCGGGCCGCCGGCGAAAGTACCGGCATCGACTTCGGTTTCGAGCGCATGGCCCGGGTTCCAAATACGGTTCGCTCGCACCGGCTGATTTATTGGGCCAACCAGGAGGGCAAGCAGGATGCCCTCGTCGAGATCCTCTTCCGAACGTACTTTCTCGACGCCCGCGATATCGGCGATCCCGAGGTCCTCGTCGAGGCGGCCGCCGAGGCCGGCATGGATGCGGATACCGTCCGCACCAAGCTCGACCGGGGCGACGATGACGCGGCGGTGCGGTCGCTGGACGAGCACGTTCGGGGCTTGGGCATTACAGGCGTCCCCACGTTCATCATCAACCACGAGTACGCCCTGCAAGGCGCCCAGGAGCCCTCGGCCTTCCTTCAGGTTCTGGACAAGATCGCCGCCGAAACGGGGTCGGACGCGCCCGCCGGGGAGTCCGAAGCCGCGGACTGAGCCGCGATCGCGGACAGGTTTTCCAGGAGGAAGCGTACGCCCTCCAGGCGCTCGTTCGGCTCTTCCCAATTGCGCATGTAGACGAGCGTGTGATCGGGACGCAGCTTGGCGGTCCCCGCGTGCTGACTAATAAACGCCACCAGCCCCGCGGGATTAGCGTACTTGTTGTCGCGGAAATTGAGGGTCGCGCCGCGCGGGCCCGCCTCCACCTTCTCGACGCCCGCCGTGCGGCACAAGCTCTTTATCTCGATCACCTTCAACAGGTGCTCGACCTCGACCGGCAAGGGGCCAAACCGGTCGATCAACTCCGCCGCGAACGAATCGATCTCGCCTTGCGTCTCGAGGCGCGCGAGGCGGCGGTAAAGGCCAAGCCGGGTATTGAGATCGCCGATGTAGGGCTCCGGGATCAGCACCGACGTTCCGATCCCGATTTGGGGCGACCAGCGGTCCTCGGCCTCGGCGCCCCCGTGCCCGGCCGCATCCCGCGCCGCCGCCACGGCCTCCTCCAGCATCTCCTGGTAAAGTTCGAAGCCGACCTCGCGGATGTGCCCCGACTGTTCCCCGCCGAGCAGATTGCCGGCGCCGCGAATGTCGAGATCGTGGCTGGCCAGGCTGAAGCCCGCCCCCAGTTCGTCCAGGGTCTGGATGACGTGGAGACGCTGCTCGGCGCGCGCCGTCGGAATACGGCCCGGCAGAATGGTCATGTAGGCGTAGGCGCGTACCTTCGAGCGCCCGATGCGGCCGCGCAACTGGTAGAGCTGAGCGAGCCCAAACATGTCCGCCCGGTGAATGATCATGGTGTTGGCCCGCGGCACGTCGAGTCCCGATTCGATAATGTTGGTGGACACCAGAACGTCGAACGTTCCTTCGTAAAAAGCCTTCATCACCGAATCCAAGTCGCGCGCGTTCATGCGGCCATGGGCGACGGCAAAGCGCACTTCGGGGATCTTCCCGCGCAGGAATTTCTCCACGTCCTCGATGTCGTCGATGCGCGGACAGACATAGAAGGTCTGGCCGCCACGGAACTGCTCGCGCAGGATCGCCTCGCGTACCGTCACGTCGTCGAACGGCAGAATGAAGGTGCGCACCGCCAAGCGGTCGACCGGCGGCGTTGCGATCAGGCTGAGTTCGCGCAGGCCGGTGAGCGCCATCTGCAAGGTGCGCGGGATTGGCGTGGCCGTCATCGTCAGGACATGCACATTGGTGCGCATGTGCTTCAGCCGCTCCTTGGCGGCGACGCCGAAATGCTGTTCCTCGTCCACGACAAGCAATCCCAAATCCCGAAAGGAAATGGATTTGCTGAGGAGCGCATGGGTGCCGACGACGATGTCGACGGTCCCGTCCGCCAGGCCGGTCTTCGCCGCCGCCACATCCTTCGCTCCGACGAGGCGGGAAATCTGCGCCACCTTCAGGGGGAAGCCGGCAAAGCGATCGTTCATAACCTCGTAATGCTGACGGCTCAGAAGCGTTGTCGGTGCGACAATGGCCACCTGCTTTCCGGACATCGCCGTTATGAAGGCGGCGCGCAGGGCGATCTCGGTCTTGCCGAAACCCACGTCGCCGCAAATCAGTCGGTCCATCGGCCTGCCGCTCGCCAGGTCGGCGATCACGTCGTCGATGGTGCTCTGTTGGTCGTCCGTTAGCTCGAAGGCGAAGCGCGAGCAGAAATCCTCGTAAAGGCCGGGTTCCGGCTCCATGACCTCGCCCTTTCGGTCGAGGCGCGCGGCGGCCACGCGGACCAGGTCTTCCGCCATGTCGCGAATGCGCTTTTTCAGGCGCGCCTTGCGTGCCTGCCAGCCCGCGCCCCCAAGCTTGTCGAGGGCCACGCCCGCCTCTTCCGAGCCATAGCGCGACAGGACCTCGATGTTTTCCACGGGTATGAATAGCCGGTCGCCGCCGGCGTAGCTCAGCCAGACGCAGTCGTGCGGGGCTTCGAGAATATCGATGGTCTGCAAGCCCTCGTAACGTCCGATGCCGTGGTCCACATGGACGACGATGTCGCCCACATCGAGGCTCGACAACTCCGAGATGAAGGCGTCGGCACGGCGGCTGCGCCGTGTCCGCCGGACCAGCCGGTCGCCGAGAATGTCGGGCTCGGAGATGACGGCGAGGCCGGGCGTCTCGAACCCGTGCTCGAGCCCGAGGATGGCGAAGGCAACCGTGCGCGAATCCAGGGCCTCGGCCTCGGCCCAGGTTTCGACGGCGGCGCCGTCGTGAAATCCGTGCTGCTCCAGAAGCGCGAGCAGACGGTCGCGCGAGCCCATGGTGAAGGCGGCGGCAAGAACCCGCCGGCCCGAGCGCTGCAACTCCTTTATGTGAGCTTGCACGGCCGCGAATAGATCGACGTCCGGCTGGGCGCGTTCCACGGCGAAGCTGCGGCCGGTCTTTCCACCGGCGTCCATCACTTTGCCGTCACCGTCGGGCGCGCGATGCGCCGCCAGGAAGGCCACGGCGCGGTCGTCGAGGTGGCCGGCCCATTCCGAGCCGGTCAGGTAGAGCCGGTCGGGCGGCAGGGGCTTGTAGGCCGCGTGGGACCCGGCGCCCTCGCGCGCCGCGGTACGGGCGCCGTACTGCTCCCCAATGGTGTCGAGGCGCGCCGCCACCGCTTCGGCGGCGAGGTGATCGAGCGTAACGGCCGCCCCGGGGACATATTCGAAAATCGTCTCGAGGCGTTCATGGAATAGGGGAAGCCAATGCTCCATCCCGGCGTGCTTGCGGCCGTCGCTGACCGCCTCGTACAAGGGATCGGGGCCGGCCACCGCCCCAAACGCCGCCCGATAGCCCTCCCGGAAGCGGGCGATGGCGGCCGCGTCGAGCACGACCTCGCCGACCGGAAGAAGGGCCAGGCCCTCCGCCTTGCCCGAGGAGATCTGGGTCAACGGATCGAAATACCGCAAACCCTCCAGCTCCTCGCCGAAAAGATCGAGGCGCA
>JADFIH010000028.1 GCA_022566715.1 Pseudomonadota bacterium | reverse complement strand
CCGTCGTTGTCTGTCAAACACGATTGAATCACAACCGACTGGAATCACTCAATTCATTTCCGGCCAGGCTCTCAGGATGAGGACTCTATTGGACACCAAATTAATCCTCATGCTGAGGAGCGGCGTTCGCCGCGTCTCGAAGCAGGCCACCCGTGACAAGAGGGCCCCCCGCCCCCTATAAGCCCTGGTCATGGAGTCGGTCCTCAATATCATCGCGGTGCTTCTGGGTCTGGCCGCCCTCTTTGGCTACCTGAACCACCGCTTTCTCAAGCTGCCGCAAACCATCGGCCTCGTCGTCATCGCGCTGTTGGCCTCTTTGGCCGCGTTGGGGCTCGATGTAATTGCGCCGTCCCTGGGCATCGGCCAGGACCTGCGGGCGGTCGTCGCCGGGGTCGATTTCTCGAAAACCCTGATGCAGGGCCTTTTGAGCTTCCTGTTGTTCGCGGGCGCGCTGCATGTCGATTTGGGCGACCTGCGTCAGCGCGTCTTCGCCATCGCCACCATGGCCACCTTCGGCGTGCTCCTCTCGACCTTTCTCGTCGGCGCGAGCGCCTGGGCCATCTTCCAGGTCTTGGGCCTGGGCATCCCCTTCATCTACTGCCTGGTGTTCGGCGCCTTGATTTCACCCACCGACCCGGTGGCCGTTCTGGGCATTCTCAAGACGGTGCAAGTGCCCCGCGCCCTGGAAGCGAAGATCGCCGGCGAAAGCCTGTTCAACGACGGCGTCGGCATCGTGATCTTTATTATCGTCGCCGCGTTGGCCGTGGGCGCCGGCGAGCACGGCGGCGGGGCGGCGCTGGGCGTGGGTGGAGTGATCGAGTTGTTCCTGCGCGAAGCCGTGGGCGGCGCCGTCCTCGGGCTTGGCACCGGCTTGGCCGCCTTCTTCCTCATGCGCACCATCGACGAGCGCAATCTCGAAGTGATCATCACTTTGGCCTTGGTAACGGTGACCTATCAGATCGCCGCCGCCCTTGGACTTTCCGGCCCCATCGCCGTGGTGGTGGCGGGCCTTCTGATAGGGAACCACGGCGTCCGCCTCGCCATGAGCGAGGCGACGCGCGCGCACCTGACGACCTTCTGGGAGCTGATCGACGAAATCCTCAACGCCGTGCTCTTTCTGCTGATCGGCCTCGAGGTGCTATTGATCCCGGCCGACATCTCCCTGCTCTGGGCGGCGCTTCTCACCATCCCCGTGGTGCTTGCGTCGCGCTTCGTCTCGGTGAGCATCCCGATCACGGTCCTCAGCACCTTCCGGGAGTTCACCCGCGGCGCGATCCCGGTCCTGACCTGGGGCGGCATTCGCGGCGGCATATCCGTGGCGTTGGTCCTGTCCCTGCCCGCGTCGCCGGAACGCGAGCTAATTCTCGCCGTTACCTACGGCGTGGTCATTTTCTCGATCATCGTCCAGGGCCTGACCATCGGAGCACTGGTCAAGCGCGTCGTGCCGGCCCAGAGCGATGGATTGTGAGAGATGGACTGAGCAAAAAAAACCGCGCGGGAAGCCTTGGAGAAAATCCAGGGCCCGCCCGCGCGGCCGTAGTAAAAATTCCGGTCGGCTAGTTCTCCAGCGTTATATCACTCCAACTGAAGCGCTGGATGATGTTGCTGAAGTTCCGCACGCGGCTGCTCAATCCCGTCATGTCGACCAGATCGACGAAGAACAGGTTCGGGGCGTTCTCGTGGTTCAGGACCATCAGATCCTGGATCAGCTTACGCCGCTTCTCCGTATCGAACTCCTCGACCGCTTCGGTCAGAAGCGCCGACTCTTCCTCGTCGCAGTGCGACGGCAGGTCCTTCTGGCAGCTCAAGTTCGGATAGGCGTCGAACGGGATCGCGTTGAAGTTGTGGCAGGAGTTCTGGAAGATATCCGAGAACCCCATCCCCCCTTCCGGACCCTTCTTCTTGCCGAACCACATATCCAGCCACTCGGGGAACTGGATTTGGGTCAGCTGGACGCGGATGCCCACGGCCGTCAGTTGCTGGGCGGCGAACTGGTAGATCTCCGAATCCGCTGGAAAGGAGCCAGGAAGGACCATGGCCTCGGTGTCGAAACCGTCCGCATACCCGGCTTCGGCGAGCAATGCCCTCGCCTTGTCCGGATCGTACGGATAGGGCTTCACGTCCGGGTTGTAGCCAAACGTGCCGCGCGTCGCGCACTGGCCCGCCGGCGGGGAAACGCCGCCGAGCAGGTTGACGCTGATGGAGTTCCGGTCGATCGCATAATTCGCCGCCTGACGGACGCGTTTGTCGTGGAACGGGCTGTCCTCACGAACCGACATGAAGCGCCAGCCCATGACCGAGGGCCGTTCCGCGACATCCACCCCATGTCCCTCGGCCTCGAGTAGTGCGATGGCGTCAAACGAAACACCCTGGGAGATGTCGATCTCCCCAGAGAGAATCGAGGTCACACGGGTCGCTGCTTCGGGCAACGCAATAGTCTTGAGCCGCTTCACCTTGGCCGGGCGCCAAGCGCCGGCGAAGGCCTCGTAATCGACCGTTCCGTCCACGCCGCCCGTGAATTTGACCGCTTTGAACGGCCCGGTGCCGATGGGAGCCTTGGAGAAAGCCGCGAGACCAAGGTCGTTCTTGGCGTCGATATCGGGGATCCAGAAACCCGCCATCTGGCGCGGCAGTTCCGGCACCGGCGATTCGGTCTTGATCTCGACCGTCAGGTCGTCGATTGCCCGCGCCGAAACCATATGGGCCTGCTTTTGGTTCGTCCCATAGGCGACGGTGCCCGCGGCTTCGTCGTTGTTGATCAGGTAATCGATCTGTCCGGCGACATCCTTCGCCGTGAAGGCCTTGCCGTTCTGGAACTTGACCCCTTCACGCAGCGTGAAGCGCCAGGTCGTCTTGTCGATATTCTTCCAACTCGTGGCCAGAAGACTGGTCACGTCGCCCTCTGGACTGACTCTCGTCAGCGTCTCGTAGATCGGCCAAAGAGTGTAGACGCTGGGCGACGCCGTACCCGCTTCTGGACGCCCAAGACTTGGCGAAATGCTCTTCGTGGCGAAGCGGATCGTGTCGTCCTGCATTTCCTGCGCGGAGGCGCCACTGACGCCGATACCCGCCACGAGCAGGGCCGATACGGCGACCGCGCCCAAAAGCTCCTTGGAGCGCGAGCGCACAAAGCGGCGCGCGGTCCCTTTCCTGTCTGACATTGCTCTTCTCCCCTAAGTGATAAGACTCGGCGCGCCGTTCCGGCTCGCACCGCGGCGCTCCAATCCACCATGGACGTGGGCCACTTCAGACCCATATGGACGTAAAATGCCTCCCTGGGCGCCCCTACCATACGGCCTTCGGGCGTCAAAATCACCGGAGATGTCCGGTTTCTGGCCGCGTGCCCGCCTGGCGAACAGCCGGTCCGGGCCAACCAAATGGGACGGCATTCCGGGGAGGCCCGTCGCCACGCCCACGAATGTTTCAGCCCGCGAAAAACTCCAGCGCGGTATTACCCCATTCGGACACCGCACCCGGCAGGACCGCGTGCGCGCACTGCGGCGCCCCCTTGGCCGCCGCCTCGGTCCGGGCATCCCCTTCCCGGCCGCAGAGCAGCACCGGCGCTTGCACGGCCCGCAGTTTGTCGTGGGTGGGATATGAGAATTGCGCCTGATAGGCGTGATGGTGCATGTCGCCGGCCTTGAGAAGCGCAACGACGCGGCGGTGCACCATTTTTGTATCGACGTGCGGTTCGCCGGGAATGATGGCGTCCGAGGTGCGGCGGTACCAGGGCCAGTAGAGCCCCTGATCGCGGGTCATGTGCCAGCACTTGATCAGGAAGCCGCCGTACCAATCGATCTCCACCGGGGCGCTGTAATTGGCGAGCAGATCCTTGCGCTCCGTGTCCGAATAGTAGGAAGCGCCATTGAGGCAAAGGTGCTTTACCTGACCCGGGCGTTGGCCCGCCAACTCCAGGCCGACGAGGCCGCCACCCTTCATGCCGAGGAAGTCGACGGCGTCGAGGCCAAGGGTATCCATGGCCTGACCCACCACCTCGGCATAGCGCGCCATGGTCACGCCGTCCGCGCCGATGGTGTTGTCGGATTCGCCGTTGCCGGGCAGATCGAAGGCGAACACCGTCCGCTTGCCCACCATCGACCGGCTTAAGTCATCGACGACCGTGTTGTCGCCCGCCGCGCCGTGCTGGACGAGCACGGGCATTCCGCCCACGCCATCGCCGCGGCGCACGTGCAACTGCCCGCCATCGACGGCGACGAAATCCTGCCAAGTGCGCCCGTCGAGGGGTTTTGCCTCCGGCGGCGGCGGCGCGTCCGGTCCCTTGGCGTATTGCTTCAGCTTTTCCAGCACCCAGGGGGCCACGGTGTCGCGGCCGGGACCCAGGCTTTGCACCGTGACGCAGTCGGGCAAGGTGTCAGGGAGGCGCGGCAAATGCTTGACCAACGGGTCCCAATCCGAAGCGCAGATGTAGGTCGGGGACCGGAACTTGGGCGCGACCTCGGCGCCGATGAACTTGAAGGCGGCGCCGTAGGGATCACGGTACTCATCGCCCGCACGCAGGAATTCGAGCGTCCCCTCGTGCAGATTGTCCGGGGTCGCCATATTTCCTTGCGAGCGCGTCGCCGCCGAGGGCCGGTACCAGGGGAAAAACACCGTCTGTTCGCGCAGCCGGGCCCACAGCCACGTCAGATGGCCGCCGTCCCAGGCCGGGCGAAACTCGGTCAGATAGTTCGCCAGGATGTCGGCGCGTTCCTCGGCCGTCAGCGAAACAAAGCCGTTCAGGATGGCGACGTGCACGCGCTCGGGATGGCGGCTGGCGAAAGCGCCGCCGACGCAGGCGCCGGTGTGAAAGCCGTAGACGCCGACCTTGTCCACGCCCAGTGCATCGAGGAACAGGGCGGTATTGTCGCCGTAGTCGTCCATCGTCGGATTGTCGATCCCGATGGGATCCGAGTTGCCGTTCCCCGGCGTGTCCGGCGCCAGGATCGTGAAGTGGGCCGAGAACGCGTCGATCAACGGAAGAAGCTCGCGCGAGGACTTGGGGGATTGATGCAGCAACAGGACGGGCGGCCCCTTGCCCGCGCGGCGGTAATGCACCTGCCGGTTGCCGATGGTCACGAAATGCCGCGTGATTTTGGTGTTGGGCGCTTCCGTCCCCATGACCATCCTCCCCCTTCTTGCACCCACGATTCATCCGCGGGCGCCTTGTTCGGGCGATGGTAGCGGGGGAAAAGGTTTCAGGCCAGGGGAGCGCCTGCCCCCGTAGCTTCGTTTTGCCGGAACATAAAAAAAGGTCCGCGCTAGGCGGACCTTTCTCGGGCGTGTTAGAAGCCGCGTTAGTTTTTCATCGTGTCCTTGTCGGCGCAATCGTCAGCCATGGCCATCTTGTCGTCGTCCTTCATGGCCATCTTGTCGTCGTCCTTCATGGCCATCTTGTCGTCGTCTTTCATGGCCATCTTGTCGTCCTTCATGGCCATCTTGTCGTCGTCCTTCATGGCCGAAGCCTTGATGACGCCGCCGCAGTCTTTCGCGGCCAGTTGAAGAATTTGGGACGGCGCGGGCTGGGAAATAGCCGCACCGGTGCTGCCCGCGGCGTTTGCGCTCACCGAGAACGCCAGCATTCCAGCGCCCACGGCGCCCGAAATAAGCCATTTAACGGTTTGTGTTTTCATGATCATGCACTTTCCTCAAGGGTCGCTCGGATAGCCGGCGGCGAGTCCGGTCAACCCGGATTTGCTCTAGGCGCCACCCGCCGCGACCCATAGTGACGCCGAGGCATCACGCCAGAATCACGCAAAAGTCACGAAGGTATCGCGGGCCGCAAAGCCCTGTGAGGCAACCGCTAGGCGGCGGACGCGCAAGGACTGAGGGCGGCTCTCGCGCCGCCCTCATTAGAACCCCCACCCTAAATTTCTGAGCTAGAGCGGTTCCGGCTTCGTCGGAACCACTTTAGCTTTTTGCCGCTCACGGCTGCGGACCGGCCCATCTCGGATGAATTAAGGATGGCCGCGCTTGCGCGGGCGCGCCGGATAACCGGCGGGCCGCCTTGCGGCCTTGAACGATTCCAGCAGCCTTGAGCGATTCCAGGTGAACTGGAAACGCTCTAACCCGCGGCGGCCTCCGGCAAGGAGCCGACCGGGCGCCGGTTCACCAGGTTGTCGTAGTCCTCCCACAAGGTCTTCGACACCTCCCCAGGGGTGTATCTGTAATCGTCGATCTGGCCGACGGGCGTAACCTCGGCGGCCGTGCCGGTCAGGAAGACCTCTTCCGCATCCGCCAGTTCCTCCGGCATTATGGCCCGCTCGACCACCACCCAGCCACGCGCCCGGGCCAGGTCGATCACCGTGCGCCGGGTGATGCCGTCGAGGAAGCAATCCGGTGTCGGCGTGTGAATGACGCCATCCTTGACCAGGAAGATGTTCGCCCCGGTGGCGTCGGCGACCTGGCCGCGGTAGTCGAGCATCAGGGCGTCATCGTAACCCTCGGCCTCCGCCTCGTGCTTGCTGAGGGTGCAAATCATGTAGAGGCCGGCCGCCTTCGTGTCGGTGGGCGCCGTGTCGGGCGCGGGCCGGCGCCACTTCGAGGTCATGAGCCGGATCCCCTTGAGCCGCGCCTCGGGCGAGAAGTAGGACGGCCAGGGCCACACGGCGATGGCGAGGTTGATTTTGCAGACCTGGGCCGAGATGCCCATCATCTCGCTGCCGCGCCACGCCACCGGACGAACGTAACCATCCTTGATGCCCAGCGCCGCCACCGTATCGCGTATCGCTTGGTCGATTTCGGCCACCGAATAGGGCAGCTCCATCCCCATCACTCTGGCGGAGTGGGCCAAGCGCTCGCTGTGCTCGGTCAATTTGAAGACCTCGCCGCCATAGACCCGTTCACCTTCGAACACTGCGCTGGCATAATGGAGCGCATGGCTCAGGACGTGGACCTTGGCTTCGCGCCACGGAAGAAGTTCGCCGTTGAACCAGATGACCCCGTCGCGGTCGTGAAAAGGAATTAATGTCATTGTTCCAGGCCCCCGGTCCCCATTGTCATGGCATGACATCGTAGCAATTGTCATGGCATGACATCGTAGCAAGACGTCAGAGTAAGATTATTTCTCCAAAGTGTTAATCTGAGTAACATTCCGAACAATATATGTCAATATGGTTGACGTAAAATCTGGGGCGAACCCCCTTTTCCTGCGGGACGAAGAGTTGCGGCAGGGTATCGAACTGCTGTTCTATGCCTACCGCGATTTCACCAGCGACCCCGACGCCGTTCTGATCGCGCAGGGCTTCGGCCGGGCCCATCACCGGACGATCCACTTCATCAACCGGAACACGGGCATAACGGTGGCGGAACTCCTGGGAATCCTGAGGATTACCAAACAGAGCCTGAGCCGCGTCCTGAGCCAGCTCATCGAGCGCGGCTTCGTCGTGCAGCGCCAAGGCACCCGCGACCGGCGCCAACGCCACCTTCACCTGACGCCCGAAGGAGTGGAGCTGGAGCGAAAGGTCTCCGAGCCTCAACGGGCGCGTGTCGCGCGGGCCTACCGCGAGGCCGGGGCGGACGCCGTCGAGGGCTACCGAAAAGTGCTAATGGGCCTTATAAACGAGGGCGACCGCACCGCGATACTGCGCTCGATCCGCCACGGCTGATGGAGGGCCCGGTCTCGACCATGGCGCCGCACATCCTCGTTGTCGACGACGACACCCGGCTTCTCGCGCTGCTTAAAAAGTATTTGCGCGAGAACGGCCATCACGTCACGGCGGCGCGCGATGCGGCCGAGGCGCGCCGCAAGATGGAGGGCTTTGCCTTCGACCTGCTGGTCGTCGACGTGATGATGCCCGGCGAGGACGGGCTCGAGCTCACCCGTTCCCTGCGCAACCTCGACGACGACGTGCCGATTCTCCTGCTCACGGCCCGCAGCGACCCGCAGGACCGAATCGCCGGATTGGAGACCGGAGCCGACGATTATTTGGGAAAGCCCTTCGAGCCGCGTGAACTCCTGCTACGCATCCAGTCCATCTTGCGCCGGGCCCACACCGAGGCGGAGCAAATGCCCGGCGTCAATTTGGGCGTTTATTATTTCGACGTGGAGCGCAGCGAGTTGCGGCGCGATGACGAACTGGTGCGCTTGACCTCCGCCGAGTCGGCCTTGCTGGGTGTCTTCGCCCGCAACCCGGGGGCGACGATCTCACGCTACGAGTTGTGTCAGCGCGGCGGCGGGGTCAACGAACGCTCGATCGACGTTCAGGTGACGCGCCTGCGCCGCAAGATCGAACCCGATCCCAAGGCGCCGCGCTACTTGCAGACGGTCTGGGGCGCGGGATACGTATTGCTGCCGGATCAGGGCTAACTCCGCCAGGGACCATGCTGAAACACCTCGTACCGAGATCGCTGTTTGGACGGTCGTTGCTCATCGTGGTTACGCCGATCGTCCTGCTGCAGCTTGTCCTGGCCTACGTTTTCTTTGAGCGCCACTGGGATACGGTGACGCGCCGTCTGGCGCTGGGCTTGGTCGGCGACATCTCTTTTGTCATCCAGACCCTGAGCGAGGCACAGGACGAAATGGGGACGGCCCGGGCGCTCGCCATGGCGCGCCGGCACTTCGGACTCGACATCAGCGTACTGCCGGGCCAAACGCTTTCGCCCTACGATCCCACGGGTGCGCCCACCTTCAGCATTCTCGACCGCATGCTCAATCAGGCGATCTCGGAGCGGCTGTTCAGGCCCTTCACCTTCGACACGCGGCGGTCCGACAACACGGTGGAAATCCTGGTGCAGCTCCCCGACAGCGTGCTGCGCGTCCTGACGCCGCGCAAGCGCCTCGACAGTACGACGACGACGTTGTTCGTCCTGTGGATGGTCGGAACGTCTTTTGTCCTGCTCGCCATCGCCATCGTGTTCCTGCGCAACCAGATGCGTCCCGTGCGAGCCTTGGCGCGCGCCGCGGACGCCTTCGGCAAGGGACGCGATGCAGGCGCGATCAAACCATCGGGCGCCACGGAAGTGCGTCAGGCGACCGAGGCCTTCCTCGCCATGCGCGAGCGGATGAAGCGGCAGATAAGCCAGCGCACGGAAATGCTGGCCGGGATCTCGCACGACCTGCGCACGCCGCTGACCCGCATGAAACTCGGTCTCGAGATGCTCGAAGGCCAGGCCGACGTCTCCAACCTGCAGGCCGACGTCCGCGATATGGAGACCATGGTCGAGGGCTACCTTGCGTTTGCCCGGGGCCAGGATTCGGAGCAGGCCGTCGCCACCGACCTGCATGATCTGCTCGAGGGCGTGGTGGACGGCGCCCGGCGTCAGGGACGCAAGGTCCGCTTTGAAGCGTCGAAGAACATAATCGTCCCGGTGCGGCCCAACGCCTTCAAGCGCTGCATCACCAACCTGTTGGACAATGCCGACCTCTATGCCGCGGCGGGTGGCGGGCAGGTCACCGTGCGGGCGCGCCGGCTGAATCAGATGGTCGAGATCGCCGTTGACGATGAGGGGCCGGGCATTCCGCAAGACAAGCGTGAGGCGGCGTTCAAGCCGTTCCACCGGCTCGACGAGTCGCGCAACCCGGAAACCGCCGGCGTCGGGCTCGGCTTGACCATCGCCCGCGACATCGTGCGCGGCCACGGCGGCGACCTTACCCTGGAGGACCGCCCCCAGGGCGGTCTACGCGCCCTCGTCCGGCTTCCGGTTTAGGTTCTCGAGCCGAAAACGAGCGACTTATCCCGCGACGCTAGCGCCACCTACCCTGCGAGTTCGCGCGAGCGGGCGGCGGCGGCGGCAACGGCGCGCGTCATCAGGGGCTTCAACCCGTCCGGCGCCATGAGAATCTTGAGCGCGGCCTCGGTGGTGCCGCCGGGGCTTGTGACGTTCTCGCGCAACTTGGCTGCGGGCTCCCCACTTTGCCGGCTCAGTTCCGCCGCGCCCTCCACCGTCGCCTTGGCGAGCTGGGCCGCGAGGTCCCGGGGCAGGCCCGCCTCCACCGCCGCGCTGGCCAGGCATTCGATCAAGAGAAAGACGTAAGCGGGCCCGCTGCCGGACGCCGCGGTCACCGCGTCCATCAAGCCCTCGTCGCTCACCCAGGCCACCTCTCCGACCGCGGCCAGCAGGTCGCCGCACAGGCGGCGGTCCGCATCGCCGGCGGCCGCATTGGCGCAGAGCACGCTCATGCCCCGACCGGTGGCCGCCGGCGTGTTGGGCATGGCCCGTACGATGCGCGCGGCGGCGCCCAGGCCCGATTCGAAAAAGCGAATGGGGGTTCCGGCGGCAATCGAGAGAAAAACCGTGTCGCCCCCGGCATAGCCGGCGAACCCCGGCACCACCGCATTCATCACCTGGGGCTTGACCGCGAAAACAACGACTCGGGGCACAAACGACGGATCGACGCGCGACGCTTCGCCGGCCACGGTCACGCCCCGCGCAACCGCGGCCTGCGCGGCGGCGCGCCCCGGCTCGACGACCACGATGTTGGCCGCCGCCGCCCCCCGGCCGAGCCAGCCGGTCAACAGCGCGAACCCCATCTTGCCGCAGCCAACGAGTAACAGCGGCGCGTCCATCGGTGTTTCTGAACTCAGGCCTCGCCCTCGGGCTCGAGCATTGCGGCAGCAAGGGCCTCGCTGGGGGCCTTGCCGCCCCAGAGCACGAACTGAACCGCCGGATAGAAGCGTTCGCACTCCTTGAGGGCGATTTCAACGAGGTCTTCCAGTTGATCCGGAGTCGACCCCGCGCCACCGCGGTAGAGCAACGCGTGGCGGAACATCAACAGCCCTTCCTGGGCCCAGACGTCGAAATGGCCAAGCCACATTTTCTCGTTGATCAGCGCCAGCAGGCAGTAAATCTTGTCGAGCTTGTTATCCGCGACCTTGAGGTCGTAGGCGCAGGAAAACTGCAGGGCTTCATAATCCTTACGCCAGGCGAACCACAGGTGATACCGCGTCCAAGCGCCCTCGACGCCCACGTTCATCTCATCTTCGCTGTAACGGTCGAAGGGCCACTCGTTCGCGGCGACGATCTGTTCGACCAGATCAAGGGGATTATCGCAGAGTTGGTCGGGAAGCCCCAACATGCCGGTCATAGGGTATTTCCGGGAAAAGAACGAGGTGATGGAGGAGTGGAATCGAAAAGGGGCAACACGCCCCCCACCGCAAATGCGTCAAACCGCGACATATAGTAGGTGCGAGCACCCCGAGCCACCATACCAAGTAAATTGCCAAATGCTGACTCGGCGCGCAAGTGCCGATTACACATCATAGTGAAATAGCTGTGGATTGTTTTAGGCTCGACGGGTTGCGGTTTGCGCTAAATTCGGCCTATAGGCTTAGCACCGGTATCGAAAACAGGCCGAAAATAGGCCAAAAAAAACAGGGAAGGTTCGGGCGTTGGCGAAAAAGCGAAAGAAGGGTGGTCGGCCGCGTTCGGGAAATCCGGCCAAGGCCAAGGCCAAATCGAGCGGCGGCGGCGGCGGCGCGGCAGCGGGCACAGGGGGCGGCAGCGCCACGAAACCCGCCACGGCCCAAAAAAGGGGCGCCGCCCGGCGGCGGACAGCGCCCGAGGCCCCGAAGCGCAAACGTTTTCGCATCAAGAGGTGGGAGGGCATCTTTCTTTCCGCCGTCGCTCTTGTCGCGCTTGGCCTGTTTTGGCTGTGGTGGTCGTCGCGCGACGATGCGGACGCGTTCAACCTTCTGGTCGAGGCCGGGCGCGGCAACCTGTCCGGCGTCGAAAGCCTGCCCAACGCCGGAAGCAACCACATGGCGAGGGGCCAGGAGTTCCGCTATCCCTCGCAGTTTCCAACCTCGGGGCCGCACGATCCCAACTTGCTCAACCCCGGCTTCTACTCGGACCCGCAACGCTCCGAACGTCTGATCCACTCGCTCGAACACGGCATGGTCGTAATCTACTACGACGAGCCGGGCGGCGAGGCTATGGGTACGCTGCGCGACTGGACGGGCCAATTCCGAGGTCCATTTAGTGGAGTCATTGCCGTCAAGCGCCCGGGCCTCGGGCAAGAAATCGTGCTCACCGCCTGGCAGCGGCGATTCCGGCTCGACCCCTTCGAACCGGCGGCGGCGGCGGCCTTTGTCGATCTCTTCCGTGGCCGCGGCCCGGAAAACCGGGTGCGCTAGAGTCGTTCCGACTGAGTCGGAACGACTCTAGTTTTTGTCGCTCACGGCTGCGGGTCCGCGCCTGCGCGGGCGCGCCGGATAACCGGCGGGCCGCCTCGCGGCCTTGGGCGATACCAGCGGCCTTGGGCGATTCCTAGTGAACTGGAAACGCGCTAGACCTCGGAGTCCTCGGCCGTCTCCGAACCCGTCCCGGTAGCGCCGAGGCGGTTTTCAAGTTCGGCGATGCGCTTTTCGAGCGCCTCGTTTTGCTCCCGCGCTTTCGTGGCCATGGCCTTGACGGCGTCGAACTCCTCACGGGTAACGAGATCCATATCGCCGACAAAGCGTTCGAAGCGCTGCTTGAGGCGCGATTCGACGTCCTCGCGAACCCCGTGCAGGCTGCCCAGGGCGCCGTTGGCCATCCGCGCCAGATCGTCGAAGAGGCGGTTATCGGTCTGCATTTCGGGTTCCTCACGAAGGTTTTACGGCCGGATCGGGCTCAATATGACGAGCCGCCGCCCGCCCCGCAACCCCGCTGAGGCCGGCCCTCAAAGAACATGGCTCTGGAACCCACCTTGTCCCGGCGGCGCACGCACCCTAGCTAATGTGAACACTAATCGGGGCGAAACGCCCACGGTCCATGGTAATCTAGCGCCCTATGTTGGAATGGCTCGTCAATATCGATCCGGTGATCCTGTCGCTCGGGCCGCTTGCCATCCGCTGGTATGCGCTCGCCTATATCGCCGGCATCATCATCGGGTGGCGCTACATTCTGGTCTTGGCGAAGACCCCGGGCGCGGCCATGTCGGCCAAGAACGTGGATGATTTCATCGTCTGGGCGACGATCGGGATCGTGGTGGGCGGACGCCTTGGCTACGTGCTGTTCTACCGGCCTGATTTCTATCTCGCCAATCCGCAGTTCATCCTCTACGTCTGGCAGGGTGGCATGTCGTTCCATGGCGGCATGCTGGGCATGATGGCTGCGGTCGCCCTGTTCTGCCGGCGCCAAAATCTGAAACTGCTTGCGGTCTCGGACATGATCGCCGCCGCTACTCCGATCGGGCTGTTCTTCGGCCGCATCGCCAATTTCATCAACGCCGAGTTGTTCGGACGCGCGAGCGACGTCCCCTGGGCCGTCGTGTTCCCCACCGGCGGACCCGAGCCTCGCCACCCGAGCCAGCTTTACGAGGCGGGCCTTGAGGGCATCGTTCTCTTCGCCGTGTTGCTCGCGATCCTCTATTTCACCAAGGCGCGCGAACGGCCGGGCGCGCTGACCGGCGCCATGTTCCTCGGCTATGGCGTGGCGCGCATCTTCGTCGAACTATTCCGCGAGCCGGACCCCTTCCTGGGCTTCATCTTCAGCGGCATCACCATGGGCCAGATCCTGTCCCTTCCGGTCATGCTGTTGGGTGCTTACCTCCTCTTCCGGGCGCTGCGCGGCGACCCTATTTCCGGAGCGGCGCCAAACACCCAGGCCTCCTAGGTGCCGCCCGGCGCCCTTGCCGAACACCTTTCCGATCTGATCCGCACGGCGGGCCCGATCTCAATCGCCCGCTATATGGCGGAGGCGATGGGCCATCCCCGGTTGGGCTACTACATGTCCCGCGATCCGATCGGGCGAAGCGGCGATTTCATCACCGCGCCCGAAGTAAGCCAGATGTTCGGCGAGCTGATCGGCCTGTGGTGCGCCACGGTATGGGACGTCATGGGCCGGCCCGACCCCGTGATCCTCGCCGAACTCGGTCCGGGCCGGGGAACGCTGATGGCGGACGCCCTGCGCGCCGCCGCAAGAGCGCCGGGATTCGTCGAGGCGTCGCGCCTGCACCTGGTGGAGACGAGCCCACCGCTGCGCAAGAAGCAACGCGCCGCGCTCGCGGGGCGCCACGTCTCCTGGCACGACAATTTCGACGGCGTGCCGGACGCGCCGCTCCTGCTCGTTGCGAACGAGTTGTTCGATGCGCTGCCCATCCGCCAGTTCGAGCGGACGCGCGGCGGCTGGTGCGAGCGCCTGGTCGATACCGGCCCGGCGTGCCACGAATTTCGTCTCGTGCTTGGCGCGCCCTCGGACGCCCATCCCCTTCCGGACCGTTTTCGCGGCGCTCCCCTGGGCGCCGTGTGCGAGGTGTCGCCCGCCGGGCTTGCCCTGGCCGAGACCATCGGCGCCCGCGTCGCACGGGACGGCGGGGCCGCGCTTATCATCGACTATGGCGCCCGTGACAGCGCCCCGGGGGAGACCTTGCAGTCCGTCCGCGGGCACAAGGGGCACGAAGTGTTCGAAGCCCCCGGGGAGGCCGATATCTGCGCCCACGTCGATTTCGGGCAGCTCTGCGAAGCGGCCCGGCGGTCCGGCGCCGCGGTCCATGGTCCGGTCGAACAGGGCCGCTTCCTTCAGGCCCTTGGCATCGGGGCCCGCGCCGCCGCCCTCGCCAAGGGCGCCACCCCGGCCGATGCGGACGCTGTCCGCTCGGGCCTGGCACGGTTGACCGAACCCGCCCAAATGGGCAGTCTTTTCAAAGTGCTTGCCATCAGCCATCCTGGCCTCATCCCGCCGGGTTTCGAAGACGTGCCATGATTCGCGCCACCACGTTGACCAAGTCCGCCGGCATCCGCCACGGCTTCTTTACCCGTGAAGACGGGACCTCCAGGGGCGTCTACGCCTCTTTGAATTGTGGTCCCGGCTCCGGCGACGATCCGCAATGCGTGGCCAGGAACCGCGCCCGCGCCATGGCGGCGCTGAACGTCGAACCCGAACGTCTTTGCACGGTCCATCAAGTGCATGGCGCCGCGGTCGTGGTTCCGGACGGCCCCTGGCCCGGCGGTAAGCCGCCCAAGGCCGATGCGCTGGTGACCCGCACGGCGAACCTTGCGATCGGCATTCTGACGGCGGATTGCGCCCCCGTGCTCCTGGCCGACGACACCAACGGCGTCATCGCGGCGGTGCATTGCGGCTGGAAAGGGGCGCTCGGAGGGGTCGCCGAGGCGGCGCTTGAGGCGATGACGGCGTTGGGCGCGGACCGGGCGCGCATCGTCGCCGCGGTGGGCCCCTGCATCGCCCAGAACTCCTACGAGGTCGGCCCCGAATTCTTCGACACCTTCACCCGCGAGGACGCGGCGAACGAGGATTTCTTCGTCCCCTCGCCCAAGGAAGCGCACTGGCAATTCGATCTGCGGGGCTTTGTCGGTCACCGATTGACCAGCGCCGGCGTCGAACGGGTCGAGTTGCTGCGCCGCGACACCTGCGCCGAGAAGGCGAAGTTCTTTAGCTACCGCCGCGCGACGCACCTGAAGGAAGCCGACTACGGCCGCCAACTGTCGGCGATCGTGCTGGCGGACTGAACCATGCGCTTTCTCGTCCTTGGCCTCCTCGCCCTGATCGCGGCCTGCCAGCCGTTGGCCCGGCCCTTTCTGCCGGAAAACAAGGCGCTGGCGCCGAGCCAGTTGTCGGCCCTGGGACCGCGTTCGGGAATTGTCGTGGCCGCGCCCGCCGGTGCGAACGCCGCGGTTGCGGCGCTGCTGCCCCAACGCGTTGCCGCGGCCCTGCGCGAGCGCCAGGTGCCGGCGACGGCGAGGGCCGATCCACGCCGGCGTTTCGCGCTCTTATCCGACGTCAGGACCCGGTTCGTACGCGACGATACGGTGGAGGTTGCCGTGCGTTGGACGCTGCGTGATCCGCAGGGTGCGGTCCTTACGGCCTGGGACCAATCCATGTCGGCGGACGGCGCGGCATGGCGTCTTGCCGACCCCTTGGTGATCGAGGCCTTCGCCGCGGTCGCCGCCCTGGAGCTTGCCGCCCGCATCGGATCCGGCGAGCTCGAGTCGGCACAGGAGCGTCGTTCCGGCCCCGTTTCACTCGCCATCGCGCCCGTCTTCGGCGCGCCCGGCGACGGCAACGAGTCCTTGGCCCGAGCCCTGGCGGACACGCTTCGCCTCCGCGGCGTCGAAGTGGGCGCCATCGACCAGAACGTCACATTCTTCGTGAGCGGCGGCGTCACGGTTTCCCTTGTCGCGGGCGGCGAGCGGATCGACATCGTCTGGGGGCTGCTGCGGGCCGACGGGCAAGAGGTCGGAACCGTCGATCAGAGCAATGTGCTGGCGCCGGGGGCGCTCGACGGCGCCTGGGAGGACATCGCCTACGTCATCGCCGAGGGCGCCGCGGACGGCATCCTGGCGCTGCTGAAACGGCCCGAAGCCGCGGGGGCCCGGTCCGCCGCAAAATGACTCGCGCCGCACGCTAGGAGTCGTTTACAGGCCCTCGCCCCCTTGTTAAATTCCGCCGCGCCGCAGGGACGTGGTTCTTGACGGGGCCCCCGATAAATGAAGCCCGACGAATGAAAATTGTCGCCGGTAATTCCAATCCGCCGCTCGCCGAGGCGATTGCCGCCTTTCTGAACCTGGAATTAACGAAGGCCAGCATCCGGCGTTTCGCCGATATGGAGGTCTTTGTCGAAATCCAAGAGAGCGTGCGCGGCGAGGACGTCTTTCTGGTTCAGTCCACGTCCTATCCGGCCAACGACACCCTGATGGAATTGCTGGTCATTATCGACGCCTTGAAGAGGGCCTCGGCGCGCCGGATTACCGCGGTGCTGCCCTACTTCGGCTACGCCCGCCAGGACCGCAAGCCGGGCCCGCGTACACCCATCTCGGCCAAACTGGTGGCGAACCTGATCACCACCGCCGGCGCCGACCGGGTGCTGACCCTGGATCTCCACGCCGGGCAGATTCAAGGTTTCTTCGATATCCCGACGGATAACCTGTTTGGCGCCCCCATCTTCGCCAAGGACATTGCGGAACATTACAACGGCGACCGGCTGATGTTCGTCTCACCCGATGTGGGCGGGGTCGTGCGGGCACGGGCGACGGCGCGCCGCCTAAACGCCGACCTGGCCATTGTCGACAAACGGCGCGAGCGTGAAGGCGTGTCCGAAGTCATGAACATCATCGGCGATGTCGATGGCCGGCGTTGCGTCCTGGTCGATGACATCGTCGATTCGGCCGGCACCCTGTGCAACGCGGCCAACGCCCTGATGGACGCCGGCGCCGAATCGGTGGTCGCCTACGTGACCCACGGGGTGCTCTCGGGCGGCGCGGTGGCCCGGGTGGCGAGTTCGGCCCTGCAAACCCTGATCACCACAGACACCATCCTGGCCACCGAGGCGGTCCGGGTCTCGCAGAACATCCGGCGCCTCTCCATCGCCCCCTTGATCGCCGAGGCCATGCGCCGGATCAGCGAGGAAAACTCGGTTTCCAGCCTTTTCGATTAGACCCGCGGCCCCTAGGAATCACTACCGTTAGGCGCTATATGAGGGGGCCCCGGACGGGAGAGCAGCGCCGCCGGGCCCTACCAGCAAGGAGATCGTTATGAGCGCGGAAACCGCATCCCTCAATGCTGAGACGCGTAGCGCGACCGGCAAGGGCGCCGCCCGGGCGGCACGGCGCGCCGGACGGGTTCCGGCGATCCTATACGGTGGCGCGGACGGGCCCCAGCCCCTCTCCGTCGACCGCCGCGAGCTGGTGCTGGCCGTGGAGAAAGGCGGCTTCACGAGCAAGCTGTTCGACCTCCAATTCGGCAGTGGCGCGCAGCGCGTGCTGCCCCGCGAGATTCAAGTCCACCCGGTGACCGACATCCCCATTCACGTCGATTTCCTGCGTATCACCGCCGACAGCAAGATCAACGTCATGGTCGCGGTCATCTTCGTCAATGAAGAGGAGTCACCCGGCCTGAAACGCGGCGGCGTCCTCAACGTCGTGCGCCACGAGGTCGAACTCGTCTGCGGCGCCGAATCGATTCCGGAAAGCCTCACCGCCGACCTGACCGGGCTCGACATCGGCGACGGCATCCATATCAGCAGCATCGAACTGCCCGAGGGCGTAAGCCCCGTCATCGCCGACCGGGATTTCACCATTGCGACCGTCGCCGCGCCGACCGTCCATGTCGACGAGGAAGAGGAGAAGGAAGGCGTGGAAGGCGAAGAGGGAGTCGAGGGCGAAGAGGGCGCCGAGGGCGAAGAGGGCGAAACCAAGGAAGCCGCCGCCGAGGGCGACAAGGCCGAGGGCGGCAAAGCGGACGGCGGCAAGAAGAAGGGCTGAGAATAGGCCGCGCCCATGCTGTTGCTGGTGGGCTTGGGAAACCCAGGCCCCGGCCACGCCAAGAACAGGCACAATGTTGGATACATGGCGGTGGACGAGGTCGTTCGCCGCCATTCGTTTGGACCCTGGCGCCGCCGCTTCCATGGATCGGTCAGCGAGGGCCGGCTGGCGGGCCGGCGGGTGATCGTCCTAAAGCCGGAAACCTACATGAACCTTTCAGGCCAATCCGTGGCCAGCGCGGCCCGCTACTACCGCATCGAGCCCGAGAAGACGATCGTCATCCACGACGAGATCGACCTTCCACCGGGCAAAGTGCGGGTCAAGAAGGGTGGCGGCAACGCCGGCCACAAAGGGTTGCGCAGCATCGATTCCCACGTCGGACGCGACTACCGGCGCGTCCGCATCGGTGTCGGCCACCCCGGTGTGCGGGACGTCGTGGGAGATTATGTCCTGCATGACTTCAGCAAATCGGACCAAACCTGGGTCGAGGAAACGACGGTGGCCATCGCCGACGCGATCGAAGCCTTGGCGCTTGGCGATCTTCCCGGTTTCATGAACAAGGTTTCCCTCGCCACGCAGCCGCCGAAACCTAAGCGGCCGCCACCCGACAGCCACGCCAGCGAACAATAGATGGGCTTCACTTGCGGGATCGTTGGTTTACCCAACGTGGGTAAATCGACTCTGTTCAACGCGCTGACGGACACGGCGCAGGCCGAAGCCGCCAACTATCCCTTCACCACCATCGAACCCAATATCGGCCGCGTCGCGGTGCCGGACCCCCGTCTCGACGAGATCCACCGAATCGCCAAAGCCAAGAAGAAGACGCCGACCTACCTCGACTTCGCCGACATCGCGGGACTGGTGCGGGGCGCCAGCAAGGGAGAGGGCCTGGGCAACAAATTCCTCGGCCACATTCGCGAGGTCGACGCCCTCGCCCACGTGCTGCGATGCTTCGAGGACCCCAATGTCACGCACGTCGAGAACCGCGTCGACCCCGTGGCGGACGCCGAGACGGTCGAGACCGAGCTCTTGATCGCCGACCTCGAAAGCCTCGAGCGGCGCGTCGAGGCCGTCGAAAAAAAGGCCAAAGGCGACAGGGAGGCGCGTCTGCGGCTTCCCCTTATGGTGCGAGCGCTTGACTCGCTGAGAGCCGGGGAGCCGGCGCGCCGAATACCGGTCTCGCCCGGCGAGCGCCGCGCCTTGCGTGAACTTCAACTGCTGACATCGAAACCCGTCCTCTACGTCTGCAACGTGGACGAGGCCTCGGCGGCATCGGGCAACGCCCATTCGGAACGCGTCGCCACGTGGGCACGGGATCAGGGCGCGCGCAGCGTCGTCATCTCCGCCGCCATCGAGGCGGAGCTCGCGACCCTCGGCGATCCCGCCGAGAAACAAGAGTTCCTAGGCAGTTTGGGCCTGGAAGAAACGGGGCTCGCCCGGATCATCCGCGAGGGGTACGCGCTGCTCGATCTCGTTACCTTCTTTACCGCCGGCCCAACCGAGGCCCGCGCCTGGACCGTGGTGCGGGGCGCCCGGGCGGGCCAGGCGGCGGGCGCCATACATACCGATTTCGAACGGGGGTTTATTCGCGCCGAGACGATTGCCTATGATGCGTTCGTTTCATGCGGCGGCGAAGCCGGTGCCCGGGACGCGGGTAAGATGCGTCTCGAAGGCAAGGAGTATGTGGTACAAGACGGCGACGTTCTGCTTTTCCGTTTCAATGTCTGAAGGAAGCCCCCTAGAGCAGCATCCGTTCAGGTCGAATCGCCTTCAGCGATCGCCGAACGGATAAAGCTGCTCTAGCATCTTGAGGAGTCGAGCAATTTTATCCGATATGTCCAAGTACTATGAACCGCGCCGGTGCAAATTACGTTGGTGCGTTGGCATATCGGAGATTGCTCGGGCCACGCGGGCCGGAGCCTAGATCGTGCGTTATCTGGAAGACATCACCGTCGGCGAAAAATTCGAGTTCGGCCGTTACGAAGTGACCGCCGAAGAGATCATCGACTACGCCCGGCGCTTTGACCCGCAGCCCATCCACCTGGACGACGACGCCGCCCGCGAGGCCGGGCTCGGCGGCCTGATCGCCAGCGGCTGGCACAGCACCAGCATGTACATGCGCATGCTGGTGGATCACGTTCTCGTCGGCGGCAGCACGATGCCCTCACCGGGAGCCGACGAAATTCGTTGGCTCAAACCGGTCCGGCCCGGCGACGTGCTCTCGATTCGCGGTGAGGCGCTGGAAGCCCGTCCTTCGCGCTCGAAGCCCGACCGGGGTATCGTGCGCTGGCGCTACGAAATGATAAATCAGGACGGCGAAGCGGTGATGAGCCTCATCGCGATCGGCTTCGCGCGGCGCCGCCCGCGGACATCCGAATCGTGAGCCCGGACCCGGGCATCAAGAAACCACAGAGAGAGGAACACCATGGGGGAACACAGCACGCTTACGTCGTCCGACGGCCATGAATTCGCCACCTACACGGCAAAGCCGAGCGGCACCGCCAAGGGCGGCATCGTCGTCGTGCAGGAGATCTTCGGCGTCAACGCCCACATCCGCGAGGTCTGCGATGGTCTCGCCGCCGACGGCTATAGGGCGACGGCGCCTGCCTTGTTCGACCGCCTGCAACGCAGCGTCGAACTCGGCTACACCCCCGAGGGTATCGGCGCCGGCCGCGAGATCATGATGAAGATGGACTGGAACAAGAGCATGGAGGATGTGAAGGCCACCGCCGCGAGCCTCAAGGGCGAGGGAAAAGTCGCTCTCGTGGGCTATTGCTGGGGCGGCTCGGTGGCTTGGCTCGCGGCCTGCCGCGACAGTCTCGACTGCTCGGTCGGTTATTACGGGGGACGGATCGTCGACTTCCTCGATGAGCAGCCCAATTGTCCGACGCTTCTGCACTTCGGCGACAAGGATGCCAGCATCCCGGTCGAGAACGTGGAGAAGATCAAAGCGGCCCATCCCGAGGTCACGGTTCACCGCTACGCCGAGGCCGAGCACGGCTTCCATTGCGATCACCGCGGCTCCTATCACGCCGAGAGCGCCAAGATCGCGCGCGAGCGCACGATGGCCTTCTTCGCGGAGAACCTGGGTTAGAGTGTTTCCGACTTAGTCGGAACCACTCTAGCTTTTCGTCGCTCACGGCTGCGGACCTATGGTCCGCGCCTGCGCGGGCGCGCCGGATAACCGGCGGGCCGCCTCGCGGCCTCGGGCGATTCCAGCTGAACCGGAAGCGCGACGCCGCGACGCAGCGACGCAGCCTTAGCGCGCCGCGGCCTGGCGTTGCTCGGGGAAGAGCCCGAGCAAGCCCTTCGCCGAAGCCTCGCACACGCCCCGGTCGGTGATCAGGCCGGAGATGAGGCGCGCCGGCGTTACGTCGAAGGCGTAGTTGGCGGCCGCGCTGCCGTCGGGCGTGAGTTGGACAGTCTG
>JADFIH010000190.1 GCA_022566715.1 Pseudomonadota bacterium | reverse complement strand
CCTCATTGCCGAACTCACGCGAGACGAACTTGAAGGGTCCGGCACCGACGGGATGCGTCCCCTGGTTTTCGCCACTCCCTTCGGGCATGACGACACCGGCGCCGAGCTCGGCCAGGCGGCCGAGGAAGGGTGCATTCACCTTCGACATCTTCACCACCACCGTAAGGTCGTCGGGGGTGAGAATTTCGGCGACGTCATTGAAGACCTCGAAATTGACGGCGCCCGTGTCCGGGTTCTTCACCCGTTCAAAGGAATACTTGACGTCCGCCGAGGTTAGGGCCGTGCCATCGTGAAACTTTACGCCCGGCCGCAAACGGAACGTGTAGGTCAGTCCGTCCGCGCTCTCCTCGAAGCTTTCCGCCAACGAGGGCTGCAATTTGAAATTAGCGTCGACCGTAATGATCGAGTCGTGAACGTTCTGTAACAAACGCCCCGTGGACGCCGTACCCGTCTGGTGCATGTCGAGGTTCTGGGTGGTTTCCGAATGGCCCCAGATCAACGTGCCGCCGCGAACGGGCGTTTCGCTTTGTGCGAACGCCTTGAAGACCGGCGAACTCCCGAGCAACAGGCCCGCACCGGTTACGCCCGCGGTCCCTTTGAGAAAATCTCTTCGTTTCATCGTATCGTCCCCCTTCCGATGCGGCCAGCCGGCCGCCAGACGGCCCGAAACAGGCCCATAAACGTGAAACGTTACCACTGATGATAAAGGAGTGAAAGCCGGAATGGCGTTGAAGTTCCACGCTGAACCCGTTCCGCGTGGTATTGGTGCGCCTGCCGCGCGGTCGCGCGCAACGACTCTTCTTTCCTTGGAACCCAAGGCGCCGGAGGATATTGTGTGGCGTTTGGGGAAACACGGGTCATTGTCCTAGTAATGGGCGGCGAGGGGAAGTGGACCCGACCGCCGTGGAACATGCGTCAAGGTGGCGTCCTGTAAGAAAGCCCTGTCCGGAAGCATACGAACGGCGGGCGTAAACAGCATTAACAAGGTAGGAAACCGGCAAGTTGGAATCCGGGGATTTGGAAATTGACCAGGAACGACGTCGCGGCGCGGCCGGTGGAGACACCGCGCCGACCGTTCCAAACGTAGCGTCGTCGCCCGGCGAGGCCGTCCTCAAAGTCGAGGATCTCCACGTTCAATTCCGCATCTCCGATGGTACGGTGCGGGCGGTAAATGGCATTTCCTTCGAGGTCAAAAGCGGCGAGACCTTGGCCATCGTGGGTGAGTCGGGAAGTGGCAAGAGCGTTACCGCCCTGTCGATCCTCCGCTTGCTCCCGATGCCTCCGGCGAAAATCAGCAGGGGGACCATCTGGTACCAAGGGCGTGACCTTCTGACCCTGTCCGAGGCCGAGATGCGCGCCATACGGGGCGACAAAATCTCGATGATATTTCAAGAACCCATGACGTCCCTCGACCCCGTCATGAAGGTCGGAAAGCAGGTCGCCGAGGCCATCCGATTGCACCAGGGAACCTCGGCGAGGGAGGCGCTGGACCGCGCCGTGTCGGCGCTGAAACTCGTCGGAATTTCCGACCCGGCCAAGAGCGCCAAGGAGTATCCCTTTCAGCTCTCCGGCGGCATGCGGCAACGGGTCATGATCGCCATGGCCATGTCCTGCAATCCGCAGGTATTGATCGCCGACGAGCCGACCACGGCGCTGGACGTTACCATTCAGGCGCAGATACTTGCACTTATGGTTGATTTGAAGAAACGCCTGGGGACCGCCATCATATTGATCACCCACGACCTGGGGGTGGTGGCCGAAATGGCCCAAAGGGTGGTGGTGATGTATGCGGGCCGAGGGGTCGAAGAGGGTACGGTGGAGTCGATTTTCGGCCGTCCCTTGCATCCCTACACCGTGGGTCTATTGGGGTCGGTTCCCCGCTTGTACAGTTCGTTGGAGCCCGGAGGGGGAGAACAGCGGCTGCAGGAGATTCGAGGCACGGTGCCGTCGTTGCGTGAAGAGATCGTGGGATGCGCCTTCGCCGAACGCTGTGATTTTACGACCGGGCGTTGCCGCACGCAGTCCCCGCCGCTGGAGGAAATGCGGGACGGCCACCGCGTGGCGTGTTGGGAGAGCGAGCGTTTCCTGGATAGCCCGGCGTCTCCTGGATCGCCATGACCGAGGCGCCGCAAAAAGAAAATGGCGAAGCGCGCCGCGTCGTCCTTCGCGTGCAAGATCTGGCGAAGCACTTTCCGGTAAGGGACGGGCTGTTCGGGCGCGTTTCGGGTCACGTGTACGCCGTGGACGGTGTTTCTTTTTCCATCCACGAGGGCGAGACCCTGGGGGTGGTGGGCGAAAGCGGTTGCGGCAAATCGACCTTGGGCAAGACCGTGCTACGCCTGCTGGAACCGACAGCCGGCCAAATCGTGTTGCGCGGCGAGGACATCACCCGAACGCCGGAGCGGCATTTGCGCGCGCAGAGGCGCGAAATGCAGATGATCTTTCAAGACCCGTATGCGTCTCTCAATCCGCGCATGCGTTGCGGCGATATCGTGGGTGAACCCTTGGCGATCCACGGCCTGGCGTCGGGCCAGGAGAAAGACGACCAGGTCACCTCGCTCTTCGAGCGGGTGGGATTGCGCGTGGATCAGAAGAAGCGGTATCCGCACCAGCTTTCCGGTGGACAGCGCCAGCGCCTGGGCATCGCCCGCGCGCTCGCGCTCAAACCGAGCCTCATCATCGCCGATGAACCCGTATCGGCGCTCGACGTATCGGTGCAAGCGCAAGTCATCAATCTGCTCAAGGATTTGCAGCGCGATTACAACCTCGCGTACCTTTTCGTTTCACACAACCTCGCGGTCGTGGAGCACATCAGTCACCGTATTGCCGTCATGTATCTCGGCAAGGTCGTGGAACTCGCGGACAAGAGGGCCCTGTTCGCGTCGCCTCTACATCCGTACACCGAGGCGTTGCTTTCGGCGGTTCCGGTGGCGGACCCCCGCGTCAAGAAGGAACGGATCATCCTTCGCGGCGACGTGCCGAGCCCCATGAACCCACCAAGCGGATGCGCCTTTCATACCCGTTGCCCCCACGTGAAAGATATCTGCCGAGTCGAAACGCCCCCGCTGCGCGAAGTGACGGCGGGTCATTTCGCCGCCTGTCACCTGCGGGAACCGGCTGCGTCAAACTGAATTGCGGACTAAACACACGGGCGCGGCGGCTTGGGTCCGGGCCTGGAACCCGCGCGTGAATCGGAGGAACCGGTGAGCAAATTGAACATCACGACGGACACCATCGCTGCCGCGGAGCAGATTCTCGGCATCGCCTATACGCCGGCCGAACGGACGCTCATGCTGGACAACCTGGATGGCCAGATCGAATCCGCGCAGGCCCGGCGCAAGCTCATCTTTCCGAACGATCTGCCGCCCGCGAGCCGTTTCGATCCCCGCCTGCCGGGCGCACCGCCGCCCCCGCCGCAACAGCCGATGGTCCGCTCCCCACGCGATGCCGGGCCGTTACCCGGCTCGGACGAAGACATCGCGTTTGCGCCGGTCACCGATCTCTCCCGATGGATCGAGAGCGGCGAAATCACCAGCCGCCGCCTCACGGATATCTATTTGGACCGCATCGAATCCCTTGCCCCAAAGCTCGAATGCTTTGTCACCGTTACGGCCGACCTCGCCCGCGCGCAGGCCGATGCCGCCGATGCGTTGCTCCGCGCCGGTACCTACCTCGGGCCCCTCCACGGCATTCCCTATGGCCTGAAGGACCTCTTCGACACCAAGGGCATCCTCAGCAGTTGGGGCGCGGAACCCTTTATGACCCGCGTCCCCGACAGCGACGCCCAGGTTTACGAGACGCTTCGCGCCGCCGGCGCCGTTCTGATCGGCAAAACCACCCTGGGCGCCCTCGCCTATGGCGACATCTGGTTCGGGGGCAAGACCCGCAATCCGTGGAACCTAAACGAAGGCTCGAGTGGGTCGAGCGCCGGCTCGGCGTCGGCCACGGCCGCCGGGCTCGTGGGCTTCAGCATCGGCACCGAGACCCTCGGTTCGATCACCTCGCCCAGCCAGCGCTGCGGCGCCACCGGCTTGCGCCCGACCTTCGGCCGCGTCCCGCGAACCGGCGCCATGGCGCTGTGCTGGTCGCTCGACAAGATCGGTCCGATCTGCCGGTCGGTGGAAGACACGGCGCTTGTGCTCCATGTCATCAACAGCCATGACCGGCGCGACCTCGGCTCGCTCGACGTACCTTTCAACTTCGACGCGTCGCGGTCCCTCAAGGGGGTCCGCCTTGGCTATGCGCCGGATTGGTTCGACGGCGAAGGCGCCACCGACGTCGACCACGCCGCCCTGGACGCGGCCCGGCGCATCGGCGTCGAGGTCGTCGAAGTGTCGTTGCCGGACCTGCCCTATGGCTCCCTGATGAACATGGTGTTCACCGAAGCCGCCGCCAGCTTCGAGGAGTTGACCCTGAGCGGCCGCGACGATGAGCTCGGCTGGCAGGAGGCGGGCGCCTGGCCCAATGCCTTTCGCAAGGCGCGGCTCATGTCGGCGGTCGATCATGTTCAACTCGACCGCCTGCGCTATCGCGTGATGCTGGAAATGGACAAGATTTTCGGTCAGGTGGATGCCTTGATCGGGCCCTTCATGGTCGGGCCCATGCTGATCATCAGCAACTTCACCGGTCATCCCTGCCTGCACCTACGCGCCGGGTTCGAGAGCGCCAAAACGCGCGCCGATCCTTCGTTGGCCGGCGGTGCACTGATCATCGGCGACGAGGACGCGGACGCCCCCCACTTCGAGGTGCCTCAGGGTATCTCCCTTTGGTCCGGATTATTCAATGAAGGGTTGCTTTGCAATGTCGGGATGGCCCTCGAAGCCGAACTCGGCGTCGCCGCCCGGCGCCC
>JADFIH010000189.1 GCA_022566715.1 Pseudomonadota bacterium | reverse complement strand
GACGTCACGTTGCCCGACTGCGCAAGGGCGTCGAGAAATTCTCCCTCTTTTTCAGGTGTACGGACTGTACGGTTTGCCATGGGGTACCTACCGCACCACGTCTTGCAACGGCCTGCCGGTGGATTCCGAGCGCCGCGTCTCCACGTCCTTCACCGTTTCGCGGAATAGTTGGTTGCGCTCATCAATCCAGTAATCGAGAAGCGCCCGTTTCAGCGCGCCGATATCGTTCCAATCCTTGCTGCGGCGCAGCCGTGTCATGAAGGCCCGGCGTCCAACCTCCCGGCTCAAAAGATCGACCATCCGGTGCAACGTCCGCAGGTCCGGCGCCTGCTGAACCGCCTTGATCTCGTTACCGATGGCGGCGGCCCGGTTCCTCGCCCCCTGCATCTGCCGGTAGACCAAGTTCTCCTTCGTGGTTTCGATCTCATCGGCGATATCCGGGCGGTTTGTCCGGTCCATCTGCCGCATGTCCCGTCTGGCGTTGGTCGAGTCCCGCAGCAGGTCGTAAAACTTATCGGCGGCCTTGGTGCGGCCGCCCCGGTCGGTGCGGAAGAACGGGCGGACCCCTGGGTACTGATCGACGCGCAGGTCCGGCGTATCGTCGAAGAACACCGCATCCGATAGGGTAAACCCGTACATCGCCCAGGCGTTGAAGTAACCCCGGAACAATGCCTCGATCTGCACTGGAGAAAGAACCTGCGCCTTGCGCGGCAGCTTGCGCTCGAAGTCCGTCCCGAAGGCTTGCAAGCTCCGTGCGGTGTAGGGCCCGGAGCGCGCCCAGGGCGAGAGGTCCTGCATGGCCTCCGTCTCGATCGGCACGTCGAAGAACGAAAGACGGTTCTGCTTCACGTCGAGCGCGGGCCGGACCGCCGCCGGAACCAGGTCGAACCGGAACATGTCGCGGATGATGCGCAGCAAGTTGCCGGCGTAGTCGCCCGCCGACACCGAGGAGTCCACCAGCACCTCGATGGTGCGCTCGGCAATCGAGCCGATGCCGCCCAACTCGAAGGGTTTGGGGAAGCGGAAATGACGATAGAGCCCCTGCGCCTCGGCAAAGGTTTCCGGATTGCGGCCCTCGCGCGCCAGGAAGTCGTAGTATTCCCGCCTGGGAATGAAAAAATGCCAGCTTGTGTCCCGGTCCCAATCCTCTAGGTCGTCGTAAAGCGGGTTGCCCCGGTTGATCGCATAGAGCCCAGCCGAAAGCGTTGCGATCGTTCCGGCCACGACCCAGGCGCGGGCCTTTTTCCGGTCGGTCGCCATGCCGCGATAGAGCCGGTCCATGCCGACAACGCCGGCTTTCAGGAACAGAGCCGTGTCGTAGAAAAACCCGAGGGTTTTGGAATCGCCCCTCATGCCGAAATCAGTGCTGACCTCCCGGCTGGCCAGAGCGGCGCCGCGGGAAGTTTCCCCCTTGGCGATGGCCTTGCGCATCTCTCCAAGCCGGGTCGCCATCTCGAACGAATCGGCAATCGACTCCACGAAGCGGAAGAACTTGCGCGGCGTGTTGACGACCATCCTGTAGGGGATGCCGTGGCTTTGATAGAAGGTCGAAAGCTGCGCCCGGAACGAAGCCTCGTCGGCCCAAAAGCCCGCCATTCCACCGCCGTTGGCAAGGTACTCCCGGTACAGCGGATCGCGGGTGACGCGCGACTTGTATCCGGCGATGGCGTCCTTGAAGGGCACGTAACCGTGCTTGGTCAGGGCCGAGGCCATGAGCTGATCGCGCGCTACGTTGCGCAGCACGAAATCCACCGCCAAGGTGATCGACATTTGTTGAATGCGGCGGGCGCCACGGAGAAACCGCAAGACGCCGTGCTGCGAAATGGACCGCGGCAATGAGGCCAGCGCCCGGTACATCAGCGGATCGGCTACTTGGTAGAACGTGGGCTTGCCGCCCGACATCACCGCGATCACATCGTCCCCGAGCGGCGCCTGGCCCTTCTGGATGAACGGAACAAATACGCCATAAGCCTCCTCAACGGCGGCCTCCACGGTGTCGATAGCGACCTGCGTTTCAATCGAAGTGCCAAGACGTCGCGCCAGCCGGTTCGTCGGGATTCCCAGGGCGCCGAGGATTTGGCGCTTCACTTCCTCGATGTGGACCTTGACGATCCGGTCGTCGGTCGGGATACGGGCGAGGATCGAACCGCCGCCCTTGGCTCCAGCAATCGCCGTCACGGCCTTGCGCCGGGCGTCGTTATGCACCGCCGATTCGATCAGGGCGCGAGTATTCTCAAACATGTTTTGGATGGGATCGCGCAGGTTCGCGTCCCCGCCCTTGAGCCGGACGATGGGGTTGGTGAAGCCGGGCACGCCGCCCTTGTGCCGCCCCGCCGCGCCCTTGGTGCGTGACGGATCGACCCGCCAGAAGGGCAGGTACACGCTGGTTTCCCAGGCTTCGCGGCCGGCGGGATTGATGATGCCGGCCTGCTGCGCGAAATCGAGAACCTGAGAGTTGAAGCGGTTCCAGTCCTTGAACGCCTGCTCGAACTCGGGGTGCGTGGCGCCAAGCGCAATCATCGCGTCGATCTCGGCCCCGGTGAACAGGTTCTCGCGGCCCTGTCCCTTCAGGTGCGCGGCGCGCCGGCCGACCGCGTAGAGCCCGAAGGATTCCAGATTGTCGGCCACGGGCGCCAAGATGTGCTCAAGGCCCCAGGGCTTGTAGGCCGGGTTGGCCTCGACCTGAAACCGCTCGCGGCCGCCACGCCTTTTGGTTCCCACGATGCGCGTGTTTGGATTGCCCTGGGCATCGACGAACACCCAGCGCCCCTTGGTCAGCATCTTGGGCGCGCCGTACTTCATGGCGCCCGACACGAGGGCCGATGACCCACGGGCCAGCCGTGCCGTCTCGTAGGGCCCGAGTTTCAGTATCTCGCCGAAGACGTTCTTCTCGGCCTGGTAGATGCCATGCACGTCGTCGAGGGCCCACTGCCGGAAGCGGTCGTAAGGCGCCGTGACTTGTGCGTTGACGTTCTGCTGGAAACCGATCTTGGAACGGGCCCGGTCGATGGCGTCCTGGGCAAACCAGGCGTGCATGTCCTCCTGGGCCTTGCGCAGCGCCTGTCCGGCGGGGTGCCGGTCAACGTAGCCCTCCCACCATTTGGAGAACTCGGGGGCCGCCGCCTTCGCGGCCTCCCGCTGTGTCGACCACAGCCGAACGAATTCCGCGAAGCCCTCGAATAGCTTGCTCTTGTCGTAGGAGACGCCCCGTAGCTCATCGCGGATCGTCTTGTTGGCGTTGGTGGCGGGATTCCACTGCCGGCGAATTTCCGGGTCGCGGTCGTCCAGCAAGTGCGCGAGCTCGTGGGCGGTGACTTCCAGGTCGCCACGATTACGGACCCGCACCTCCCGGATATGCGTCCGGAAGAAGCCGCCGGCCTTACGGGCCTTGAAATGCGCCTGGCCCTGGAATACCCGCTGCCCCAACGCCTTCAGGAGTGGGGCCAGGACGCTCTCGCGGGTGACCGGGGTTTCACGGGCAACAGCGCTCGTGGCCCCCGCCCGATCGGCGATGAAGCCCACGAAGGCGTCTCCCGACTGTATCGAGCGGCCCGGCGAGAACAGCGTTTCCTGCTTACGCGCCCCGGTGTCGAACAAACCTTCGTCGGCGTCCTTCTGGGGCGCCTTGGGCCGAAGCTTCCCCTGCATCCGGCGCTCGGCGAACTCCTTGTCAGAGATGCGCTCGGCGCCGGGAATCACGCGCTGCTCGCCCTGATCGGTTTGGTCGATGGTCGGCCGGCCCGTAACGCCGGGCCGTCTGGAGAGCTCCATGACGCGCGGATCGAACGGGTCCGCCAGGATGCCCTCGACCAACTCACGCAGTTTCTTCAGTGTCATACCGGCGGTGCTGAGGCCAAGACGGTCGGCCTGCTCCACGAGATCGGAGTCGGCTTCCGCTTTGAGAACCAGGTCGGCATCGTCGGGATGAAAGACACGGACCCGCCCATCGAAGTCGGCCCGCAGGATTTCCAGAAACTCGTCCACGGAGGGCCGCTCGGGGAACTGCGGCAGGAACCCCGCCTCCCAGGCGACAAACGCGGCCTCGTCCAGCGTCAGGCCGTTCTTGTTGATCATGCCCGGCCTGGCGTCGAGGCCGATGTGGGACAACTCGCCGCCTTGATTTTGGATGCCGCCCAGGGAATGCAGGTAATCCGACAGGTAGGTGGCGCGTGTCTTGGGACGCCTGGGCTTGCCGCTGGGATCGCGCGGCGTAACCGCCGGGGCCACGGGTGGTTCGGTCGGGCCTTCGGGCGCCACAGCGGGGGCGGGGGGAGGTGCTACAGGCTCAACTACGGTCTCCCTGGGGGTCAGGGACTCAGGACGCACGGCCTGGGGTGCCCGTGACCTGCCGCCACGGGTGCGCACGCCGAACGCAGCCGCGACAAAGTTGAACAATGCGCCCGTGGTGAACCCGACCGCGCCTCCTTCGCCCGCGCCCGCGAACGTTTCCCGCTCGGGATCGAACGCCACCAACTTCGACGCGATCAGGTTGTCCGCGATTTGCTGCCCGGTTTCCTGAATACCTTCCTCAAAGCCGCCGGCGATGGTCCGGGTAAGGATGCGCCGGATGGCGCCGCCCGAGGCTTTGTCCACACGGCCCAGGAGCCGGGCGATCGGCAGCGCTTCGGAGGTGCCGACCATCGCACTCAGCTTGGCCGCTTCGGTCGCGTCCTCAATCGAGGCACCGGCAGTCAACGCCTGTTGAAATTGATTGGCCGCGCCTGCGGCGGCACCACTCAGAGCGGCGACCGGCAGCACCCCGGCCCCGGTGGCACGCCCGATAAGGCCGGCGACGACAAAGCCCGCCGTCGAGCCGAGTCCCCGCGCCAACTTGGTCTCGAACTTATCCTCGCGCGCCGGATCGACCGGCAATACCTCCGCCGTCTTGCGGCGCAACGCCTGGCCGGCCCGGAACAGGCCCGACT
>JADFIH010000188.1 GCA_022566715.1 Pseudomonadota bacterium | reverse complement strand
CAAGGCATCGAGTCCCGCGGGCGGATCGCTGAGATGGTGCAAGACCCCGGTGCAGTCGATGTAGTCGAACGCGCCAAGACCCATCCGCCCGATGTCGAGCAACGATCCCACGTGAAATGCGATGTTGGTCAGGCCGCGCGCCTTCGCACGGGCCTGCGCCACGTCACGCGCCGCTTGGCTGAGGTCTAGGTAGACGACCTCGCCCTTCGGCATGCGCTCGGCCATTTGCTGGGCCAGCATGATGGCCGCATCGCCCGTCCCGCCCCCCGCGGCCAGGGCGCGGAAGGGCCGGGCAAAATCGAGCCGGCCGGCGAACACATGGTGGTTCACCTCGTCGATGTGGCTGGGCGATCCGGTAATCAACCGCCGCTTTTCCTCGGCCGGATCGCGGGTGGGATAGGGCAATACCTCGTATTGGGCGCGCACCGGGTCACGGCCCGGCCGCCGCGGCGGCCTCGCGGCCCGCCGCTTTTTTGTCTTGGTCATCCCGCCCCTCCGGGTCTGATGTTAGCCGGATGCGGGCGTGGCTTCGAGCGGCCTCGACTCGGGAAACGCCCGCCCTTGGTTCGCCGCCGTGAGCGACGAAAAGCTAGAGTGGTTCCAGTTCATCAGGAATCGCTCAAGGCTGCTGGAATCGCTCAAGGCCGCAAGGCGGCCCGCCGGTTATCCGGCGCGCCCGCGCAGGCGCGGACCTTCCGGTCCGCCGCCGTGAGCGACGAAAAGCTAGAGTGGTTCCGATCAAGCCGGAAACACTTTAGGCTTGAGCCCATGCGCGGCTACTTTGCCATCGGCGTCGAGGGGCTCAGCAAGCCCATGAACGCGGGTAACCTGTTCCGCACGGCGCATGCCTTCGGCGCGAGCTTCGTTTTCACCATAGGCGCCGATTATTCGTCGAGAAACGTCAGGTCGGATACCTCAAAGACGTCGCTACAGATACCGTTGCACGCTTTCGACGGCTTGGATGACTTTAGCCTGCCCGCGGAATGCGACCTGGTGGGCGTGGAGTTGCGGGAGGACGCAATCGAGCTTCCGAGCTTCAAGCACCCCTGGCGGGCGGCCTATGTACTGGGGCCCGAACGCGGCAGCCTGTCGGACGAGTTGGCCTCGCGCTGCGACCATTTAGTCAGGATTCCCACCAGTTTTTGCGTCAATGTGGCGACCGCGGGCGCCATCGTCATGTATGATCGCGTGCGGACCTTAGGTAGATTCGCCGAACGGCCGCTGGCGCTGGGGGCGCGGGGCGCGCCACCGCCGGTGCATGTTCAGGGCGGCCAGAAGAGGCGCAAACCCCGGGCGGGCCGGTAAAACATGCGCGATTTTGACGTTTTGTCTGCTCGAAGGGCTGGAAATCCGCGTCCTACATGATTATTAAAAGGCCATGCGGCTAGCGTTTCTACCAGTTGCCTTGGGACTTGCGTTGTTCGGCTTTACCGCCGCGGGCGCGCAGGACCGGCCGAAACTCATCGCCGAATTCAAGAATTGGGACGCCTTCACCTATCGGGAGGACGGCAAGCCGGTCTGCTTTATCTCGTCCTCGCCGTTGAACAGCAGCCCCAGGAACGTGCGCCGGGGCGATGTTTACATCCTTGTGACGCATCGCCCTGACAGCAAGACCTTGGACGAGGTCAGCGTCTATACGGGTTATCCCTACGAGGACGCCTCGACCGCGACGATCGACATCGACGGCCGGAACTTCGAGCTCTTCACCAATGCCGACACGGCCTGGTCCTATGATGCCGATGCCGACAAGGACCTGGTCCGGGCCATGGTGCGGGGCAGCAAGATGCGCATCCACGGGACCTCGCAGCGCGGCACCGAAACCGTCGACAGCTATTCGCTGCTGGGTTTCACGGCTGCCCGCAACGCCATAAACAAAGCCTGCAAGATCAGGTAGCGGCCGGGATACAGCCCTCTTGGGGCACCGCTAGCCCGATGGGGCCGTATCGCCGCCCCCGCCGTTGGGCTACATAAAACCCATGACAGTCCTATCGCAGCCGGTGGCCGTGCCTGAGCCCCAGGTCCAGCGGCGCAACCTTGTTGGCCTCACGCGCGACGAGATCGCCGGCGCGCTTGCGGGCATCGGTGTGCCCAAGGGATCGCTGCGCATGCGCACGGGGCAAATCTGGCATTGGCTCTACTTCCGCGGCGCCAGGTCCTTCGCCGAGATGACCAACGTCTCGAAGGCGATGCGCACGCAGCTCGAGGCGCATTTTTCCATCGGCCGGGGCGATATCAGGGCGCTGCAGACCTCGGCCGACGGCACCCGCAAGTGGCTCCTCGGTTTTGGCCCTGGCCAGGAAGTGGAGGCCGTGTTCATCCCGGAGGAAGACCGGGGCGCCCTGTGCGTCTCCACCCAGGTGGGCTGCACCCTCAACTGCAGTTTTTGCCACACCGGAACCCAGGCCTGGGTGCGCAATCTGGATGCGGCCGAGATCGTGACCCAGCTTCTGGTGGCGCGCGATGCCCTGGGCGAATGGCCCTCGCCCGCGGGCGGGCGCATGCTCTCCAACGTCGTCGTCATGGGCATGGGGGAACCCCTCTACAACTACGAGAACGTGGCGGGCGCGCTGCGCATCTTCATGGACCCCGAAGGGATCGGCATTTCGCGCCGCCGCATCACCCTGTCCACGGCGGGCGTGGTGCCCATGATCGAGCGCGTCGGCGCCGAACTGGGCGTGGGCCTCGCCATCTCGCTCCACGCCGTGCGCGACGACCTGCGCAACGAGCTTGTGCCGCTGAACAAGAAATATCCCATCGCCGAATTGCTTCAGGCCTGCCGCAACTATCCCGGCGGCTCGAACGCGCGGCGCATCACCTTTGAATACATCATGCTCAAGGGGGTCAACGACAGCCTGGCCGACGCCAAGGAACTGGTGCGCCTGATCGCCGGCATCCCGGCCAAGATCAACCTGATCCCCTTCAATCCCTGGCCCGGCGCACCGTACGAATGTTCGGACGGCGACACCATCGCGGCCTTCGCCGAGGTGGTGAACCGGGCCGGCTATTCCTCCCCCGTGCGGACGCCGCGCGGGCGCGACATCATGGCCGCCTGCGGCCAACTCAGGTCCGCCAGCGTGAAGCAAAGAGCGAGCGAGAGGGCTGCGAGCCTCTAACTCGCCCACCCTTGCCCCACCACCGCCGTCCCCTATACTCCGCGCGCGAATTCCAGGGGTGCGGACGGGGCCGGCGCGGTGACGCGGGACATCAAACAGGACATCAAGAAAGTGGTGCTCGCCTATTCGGGCGGGCTCGATACCTCGGTCATTCTCAAATGGCTGCAGGAGACCTATGGCTGCGAGGTGGTGACGTTCACCGCCGACCTGGGTCAGGGTGAGGAGCTCGCGCCCGCCCGCGCCAAGGCCGAGATGCTCGGCATCAAGGAAATTTACATCGAAGACCTGCGCGAGGAGTTCGTGCGCGATTACGTCTTCCCCATGTTCCGCATGAATGCGTTGTACGAGGGGCGGTACCTGCTCGGCACCTCGATCGCGCGGCCCCTGATCGCCAAGCGCCAGATCGAGATCGCGCACGCCACGGGCGCCGACGCGGTGGCCCACGGCGCCACCGGCAAGGGCAACGACCAAGTGCGCTTTGAGCTTGGATACTATGCACTCGACCCGGATATCAAGGTGATCGCGCCGTGGCGCGAATGGGACCTCGTTTCGCGGACCGATCTCATCGCCTTCGCCGAGAAACACCAGATTCCTATCGCCAAGGACAAGCGCGGCGAGGCGCCGTTCTCAACGGACGCAAACCTTCTGCACACCTCGTCGGAAGGCAAGGTCCTGGAAGACCCTTGGGAAGAAGCGGGCGAGTTCGTCTATTCCCGTAGCGTCGCGCCCGAGGATGCGCCCGACAAACCAACCGTTATCGAGATCGGTTTCGAAACGGGCGATCCGGTCTCCATCGACGGCAAGGCCCTGTCGCCCGCGGCGCTTCTAACCCGGCTCAACGAACTCGGCGGCGAAAACGGGATCGGCCGCTTGGACCTGGTCGAAAACCGCTATGTCGGCATGAAGTCGCGCGGCATTTACGAAACACCGGGGGGTACGATTCTGCACGAAGCGCATCGGGGAATCGAAAGCATCACGCTCGACCGCGGCGCCGCGCACCTCAAGGACGAACTGATGCCGCGCTATGCCGAGCTGGTCTACAACGGCTTTTGGTTCTCGCCCGAGCGCGAGATGATCCAGGCGCTGGCCGACCTTTCACAGGCGCACGTCAGCGGGCGCGTGCGGGTCAAGCTTTACAAGGGATCGGCCACCGTGGTGGGACGCGAATCGGATCAAAGCCTGTACAGCCTGGGCCACGTCACCTTCGAGGCGGATTCGGTCTACGACCAGCGCGACGCCGAAGGCTTCATCAAGCTCAACGCGCTCCGCCTCATGCTTCTGAAGCGGCGGGGAAGTTAAGGGGCTAGCTCCGGTGGGGGCGTAGGCGCCCGAGGAAGCCCAGCACCTCGCCCGCGTCGTCGAGAAGCGGCGTGACCAGGGCATCGAGCTTCAAATCGAAGCCGCGGGCGTGGCGGCAGATCACCGCCTCCGATACGGGCTCCAACCGCTTGATCGCACGCTCGACCACGGCCGCCATTTCCGAGGGCGCCTTTCCGGTCACCACATCGGCGAAATCCTGGCCCACGACGCGGTGGTCCTGCTCGCCATAGAGCAAGTACCACTCCGCGTTGGCGGCGATGACGCAGGCGTAACGGTCGACCAGAATCAGGGCGTCGCGGCTATCGGCGAACAACGCTTCGACCAGGGTGCGCGACCAGACATCGAGGCTGGACGGGGCCGGCCGATCGACCGGCGCGGCGGGAACCGGGTTGCGCGCCCGCGCCGCCAGGGCGACGAGCGCCGGGCTCACCGCCGCCCGCGCGTAAATATCGGAAAGGTCCCCGAACTCAGGCTCTTCAACGTGTTTTGGAATGGCTGAC
>JADFIH010000187.1 GCA_022566715.1 Pseudomonadota bacterium | reverse complement strand
TATCGCCGAGCACCACAACGCCGCGCTCAAGGCCGCCACCCTCGATACGGTGACGGCGGCGTTGGCGCTCGACTCCGAGGTCCATGTCCTGGTGGCCGGCTCGGGCTGCGCCGCCGCCGCCGAAGCGGCGGCCAAGGTCGCCGGCGTCGCCAAGGCCCTGTGCGCCGACGCACCTCACTATGCCCACCAGCTTGCCGAGGCGATGGCGGCCCTGGTCACGGGCCTCGCGGGCAACTACGCCGCCGTGCTCGCGCCCGCCGATACCTTCGGCAAGAACATCATGCCGCGCGTCGCCGCGCTCTTGGACGTGGCGCAAATCTCCGACATCACCGAGGTGGTGTCGGGCGATACCTTCGTGCGGCCGATCTATGCCGGCAACGCCATGGCGACGGTGCAGTCCTTGGACGCCATCAAGATCATCACCGTGCGCGGGACGGGCTTCGCGGCGGCGGAAGCAGAAGGCGGCGGCGGCACGGTCGAGACCATAAGCGCCGCGGACGATCCGGGGCTTTCCACTTTCGTGGGCCAGGAGCTCAGTAAATCCGAGCGCCCGGAACTGACCAGCGCGCGCGTTATCATCTCGGGCGGCCGCGGCATGCAGAACGGCGAGAACTTCGCGCTTCTTGAAAAGGTCGCCGACCTCCTGGGTGCCGCGGTGGGCGCGAGCCGGGCCGCCGTCGATTCGGGCTTCGTGCCGAACGACTACCAGGTTGGCCAGACCGGTAAGATCGTCGCCCCCGAACTCTACATCGCCGTCGGCATCTCGGGCGCGATTCAGCATCTTGCCGGCATGAAGGACAGCAAGGTCATCGTCGCCATCAACAAGGACGAGGACGCGCCCATCTTTCAGGTGGCGGACTACGGCATCGTCGGCGACCTGTTCAAGATCGTGCCCGAGCTCGAAGCGGCCCTGGCCGAATAGCGCCGCGCCATGATCAAGAACATCGGCGTGATCGGGGCCGGGCAGATGGGCGGCGGCATCGCCCATATCTGCGCCCTTGCGGGCCACGACGTGACCCTGGTCGACATCGCGGACGAGCCGCTCGCCAAGGGCCTGAAGGCGATCGAACGCAACCTCGAACGCCAAGTCAGCCGCGAGCGCATCAGCGCCGCGGATAAGGATGCGGCGCTTGCACGGATCACCACGGGCGTCGGCCTCGGCAAGCTCAAGGACGCGGACCTGGTGATCGAGGCCGCCACGGAAAACGAAGAGGTCAAGCGGCAGATTCTGATCGAGTTGTGTCCGCACCTGGGGCCGGACGCCATCATCGCCAGCAACACCTCGTCGATCTCGATCACGCGGCTGGCGGCGGCCACCGACCGGCCGGGCCGCTTCATGGGCATGCACTTCATGAATCCCGTACCGGTCATGAAGCTGGTCGAACTGATCCGCGGAATCGTCACCGAGCCCGAGGTTTTCGATGCGGTCCGCGAACTCACCATCAGTCTGGGCAAGACGCCGACGAGCGCCGAGGATTTTCCGGCCTTCATCGTCAACCGCATTTTGATGCCGATGCTAAACGAGGCCATCTACACGCTCTATGAAGGCGTGGGCTCGGTGGAGGCGATCGACACCGGCCTGAAGCTTGGCGCCAATCACCCGATGGGCCCGTTGGAGCTTGCCGACTTCATCGGCCTCGACACCTGCCTCGCCATCATGCAGGTGTTGTACGAGGGCCTTGCCGATTCGAAATACCGGCCCTGCCCCTTGTTGGTGAAATACGTCGAGGCGGGCTGGCTCGGGCGAAAAACGGGCCGCGGGTTCTACGACTACTCGGGCGATACGCCCGTTCCGACTCGTTAGGCCCGACCCGCTAGGCCCTGCCCCCAGCCCGCCCGCGCCGAGAAGGCGAGGGACTTTTCCGCAAAAAAGAGAGTAAAGTCCGGCCCTTAGTAGTGCCGCCACCGCGCGGCCAAGACGGAATACGACATGAGCAGGAAGAAGACACCCGCGTCTGAGTCGAGCGCCCCTCCTTCTAGTGCGATGTGGGGTGGCCGCTTCGAGGGCGGCCCGTCGGCCGTGATGCAGGAGATCAACGCCTCCATCGGCTTCGACCGGCGCCTCTACCGGCAGGACATCGCGGGCTCGCGCGCTCATTGTCATATGCTGGTGGCGCAAAAGATCATCAGCGAGGCGGACGGCAAGGCGATCGCCGCCGGGCTCGATACCATCGAGCGCGAGATCGCCGATGGCGACTTCGTATTCGATCCCGTGCTGGAAGACATCCACATGCATGTCGAGGCGCGCCTGACGCAGTTGATCGGGGAACCGGCCGGACGGTTGCACACCGCGCGCTCGCGCAACGATCAGGTGGCGACCGACCTGCGCCTGTGGGTGCGCGACGCCATCGCTGGCCTTTCAGGAGAGATTAAAACACTCCAAATGGCGTTGGTCGGCCGGGCCGAGGAGCAGGCGGACACGGTCATGCCGGGCTTTACCCATCTGCAAACGGCGCAGCCCGTCACGCTCGGCCACCATCTGCTGGCCTATGCCGAAATGCTCGACCGCGACCACGGGCGGTTTCGGGATTGCGCGCGCAGGCTCAACCAAAGCCCGCTGGGCGCCGCCGCGCTCGCCGGCACTTCGTTTCCCATCGACCGGGACATGACGGCCGCCGAGCTTGGCTTCGATGCGCCCATGGCCAACTCGCTCGACGCCGTGTCGGCGCGCGATTTCGCCGTGGAATTCCTGGCCGCCGGATCGATCCTCGGCGTCCACCTCTCGCGCCTCGCCGAAGAGATCGTGTTGTGGTCGAGCGACGCCTTTGGCTTTGTCACCCTGCCGGACGCGTTCAGCACCGGCTCGTCGATCATGCCGCAGAAGCGCAATCCCGATGCAGCCGAACTGGTGCGCGCGAAATCGGGGCGGGTGATTGGCGCGCTCACCACACTGCTGGTAACGCTCAAGGGCCTGCCGCTCGCCTACGCCAAGGATATGCAGGAAGACAAGGAGCCCGTGTTCGATACCGCCGACACGCTGCACCTGTGCCTGGCCGCCCTGACCGGCATGATCGGCGGCCTCGGGTTCAACAAGGGCGTCATGCGCGAGGCGGCCGGCGCCGGTTTTGCCACTGCCACGGACCTCGCCGATTGGCTGGTGCGCGAGGCCGGGCTGCCGTTCCGGCGAGCCCACGAGGTAACGGGCCGAATCGTAAAACTAGCGGAATCAAAAAATTGCCGTCTGGAGGATTTGGCGCTCGAGGATATGCGGTCGGTCGAGCCCGGTATCACGGCGGACGTTTTCAATGTGCTCAGTGTTGAGAAATCAGTGGCCAGCCGGCGCAGCTACGGTGGAACGGCGCCGGAAAACGTCCGGCGGGCGGCGGCGAAGTTCCGGGAGAAACTGACCGGGGAGAACCCAAAATGAGACGCACGATTCTTTTGCTTCTGGTTGTCCTTACCCTCGGCGGCGCGCTGGCGGCGTGCGGCAAGAAGGGCCCCCTCGAGCCGCCCCCGGACAAGGAACAGAGTGAGAAACGCGCCTAGAGCAGCATCCGTTCAGATCGAACCGCCCCATCGAAATATTCAGGGCCGACCGCCGAACGGATAAAGCTGCTCTAGAATCTTGAAATGTAGAGCAATTTTATCCGATATAATTGAACCACACCGGTTCGGTCATATCGGATATTGCTCTACCGCGAACCCCAATGGACCATTTTGTTTACAAGGACGGCGTGCTCCACGCCGAGGACGTTCCCCTGGCGCGCATTGCGGACGCGCTGGGCACGCCCTTCTATTGTTATTCGACGGCCACGCTGGTGCGCCACTACCGCGTCTTCGCGGAAGGGTTCGACGGCCTCGACTCGCTGATTTGCTATTCCATCAAGGCGAACTCGAACCTTGCCGTCATCGGCACCCTGGCGGCCCTGGGCGCGGGCGCCGACGTGGTCTCCGGGGGCGAGATTCGGCGCGCCCTGGCGGGCGGCGTACCGGCGCACAAGATCGTCTTCTCCGGCGTCGGCAAGACGCGGGACGAGATGGCGATGGCCCTCGACGCCGGGATCATGCAATTCAATATCGAATCCGAGCCCGAGCTTGCCGCCCTCAGCGCGGTCGCCTCGGGCCGGGGCGCGACGGCCCAGATCGCCGTGCGGATCAACCCCGACATCGACGCGGCGACGCACGACAAGATCGCCACCGGCCGGAAGGACAACAAGTTCGGCATCCCCTGGCCGCGGGCGCGCGAGGTCTACCGCGCCGCCGCGGCGTCGCCCGGCATCGAAGTCGTGGGCCTGGCCATGCACATCGGCTCGCAGCTTCTCGACCTTGCGCCCTTCGAGGCGGCCTTCACCCTGGCCGCGCGGGCGGTCGCCGAATTGCGCGGCGACGGACACGACATCCGGCGGCTCGACCTCGGGGGCGGTCTCGGGGTGACCTATGGCCAAGACACCCCCCCACCGCCGGCCGATTACGCCGTGATGGTGCGGCGCTGCGTGGGCGATCTAGGGTGCCAGCTCATATTCGAGCCCGGGCGGGTTCTTGCCGCCAATGCCGGGATTCTGGTGTGCCGCGTCATTTACGTGAAAGAAACCGGTCACAAGACATTCTTGGTGGTGGATGCGGCCATGAACGACCTCTTGCGGCCCGCTCTTTATGAGGCCGGCCACGAGATCATCCCCTTGAAGGAGCCTGCCGCGGCGGCCCCCCGCGCGCCCGTGGATATCGTGGGCCCGATCTGCGAAACCGGCGATATACTTGCGCTGGCGCGGCCCATGCCGCCGGTTGTCGCGGATGATTTACTCGCCGTGCGGACGGCCGGCGCCTATGGTTCGGTCATGGCCTCGACCTATAATAGCCGCTTGCTGGTGCCCGAGGTCCTGGTCAAGGACGGCGAATTCTCGGTCGTTCGTGCGCGGCAGACCTTCGAGGAATTGCTGGGCAGCGAGAGTTTGCCTGCCTGGCTGGCGGGCAAATCGGCTGCGTGAGGTAGCTGCGTGAGGCGATAGGCGATGGATCATCGTGACGGAACATCTTGATCAGGCGAA